>JAGWAG010000083.1 GCA_021296535.1 Acidobacteriota bacterium | reverse complement strand
CCGCTCCGTCAACGAGTCTTCGTCGCATCGCCACCTCCCTCACTCAGATCCGCAAGAGGTTACCCCGCTCCAGGAGCCTGCGCCGCGGAACGACACCCGTGAGACTCTGCGGCGCAGGCTCCTGGAGAGGATCGGTTGGGCCAGGATGCCTCAGGCGAAGCCGAGGAATCGTGGGGCTGCCGTAAGATGCCTCACCCACAAAACGAGGCAAGGGAGAGTTCGAGCCATGTCTGAGCCGGTTCTGCTGGTCGAGAAGTCCGAGGGCATCGCCACCCTCACGTTGAACCGCCCGGGCGTGCTGAACGCACTCTCCGAGGAGCTGCGCGACCTTCTCGCCCAGACCACCCTTGACCTCCACCACGACGAGGAAGTCGGCGTGGTGATCCTCACCGGCGCCGGTCGCGCCTTCTGCGCCGGCCTCGATCTGAAGGAGATGAGCGATCCCAACCGGAAGCGCAGGGCGATCGCCGACCCGCCGAAGCTGCTCCGGTCGCTCAGGCAACCCGTGATCGGCGCGATCAACGGCATCGCGGTGACCGGCGGCTTCGAGATCGCGCTCTCCTGCGACCTGTTGATCGCGACCCCGGAGGCGCGCTTCGCCGACACCCACGCCCGCGTCGGCCTGCTCTCCGGCTGGGGTCTCTCCGCACGTCTGTCGCGGGCCATCGGCCCCGGGCGCGCCAAGGAGCTCTCCCTGACCGGCAACTACCTCTCGGCCGAACGGGCCTGCGAGTGGGGCCTGGTCAACCGCATCGTTCCGCAAGAGGAGCTGCTCCCCACCTGTCGCGCCCTGGCAACGGACATGCTGACCTGCCAGCGTGACGTGATGTTCCAGTACAAGCGGATGATCGACCGCGGCTTCGACCTGACCCTCGGCGACGCGATGGACTACGAGGTCGAGGTCAACCGGATGTACCAGTCACCCAAGCCCGAAGAAGTCGGCGAACGCCTGGCCGGCATCCGCGCCCGCGGCCGAGCGCAGGCCGAATCGGCTCGCTGAGCGGGGCTCACCCGCCCGTGAGGGGCCTGCGGGGGTTGGCTCCAGCGGCCGTTCGCGCTCTTCGGACGATGGGAACGCAGCGCTCACTCCATTCCGCTCGCTCCGGTTGGTCATCGGTTCCTGAGCCGGCGTTGAGCGTCGCTCGCTCCAAGTCCGCTGGAGCCAACCCCCGCAGGCCCCTCCCGGGCTGGACGGCGTTGGACTGGGCGGTTTCGGCCCTGGGCCTCGGTGCGGCTGCCTTGCTCTAAAGGATCCGGAGCGGTGGACCGCGGCTAGTTGGCGGCTGCGTCGAAGTACTTCTCCACGATCCACTCCGGTTGCCAGCGGTCGGGCTCGCGTTCGGTGCCGGTGAGATCGCGGTGCAGCGGAGCGGGGTCGGGGACTGAGAGCGGCACGGTGTCGCCCATGGCGGTTTGCCAGCCTTCGAGGAGGGCTTCGAGGCGGACCGCGGTCTCTGTGTGCTCGGGATCGGCGATGAGATTGTCCAGCTCGTCGGGATCCTCGGAGAGATCGAACAACTGGCGGTGGTTCACGTTGGGATAGACGATCAGCTTGTAGCGGTCGTCGCGCACCGCGCGCATCACGTCCCGGTAGGGCAGGAAAACGCTCTTCCGCCAGGTCGGGTCGCCGCCGGACCATAGCGGGGCGAGATCCCGGCCGTCGATGCCCGGCGGCTCCTCGACGGCGCCCTGTGCGAGCAGGGTCGGGAAGAGGTCGAACAGGTAGGTGAAGGCATCCGTCGAACCGTTCGGGATGCCGGGACCGCGGATGATCAGCGGGCAGCGCATCGAGTGTTCGTACAGGTTCTGCTTGCCCAGCAGGCCATGGCTGCCGACCGACAGGCCGTGGTCCGCGGCGTAGACGACGATCGTGTTCCCGGCCTGGCCGTTCTCGTCGAGGGTTTCCAGGATGCGGCCCACCTGTTCGTCGAGGTGGGTGATCAGGCCGTAGTACTCGGCGACCTGGTCGCGGATGACGTCCTCGGTCCGCGGCCAGGCTGCCAAGTTCTCGTCGCGAAGGATCAGCGCGCCGTTGTCGAACGGGTGCTGCGGCATGTAGTTCGGAGGCAGCGGCACGTCGCGCTCGTAGTAGCGCTCCCGGTACTCGGGGGGCGGCTGGCGCGGATCGTGGGGCGCGGTGAAGGGAACGTAGGCGAAGAAGGGCTGGTCCGATTCGCTGCCTTCATCAGCCGAGGCCTGCTCGTCGAGGAACTCGATCACCGCGTCCGCGAACAGCTCGCTGGAGAACGTCTCCCCCACCCGCTGCCGCACCATCCCGCCGCTCTCGATGTCCTGGACCTCCGTTTGCGTGTGATCGGCCATGCCACCCAGGTAGACCGCCTTGCCCCGGTCGAAACTCCGGTGAAGAGCCTCCTCACCGTTGTGCCACTTGCCGGTGATGAAGGTGCGATAGCCGGCCGTCTCCAGCAGCCGCGGCAGAGTCGGCACGCCCTCCATGCGGTTCGGCGAGCGCATCCAGCTCCGGCCGGTCAGCACCATCGCCCGGCTGGGCACGCAGACGGCGCCGCTGTTCGACCCGAAGACGTAGTTGCGCCGGAAACTCCACCCTTCGGCGACCAGACGATCCAGGTGCGGGGTGTCGATCAGTTCGTTGCCCCAGGCGCCGATCGTGTCGGCCCGCTGGTCGTCGGCGAACAGGAACAGGATGTTCGGCTGAGTCTCCTGGGGCTCGGCGTCGGTGGCAGCGGGCTCGTCGGCCACCGGCGCCGCGCAGGACAGAAGCGCCGCGCCGGCGAAAGCGAGAGCAGCGGCCATACGCACCCCGACATACATGCTCCCCATCACGACTCTCCTTCTGCGGCCTCGGCGGCCGTCGCCACGCGGGCGATCGCGTCGAGCTTTTCCACCACCTCGGGATCGATCTCTTCCTGCGGCACGAACTCCGCGAGTCGGTGGAAGTTCGCCTTCGCCATCAGGTTCGGCCCGCCCAGGTTGGCGGCGAAGGTCTCGAACAGCGGCGCCAGGAACTCGGAGCTTGCCTTCGCCTCGCCGCTCCAGGGAGACGGCTGGCCGCGATCGGCCATCGTCTTCTCCACCTCCGCCACCGACTCCCGCATCGCCTCCACGTGCCGATCGGCTTCCGATTCCTCGAACAGCGGACCCGACGCCTCCTGCCGGGCGAAGTCGGCAGCGTAGCCGTCGAGCGCCGCCGGCGAGCACAGGTAGTTCTCGATCTCGCGCTTGCTCCAGGCGAGCCGCTCCAGGCCGTCGTCTGCCCCCACCTTCTCCGGCAGCTTGTCGAGCAGCGCGATGCCGCGAAGCCCGGGACAGGCCTCGCGGAGGCCGTGGAAGTGCAGTTCGGCACTCGAGAGTCGGTCACCGACGTACTGAACGAAGGGCCGGGCGAGCGCGTTCGCCGCCGCCTCGTGGCCCAACCGGTTCGCGAAGGCCCTGAGGATCGCCAGGTCCGTCGAGCCCTCGAGGTAGAGCACCCAGCCGGTGAGCTCCGCCTGCAGGTACTGGTTGAAACCGATCCGGGTCAGCGCCTTGGCGACCTGGCTGCCCCCGTCGTCGATACGGTGCGGCTTGCCCACGAACGCGATCACCGTGTCCGTACCGGCCGCTTCCCCGAGCAGCACCTCGGAGTGGCTGGCCACCACGATCTGGCTGTGGCTCTCCGCCGCGACCTCACGGATCAGGGAGTACACCTCCCGCTGACGGAGGATCTCCAGGTGCGCATCCGGCTCGTCGAGGAGGAGGACGGCGCCCGGATGCGCGTACATGTAGGCGAGGATCAACAGCGTCTGCTGCAGGCCGCGCCCGCTGGACGAGAGATCGAGCCAGATCCCGCGCTCGCGATACCGCATCGAGATCTCGCCGCGCCCTTCCACGTACACGGGCGGGTCGAGCTCCACGCCGAAGAGGCGATCGATCCGCTCCGCCATCCGTTCCCAGGACTCCGCGTCCTGCTCGTGAATGCGGAAGCAGAGGTTGCGCAGGACCTCGGCGGTACGGCCCTCGCCGATGCGGACGTTCACCGCGCCCGGATCGAGGCGCGTCTCGGCCGAGGCAAGACCCGACATCGGTGGCAGGTAGGCCACGTCGACGGCCATGGCCGGCTGCGGAATCGGCATCCGCTTCACCGGACGACCCGGGCCGACGCGCAGGGGTCTGCAATAGAAGGACTCGTGGTTCGCGTAGTCGAACTCCAGGCCGCACTGCCACGCTTCCCCGTCGCCCGTTCCCTCCACCAACACGTCGATGCAGATGTTGTCGGTCCGCTGCCGCCCGTCGACGAGGCGAACGTGCCTCGTGTGGAGCTCCCGCCACAGCAGGTTGGCGTTCGGGACCGGGATGGTCACCAGGTCGCGCCGGTTCACCGTCACCCCTGGGCGCTTCTCCGGCGCGGCGCCACCCGCCCGCCTCTCGCGCCAGCGCCTGAGGCCGATGTCCCAGAGCGCCAGGGCTTGCATCGCCGAGGTCTTGCCCGAGTTGTTCGGGCCGATCAGGACGACCGGGTTGCCCAGATCGATCTCGACCTCCTCGAAGCGCTTGAAGTTGCGGATCGTGAGCTTGGTGAGCATGCGCCGGACCGGTGAGGAGACCCGGCTACGTTAGCGCAGCGCTCGGCGGCCGCCGCAGAGGCCGGGCAAGCTACACTCGCCGCTCGCGGTTCCCAACTCGACAGCGCCTTACCAGCCCTGAAGGGCAAGCACACGATGAGCCTACGCACTCCCGTTCTGGTCGGCATCGCCCAGGTGCTCCAGCGAGCCGACGATCCGGCCGACGCCCGGCCGCCGATCGAGTTGATGGTCGAGGCCGTGAACAACGCCCTCGAGGATGCGGGAGCAACCGGCCTGCGCCGGCGAATCGACTCCGTGCGCGCGATGAAGGGCGTATGGGGCTACCAGAACCCCGCCCTCACGGTGATCGAGGCGCTGGACCTTGCCGGCGCCGAGACCGGGCTCTCGGTGGTCAGCGGCAACCAGGTGCAGGCGGTGTTCAACCAGAGCGCGCTCGACATCCAGAGCGGCCGCCGCGAAGGCATCGTGCTCTGTTCCGCGGAATGCGGCCGCACGATGGGCCGGGCAGCGAAGGCGGACCTGGAACTCGACTGGCTCAAGGACGACGATCCTCCGAAGCTCCCCGACGCGAGCTACGGCGACACGCGCTGGACCCGGCACGAAATGGAGATGGCGCACGGTATCCAGCAGGCGTCGCTCTGCGGCGCCGGAACGGCGAGACCGTGGACGGGCACCGCGCCCGTATCGCCGAGTTGTGGGCGGGCTTCAACCGGGTGGCGCAGGGAAACCCGAACGCCTGGATCAGGCGGCCGCTGACCGCGTCGGAGATCGGCACCGTGTCACCCGCGAACCGCGCGGTTACCTTCCCGTACACGAAGCTGATGAACGCGAACATGCGGGTCGACATGGCGGCGGCACTGGTCCTCTGCTCGCTCGAGACCGCGAAGGCGCTCGGCATCCCGCGGTCGAAGATGATCTTCCCGGTGAGCGGAACGGACGCCGTCGACCACTACTTCGTCTCCGAACGCAACGACCTGCACTCGTCGCCGGCGATCCGGCTCGCGGGCCGCAGGGCCCTGGAGCTCGCCGGAGTCGAGGCGGCGGACCTCGACCTCGTCGATGTCTACAGTTGCTTCCCCAGCGCCGTCCAGATCGCGGCCCGTGAACTGGGTCTCGACCTCGAGCGGCCGCTCTCCGTCACCGGCGGCTTGACCTTTGGCGGCGGTCCGCTCAACAGCTACGTGATGCACTCGATCGCACGGACCGCGGAACTGCTGCGGGAGACGGACGGCGGCCGGGGCCTGGTGACCGCGAACGGCGGCATGTTGACCAAGCATTCGTTCGGCGTCTACAGCGCCGCGGAACCGGACCGGCCCTACTGTCACGAGGACCTCACGAAGGAAGTCCACGCGCTCCCGAAGCGAACCGCCACGAACGGCTATGCAGGCCCGGCTGAGGTCGAGTCCTACGCCGTCATGTTCGGCGGCGTTGCCCCGAAGTCGACGACTTCGTTCCGGTCCGTGTACGGCAAGAGGGCCGCCCCGACCACCGAACCGTCACTCGCCCATCTCGCCTGCCGGCTGCCCGACGGCCGAAGGGCCTGGGCCAACGTCGACGACCCGGACACGCTGCACGCGATGTGCGAACAGGAGTTCTGCGGCCGAGACGTCCAGCTCGACGGCGCCGGCACCGCCGAATGCCAGTGATCCTTCGCCTCTGCCTCGCCGCGCTCGCCGCCCTGTCGCTCACGGGCTGCCTGGGCAATCCCGCCAGCCCGGCCCGGAGCGCGATGTTCGATTACGACCCGGGCACCGATCCCGTTTCCAACCCGGATTCGCTGTTCGAGCCGTTCGACCCGGAACGTGCCGACACCGAAGGGACGATCAACCGCTACTCGCTCGACCAGCCCACCTCGCTGAACCCCCTGTTCATCCGCGCCTGGACCGACGGGTTCCTGTACCGGCTGCTCTTCGATCCGATCGCGCACCGCAGACCGGACCTCACCGCCGAATGGAACCCGGCGATGGTCGACGAGGTCGAGGAACTCGAGGGCGGCAAGGTCCACCGCATCCGGCTCCACGCCGGTATGCGCTGGCACGACGGCGCGCCGGTCACCTCCGAGGATGTTCGCTTCAGTTGGGAGGCGATCGCCGACGACAACGTGCCGGCGGTCGACTACAAGTACAAGGCCGCCGAGATCGAGGACATCCGGATCATCGACGACATCACCTTCGACGTCGTCCACCGGCAGATCTCGGCGCTCCGAATCGACAACCTCTACTTCCCCGTCGTTCCCGCCCACATCCTGAACAACCCGGAAGAGCGCGCCGCCGATCCCACCCTCCGCACGAGCGCCTACTACAACCGCTACCTGCGGGAGCTCGGGATCGGCAACGGGCCTTACAGGTTCGTCGAGTGGATCCACGCCGACCGGATCATCGTCGAGCGCTGGGAGGACTACCACCACGACAAGCCGCCCATCCGCCGCCAGGCGATCACGACCCACAGCGATCGCAACGCCGCCCTGCTTCAGTTCCGCAAGGGACAGCTCGACGACATCTGGCTGACCGTCCAGCAGCACGGCAGCCAGACCAACGACGAGGAGTTCCATGCGGTCGGCGTGAAGGCCTGGGGACCGAGATGGATGCAGGCCTACATCGGCTGGCAGCAGGGCGGGAACAACCACTTCTTCGGCGATGTCCGGGTGCGGCGGGCGATGGCCCACGCCTACGACGCGGAGCGCGTGTTGCGGCAGGTTAGCTGGAACGTCTACACCCGCTCGAACGGCATGTTCCCGCCCAGCCACTGGAGCCACAATCCGGACGTCCAGCCGCTCGAGTACGACCTGGACAAGGCGGCCGCGCTGCTCGACGAGGCGGGCTGGAAGTCGAACCCCGACGACGGTTGGCGCTACAAGGAGATCGACGGCGAGCAGGTGCAGTTCCACTTCATGATGAATCTGCCCCAGTCCTTCGTCGACGCCCGCCGCATGGTCGACATCTACCGCGACGACCTGCGCCGCATCGGCGTCTCCTTCGACACGGAGATCCAGGAGAACGCAAGCCGCTCGCCGCTGCTGATTCAGCACGAGATGATCGCCCACGTCGACACCTACCAGGTCTTCGCCGACCCTGACATCTGGCGCAACTTCTTCCACAGCGAGGCGATCGACAACGGCCGCAACTACGACAGCTACAGCAACCCGAAGGTCGACGAACTGTTCGACCGCTCGCGCGTGGAACTCGACCGCGAACGCCGCGCCGAACTCCTGCGCGAGCTCCAGGCCCAGATCCAGGCCGACCAGCCGGCCCTGTTCCTGTGGAACTACAGCACGACCTGGGGCTTCAGCAAGCGGATGCGTGGCGTCGAACTCGGCCCGTCGGGCGTGACCGCGTTCGTGCCCGGGACTCGGGGCTGGTGGATCGAGAAGGAGGAGTAGGGTGCCCGTGTATGGAGACTCTGGACCCATTCCTCGCCGCCGCAGCGGAGCGCGCTCTTCGTCGCGTCGAATGGGATGATCCGGAAGAGGAGAGTCGAACAATGGTCTTGCTGGTACGGAACCGCGTGAAAGACATCGACCACTGGAAGCGCGTCTTCGACGAGCAGGAGGCGGCCGGCATGGCCGCCGGCCTGTCGGTCAAGCAGGTGTGGCGTTCAGCCGACAAGGCCGACGAGGTGTTCTTCATCCTCGGAGTCGAGGACAGGGCCAGGGCCGAGGCCTACATGGCGACGCCCGAGGCGGCCGCGGTCGGCGAAGAGGCCGGTGCACTCGACGGCGAGTACTGGTTCCTGGAGGAGTTCCCGGCCAGGAACGCTTGAGGCTCGCACACGGATTCTGCCGTTGGCCGCACCAGCTATCGCAGCCAAGCCAGGAACAGAAACCGAGTCCACTCGACCTGATTCGACGCCGTGGCGTATCCTCTAAGCGAGAACAGCCCGAGGTGCGACCCATGCACGACACCCTCCCCATCGCCGAGCTTCAAGCGAACGTCACCGGTATCACCGGCCGGGTTCAGTCGGCAGGTACGCGCATCGCCGTCCAGAAGCGTGGCAAGACAGTGGCCGCACTTGTACCGCCCTCCGATCTCGAGATGCTTGAAGCGCTTGAGGATCGTCTTGACCTGCTCGACGCCCTGGATGCGCTGGCCGACTATCGGGAGAACGGCGGCGTTCCTCTTGAGGACGTGAAGCGCGATCTTGGAGTCTGACGATCAAGCTCGTACTGTCCAAGGGGGCTGAGCGAGACATCAGGCGCATAGCCGATCGCGTTCAGCTTCAGCGAGTTCTCCGTGCGATCGAGCAACTCGCGGACAACCCCAAACCTTCGGGCGCGAAGAAGCTCGGCGGCGTATCCGGAATCTGGCGCATCCGGGTCGGCGACTGGCGCGTCTGCTACATGCTTGAGCAGCCAGGCACAGTCCTGTTGATCCTCACCGTCGCTCGCCGCGACAACGTCTACGAACGGCTACGCCGTCGGCTGGGTTGAGGCACATCCCCCGCCGAAACGACTCGACGGCGTCGGTCACACGCCCTTCTTCTCCCGCACCGCGGCCCACAGGCCGACCCAGATGCTGTAGCACATGGCCAGCAGCACCAGGGTGAACGGCAGGCCCGTCGAGACGGTCATCGCCCGCAAGGCGTCGAGCGCGCCCGTGCCGCCGACGAGGAGCAGGACCGCGGCAACAGGGCCAGAGCGAGGGTCATGTTGACCCCCGACAGCACCTTGATGCCGCCGTGGAGGCCACGCACTACGGAAACGACGGCGAACGACGAGAATCGGGTAGAAGGCCGAGCGCAGGGTCAGCGGCAGGCCGTGGTTGTAGGCGAAGAACGCGAGCGCCAGACCGACCACGGTGTAGATCGCCCACGGGTGCAGGCCCCAGTGGTAGATCGTCGCCGCCTGCCCGACGCGGAGCTGGGTCGGCGACTCAGTTGAACTGTTCGCGCAGCAACCGCTTCAGGATCTTCCCCGACGGGTTGCGCGGCAACTGATCGATGAAGTGGACCGCGACCGGCTGCTTGAAGCGGGCCAGCTTGTCCTGGCAGAAGTCGAGGACTTCCTGGCCTTCGAGGCTCTCGTCGGCGCGGACGACGATGGCGACCGGGGACTCGCCCCACTTCTCGCTCTCGCGACCGATCACGCCGACTTCGAGCACCTTCGGGTGACGGCCGATCACTTCTTCGAGCTCCGCGGGATAGACGTTCTCGCCGCCCGAGATGATCATGTCCTTGAGCCGGTCCTGGATGTAGACGAAGCCGTCCTCGTCCATCACCGCACCGTCGCCGGTGTACAGCCAGCCGTCGACGAGGGTTTCGGCGGTGGCCTCCGGGCGGTTCCAGTACTCCTTCATCATGTGGCGGCCGGCGACCAGAACCTCGCCCGCTTCGCCGGGGGCGCAGTCGTTGCCGTCGTCGTCGACGACGCGCACGGAAGTGTGGAAGAAGGCCTTGCCGGTGGAGCCGGCCTTGCGGATCGCGTCCTCCGGCGAGATCAGGCAGGCGGGACCGCAGGTTTCGGTCAGGCCGTAGACCTGGTGAATCTCGATGCCCAACTTGTCGTACGCCTCGATCAGGTTGACCGGCACCGGCGCGGCGCCGCTCATGCACCAGCGGAGCCGCTCGTGCTTGCAGCGCTCGGGGTCGTAGACCTGGAGCATGAAGTTGAGCATCGCCGGCACCTTGAGCATGACGTCGATCTTCTCGTCGTCGATCAGCTTCCACGTCGCGACAGGGTCGAACGCCCGCATTACGATGCTGGTGCTGCCCCGGTGGACGTTGCCGGTGGCCGGGGTCAGCGCGCCGACGTGGAACAGCGGCAGGGAGACGAGATAGCGGTCTCCATAGCGGGTGTCGGCGCTGGCCATGATCGTGAGCCCGGCCCACAGCGCCGACTCGTGGGTGTGGACGGCGCCCTTGGGCAGGCCGGTCGTTCCCGACGTGTACATGATGTAGAGGAGGTCGTCGTCCTGAGCCAGGATCTCGGGCTCCGCGTCGCTCGCCGCCGAAGTGGCATCCAGGTAGGAGAGGGCGCCGTCGGGCCGCTGCGCGTCCGGGCCGACATGGACCCACCTGGACACCGCGGTGCCGTTGTCGCCGCCGCCTCGCGCGATCAGGTCGAGTACCTGGGCCTGGAACTCGTCGCCGAAGATCAGCGTCTCCGCGCCGGCGTCGCGGATGATGAAGGAGAGTTCCTCGGGCGTCAGCCGCCAGTTGAGCGGCACGCAGACGGCGCCGATCTTCGCAATCGCGAAGAAGGCCTCCATGTACTCGACGCTGTTCATCAACAGCAGAGCCACCCGGTCGCCCTTGCCTACGCCGAGTTCGCGCAGAGCGTTGGCGGTTCGGTTCGAGCGCAGGTTCCACTCCGCGAAGGTGAAACGGCGCTCCGTCTCCACGTCGACGAAGCCCTCCATGTCCGGCGACACGGAGGCGCGCTTGGTCAGGATCAGTCCGACGTTGTCTTGCATGGATTCGTTCTCCTCGGGCGTTCGGGAACCGATCGCTTGATCTCCAGTGGCGACCGGGATCGTAACGCGCCAGGCGCGCGCCGGGGAGTCCCCAACGACGCGAGTTCAGTCGACGTCGCCGGCCGCCGCCTCGCCTACGCCGTAGCTCTCGAGCGTGGAGTGGAAGGCGACCACGTCGAGGCCCATGACCAGGAGGTCGTGCTTCTCGCCGGAAAGGTCGCGCACATGGTTGCGCATCAGACCTTCCGGAACGAAGCCCAGCCCTTCGAAGGCCGCGACGGCACCCTTCTGATCCGGCGTCATCCGGGCCACGAGCTTCTCGATGCCCGATGCAACCGCCGCCTGGAAGGCCTGCTCCACCAGAAGCCGGCCCAGGCCTTTGCCGCGCGCAACTTCGGAAACGACGCACCGGATCTCAGCCACGTGCGAGGACCACTGCAAGTGGCTGCGGTCGATCGAGGCGTAGCCGAGCAGTTCGTCGTCCGCGAAGGCGAGCAGGGTCACCATCTGGCCCGACTCGATCTCGGAGGTCCACTCGTCGATCACGTCTGTATCCCGGATGTCGCGGCGCAGGAAGAGCAGATCGTGATCCGGCAAACCGTCGGCGAACGCCAGCACCGCGGCGCGATCTTCCGCGCTCATCGGGCGCACCGTGAGGTCGATGGCGCCGAGTCTTCTCGCCACGCGACCGGTCGGCGAAATGGCAGCGGGATCGCTTCCGCTTTCGTTCTTTCGTTCAGCCATCACGTGGACCTCCCTCCCTGGCGCCCCGTCATCGCTTGCAAGCGTCCTAAACCGACCGCTCGGCCAGCCACTCCTCGAGCCGCGGCCAGAGCCGGCGCACCGCGTTGCGGCCCGCGACCAGGCTGACGTGCCCGCCCTTCAACATGATCTCCTCCCTGTCCTCGGAGCCGACCATTCCGACCAGATCCCGCGCTGCTTCGTACGGCACGATGTGATCGTGCTCCGCCACGACATGGACGAAGGGGACGCGGATGTTCGACAGATCGACGACGCGGCCACCGAGCTGGAACTCGCCCTTCATCAGGAGGTTCTGCTGCTGCAGCTCCTTCGTCGTCTGGCGGAAGCACTCGCCCGGAAAGGGGATCTGATCCGCGGCCCAGCGCTGCAGCCGGCGATAGGACACGACGAACTCGTCGTTCCACATGTTGTCCCAGAGACGTACCCGACCGGCGACCTGGGATGCGGGCCGCAGCAAGTTGAACGACGCGTAGAGCATCTGCGGCGGGACGTTGCCCAGACGGTCGACGATCCGGTCGACATCGAAGTGGGCCGGGTCGGTCCAGGTCCTGAACAGACCCATGCCGTCGTAGTTGACGGGCGTCGTGAAGCAGGCCAGGTTGCGGAGCCGGCCGCCGGACGCCGAGTCGGGGTAAAGGGCCGCGTACAGCGCCGCCAACAGGCCGCCCATGCAGTAGCCGACAACCGACACGTCGGGTTCGCCGCTGCGCTGATGAACAACTTCGACACACTCCGGGATGAAGTCGAGCACGTAGTCCTCGAGTCGCAGCCGCTTGTCTTCCGGCCTCGGCGTGCCCCAGTCGATCATGTAGACGTCGAAGCCGCGGTCGAGCAGGAACTCGACCAGGCTCTGGCCCGGCGCCAGGTCGAGGATGTACGGCTTGCTGATCAGGGACATGACCAGCAGCACCGGCGTCCGGTAGACCTCGTCCACCCGGGGGCGGTAGTGGTACAGGCGCAGAGTGCCCCGGCTGTGGACAATGTCCTTCGGCGTCAGGCCGACGCCCGGATCGCCCGTACTCCAGCCCCTTGACGCTGCGACTGAACGTCCGCTCCATCTCCCGTCGAACGCTCTCGGCCACGCCGCTCATGTTGACGGGCACCGGGTTCACCGGCCCGGCCGGCTGCGCCCTGGGAGTGGACACGGCGCTGGGGGCGGCGGTCGCTGTCGTCATTTCGGTTCCGTTCCTGCGCCGCCGGGCTTCTCATCAGCACCGGCGGGTACGGCATCAACCAACTGAGGGGGCGTCGCCGCCTCAGGCTGCTCCGCCACCCTCCGTTCGGACGGCGGTCGACGGGTCCGGGCCGGGCGTGCAGGCTGGTTCTGTTCCTTACGTCCGATGGCGGTCGCAAGTAGCGCTTCGATCCGCTGCAGTCGTTCCTCCACCGCGGTCAGACGCTCCGCGAGCTCGCTCACGTCCGTCCGCGTCGGCACGCCCGCCATCTCGAAGTAGCGCTGGGCGTTCTCGTTCATCGTCTGCTGGAACATCGTCATCGCTTCGACCCAGCTTCCCGACGCGCGGGCGAACTCCTCGGTGCCCATCATGTCGTTGAACACCTTGTTCATCTGGTGCTCGGACTGAGTGACCCACTCGCGCCACATGGCGAAGGGATCAGGCGGCGAGTCCGCGGGCTTGGCGGTACGACGGTCGTCGGCCATGGCGGGAACGATAGCGGCTACGACTCTTCGGTCGTCTGCGGAGCGAGCGAGTCCAGGTAGCTGTTGGCGAGGCCGAAGCTCGAGTCCACCGCGGCGCGATAGGAGCTGCGGCCGCCCTGGAACAGCCGGGTCCACTCCTGCACGAGGCTCTTGGCCTCGGCCGGGATCCGCTCGGACTTCTCAACCCACTCGACGATCGCCTCTTCGCGGCGCTCCTGCATCTGCGCCATCATGTCGAAGGTGGTGTCGAACGCGCGCTTCTGGAAGTCGAGCGCCCGACGGTTCGCGTCGATCATCGGTCCGCGCCAAGCCTGGGCGGCACTCTTCGTCGTGCTGGCTGCTGTACTGGTCGTCATACTGAAGTCTCCTGAGTGGTACGATCCTTGGTCGGAAACGTCCATGTGGTTTCGGCTCGTCTGGCCTGTTTCGACGGGTGCACCGACGATGGTGACGTCAGTAGACGGCGCCCTCCTTGTGCAGTGCAGCATGAATCCTGCACACTATGCTGCACTGTGTCAACCCCCCCGCCTGGCGACCGCGGCTCGACCGCCCCACCCGTGACATGAACCACTTCCAGCCATGACCAAGCCCATCGTCATCAAGAAGTACGAGAACCGGCGGCTCTACGACACGAAGGGCAGCCGCTATGTGAACCTCGACGGCGTCGCCGAGATGGTGCGAAGCGGCGAGGACATCCAGGTGATCGACTCGAAGACGGGCGAGGACGTGACCCGCCACGTGCTGACCCAGATCATCGTCGACGGAGCCAAGGACCCCGACCGGGGGCCGCCGATCGAGTTCCTCCGCGACCTGGTGCGGGCCCGCGATCAGGCCGGCCGCGACTTCTTCCAGTGGTACCTCAAGAGCGCCGGCGAGGTCTACGAGCGCGTGAGCGAGACGATGAGAAGCAACCCCTTCGCGCCCGACCCGTCCTGGATGCGGCTATGGGATCCACGCGCGATCGCCGAGCAGATGCATGCACAGATGACCCGCCAGGTCGGGGGCGTGTTCGGCGCCGGACGGAGCGGCGGAGGCAGCCCGGACGCCGCGCGCACGACCGCACCGGACTCATCAACGGCGGATTCGACTGCCGCAACGCAGCAGGAAAAGGACGGAGGGACCGCCCGGGCCGAACTCGACGAGTTGAAGAACCGGCTCCAGGATCTCGAACGGCGCCTCGGCGGCGCCACCGACTGAACCCACCTCACCGGGAGCCAGCAATGCCGATCTCCACCGCTGCCGCCGGCAGCGAACTGCCCTCCGAAACGCGCCGGATCACCGTCCGCGACGCACTCGCCTATGCCGCCGGCATCGGCGACACCCGTGAGCCCGTGTTCGACGACGCGCGCGGCGAGGGCATCGCGGCGCCGCCTACCTACTGCGTCTCCCTGGAGTGGCCGGTCGTCAGCAACGGCAGAGGGCGCCACCTCCTCGGGGGCGCCGCGGACGAACTCGCGCGTGGCGTCCACGCCAGCCAGGACTCCCACTTCCACCGGCCGATCCGGCCAGGCGACACGCTCACCACCCGCGGCCACTACGCGAGCGTCCGGGCCACCCGCGCCGGCGCCCTGCTGACCACCTGTCTGGAGACGGTGGACGGCGAGGCCCGGCCCGTCGTCACCTCCTGGTCGCGCTCGATCTTCCGCGGCGTCGCCACCGACGGCCCGAACACCGAGGTCGAGCCGACGCCCGACGTGGCGAGGCTGCGGCTGACGGCAGCGCCCCTAAGCCGAAGCGAGATCTTCGTGCCCCGCGAGATGCCCCACGTCTACACGGAGTGCGCCCGGATCTGGAATCCGATTCACACCGAACGCGAGGTCGCGCTGCGGGCGGGCCTGCCGGACATCATCCTCCACGGCACCGCCACCTGGGCCCTCGCCGCGCGCGAGGTGCTGTGGGCCTACGGCGACGGAGACCCGACCCGCCTGAAGCGGTTGCATGGCCGGTTCACCGCGATGGTCATCCCCGGCACGTCGATCACGGTGGAGCACGAGCCCGCCGGCGAAACAGGCGGCGCCCGGCAAATCGCCTTCCGGGTGCTGAACGCGGAGGGCCGGGAGGCGGTGAGCCAGGGCGTGGCCGTGGTCGCGTAAAGTACCGCCCCCGACAACGACCACGACAACCGACGGAGACAGCAAGATCATGGGAATCCTCGAAGGCAGGACGGCAATCGTCACCGGCGCCGGACGCGGCATCGGCAAGGGCATCGCAATCAAGTTCGCCGAAGAGGGCGCGAACGTCGTGGTCAACGACCTCGGCGGCGCGACGGACGGCACCGGCGGTTCGCGCATCGCTGACGAAGTCGTGGAGGAGATCCGGAGCGCCGGTGGCTCGGCGGCGCCGAACTACGACTCGGTGGCCACCGTCGAGGGCGGGCAGAACATCTTTCAGACCGCCATCGACGAGTTCGGGGCTCTGGACATCCTGGTCAACAACGCCGGCATCCTGCGCGACCGGACGATCTTCAACCTGGAGGAAGGGGACTGGGACGCAGTGCTCGACGTCCACCTGAAGGGCCACTACTGCTGCAGCCGGCCGTTCGCCAACTACATCCGCGGGACCAACCGGCCGGGCTGCCGGATCATCAACTTCTCGTCCGTATCCGGCCTCTACGGCAACTTCGGCCAGTCGAACTATGCCGCCGCCAAGGCCGGTATTGCCGGACTCTCGCGCGTGCTCGCGCTGGAACTGGCCAAGTACGGCTGCACCGTGAACACGATCTCTCCCGGCGCCACGACACGGATGACGGCCGAGCTGCGCGCCTCACGCGGCATGCAGATCGACGAGGACGCTCCCGAGCAGAGCCCCAACCAGATCGCTCCCGTGTGCGCCTGGCTGGCCTCCGAGGCCGGTCAGGAGATGACCGCCCAGATCATCGACGTGATGCGCGGCTGGATCGGCATCATGCAGCAGCCCAAGGTGATCCGGAAGTTCAGCAAGGAAGGCATGTGGAACAACCGCGAGATCGACTTCATCATGCCGCAACTGCTGAAGGCGAAGCAGGAGCACGACGACGCCGTCGACGCCAAGGCCGAGCCGACGCCGGTCTAAACCACTGGGTGCGCCGGCCGTGGCGCGGGTCTTCTGACCCGCGTTCCCGGCATCAGGCGCGCTGCCGCGAAGCGGCGCGCACGAGTTCCTTCCTACCCCGGGGCGTAGACTCCTACGTCAACCAGCGGACGTACCAGGGAGTACCGTTCGCCTTCTGCTGTTCCTTGAAGCGCTGGCGTTCCAGCTTGCGCAGGAAGACCTCGCCCTCGGCGAAGTGGCAGTCCTTGTACTTCCTGCCGCTGCCGCACGGACAGGGCTCGTTCCGCTGCACCTTCGAGAAGCTGCGCGGCGCGGTGACCACGGACTTCCGGGTCGCGATCGCGTTGCTCAGCCGTCGTCCACGCTTCATTGACTCACCCTGACTCTTCCGCCCTGTTTTCTTCCGGATCGTTCGCTGCGCGCACCGCAGTCCCGGCAAACACGCGACGCATTCGACTCACTGTTATATAACAGCGCGAGTGAGGATCTGCGTCGTCGGTTCCGGCTATGTCGGTCTGGTCACCGGAGCATGCTTGGCCGACTTCGGCATGGATGTCGTCTGCGTCGACCAGGACGAGGCGAAGATCGCCCAGTTGCAGGCGGGCAGGATTCCGATCTACGAACCGGGGCTTTCGACCCTGGTCGCGAAGAACGAGGAAGCCGGGCGACTGAGCTTCACCACCGAGTTGGGGCCCGCCCTCGAAGCCGCGGCGGCCGTGTTCATCGCGGTCGGTACTCCGCCCCGCGAAGACGGCTCCTCGGACCTGCGCTACGTGCGCGAAGTGGCCCAGGCGATCGGCGGGCGGCTCAACAGCTACAAGGCGATCGTCACGAAGAGCACGGTGCCCGTGGGCACCGGCCGCATGATCGAGAAGATCATCGGCCACGGCCGCACCTTCTCCGTCGTCAGCAATCCGGAGTTCCTTCGCGAGGGCTCGGCCATCGAGGATTTCATGCGCCCCGACCGGCTGGTCATCGGCAGCCGCGACCAGCGCGCCACCGACATCATGCTTGAGATTTACTCGCCGCTGCGCGCCCGCGGCGTGCCCATCGTGGTCACCGATGTCGAGACGGCGGAGATGATCAAGTACGCCTCGAACAGCTTCCTCGCCACCCGCATCTCCTTCATCAACGAAGTCGCTGAGCTGTGCGAACGCACCGGTGCCGACGTCCAGGTCGTGGCCAGGGGCATGGGCCTCGACAAGCGGATCGGGCCGCTGTTCCTGCGCCCCGGTCCGGGCTTCGGCGGCTCCTGCTTCCCGAAGGACACGCGCGCGATGGTCTCCATGGCCAGGGATGCCGGCGCCCGAGCCCGGATCGTCGAGGCCACGCTCGACGTCAACCGCCGTGTTCAGGAACGGATGCTGACCAAGATCGAGTCCGTGCTGGGCGCCCCCAGGGGCCGGACCGTCGCGATGCTCGGTCTTTCGTTCAAGCCCGACACGGACGACATCCGGGAATCGCCGGCCCTGTTCGTCCTGGATAAGCTTCTGTCCGGCGGCGCTGCCGTGCGGGCATACGATCCGGCTGCGATGGACAATGCCCGCCGTATTCGACCGGAAGCCGTGTACTGCGATGATCCCTACGAGGCCGCCGAGGGCGCCGACCTGCTGGCCATCCTCACTGAGTGGAACCAGTTCCGGGCGCTCGAGTTCGATCGTCTGCGCACGTTGCTGCGCGAGCCGTCGATCGTCGATCTCCGCAACCTCTACGAGCCGGAGCGAGTGGCCGCCGCCGGCTTCCGCTACGCGTCGCTCGGACGGACCGACGCTTCGCCCGACGGCCCCCGACACGTCCTCGCGGCCGCTCCCGCCGCCGTGGGATCGGAGGCCTCGTGAGCCAGCCGCTCTCCGTCGTCACCGGCGGCGCCGGATTCATCGGCTCCCATCTCTGCTCCCGGTTGCTCGCCGAGGGTCACCAAGTCTACTGCGTCGACAACTTCATCACCGGCAGCCCGGCGAACATCGAGCACCTGCTCGGCAACGAGCGCTTCACCCTGATCGAGCACGACGTTAGCAAGCCGGTCTACGTCGGCCCCCATGTCGACAACGTCCTCCACTTCGCCTCGCCGGCGAGCCCGGTGGACTACCTCGAACTACCGATCCAGACGCTGAAGGTCGGGTCACTCGGCACCCACAACTCGCTGGGGCTGGCCAAGCACCACGGCGCCCGCTACCTGCTCGCCTCCACCTCGGAGGTCTACGGCGACCCGCTGGTCCATCCGCAACCGGAGGGGTACTGGGGCAATGTGAACCCCGTCGGGCCGCGCGGGGTCTACGACGAGGCGAAGCGCTTCGCCGAAGCGATGGTCATGGCGTATCACCGCATTCACGACCTGGACACCCGGATCGTTCGAATCTTCAACACCTACGGTCCGCGCATGCGGCTGCGCGACGGGCGCGTCGTCCCGAACTTCATCCGTCAGGCTCTCTCCGGCAAACCCCTGACCGTCTACGGAGACGGACAGCAGACCCGTTCCTTCTGCTACATCGACGATCTGGTCGAAGGTGTCTGGCGCCTGCTCAACTCGTCCGAGACCGACCCGGTCAATCTCGGCAACCCGCGCGAAATGACCGTGCTGGAGTTCGCCCAGGTCATCCAGGGACTGACCGACAGCGGCAGCGAGATCGAGTTCCAGCCTCTACCGGTCGACGACCCGAAGACGCGGCAACCCGACATCGGCCGTGCCACCCGTTTGCTCGACTGGCAGCCCCAGGTCGACCTGGAAACCGGCCTCGAGAAGACGATCCGGTACTTCGCGGAGCTGCTGGGCGGCTAGGGGCCCGGTCGGGGTTTGTAGAATCAGGAGATCTCCCGCACACCAGCATCCGAAAAGGACAGAGCCGACACGAGGAGATGTCCATGAATCCGATCGCCTCCAGACCTTCGATTGCGTTCAATGATTCCCGGTCCCGCAACCCGGTTCACCCGGTTCGTGTCAACGGCCCGGCCTTCGCCGGCATCCTTGGCAGCGTTCTCGCCGCGGCAGTGCTCGCCGCGGCGCCCGCCGCGGCCCAGGACGAGCGTTTCGCCGGCACCTGGCAGAAGGACTACTCGCGCAGCGACGCGCCCTGGCCCGGCCGCCACGACCGACCGCAGGTAAACGCCGCCGACATCGAGATCGAGATCAGGCTGGAAGGCGAGGACATCGCATTGATTCAAACCAGCCGCCGGCGTGGGTGGCCCAGCCCCCGGGTCGTGGACGTGACCTACATCACGAACAACAAGCCCCACGCGGCGCGTGATCTGGGCAGCGGCAGTATGCTCGAAGTACGCGCCAGGTGGCGCAAGAAGAAGCTGAACGTCTCCTACACGGTCAAGCTCCCTGAGTTCGAAGCCGATGTGCAGCAGATCTGGGAGATCACGAAGGACGGAGACCTCCTCCAGACCATCTTCGGACGCGGAGCCGCGGGGCGCCCCGACATCCGGAAGAACTACTACGTTCCGGCAACGGTCGTCCAGTAGACGACCCCAGTTCGCCGGAGCCAGCAACGATGGAGGCGGCTTCGAACATCGCCGATGCCGCCACCAGCAAGGAGACACTCATGAGAACACCAGTCCACACCCGCCCCACGTCGACCGGCCGCCGGGCTCGAGCGGCCGCGGCGTTCACGGCGCCCCTCGTGGCCGCCTCGCTGGTGATCGCAGCGTTCGCGGCCGCACCGCTCCTGGCCGCGAACCCCGACTTCGCCGGCGTCTGGCAGCTCGACAACGAGCGCAGTGACTCCCTTGCCCCGGGCCGCGCCGGCCGCGAACGGCCGAACACGCTCGACCTCGAGCTCGACATCGCCCTGACCGGGGAAGACCTGGTCATGAACTACACGATGCGGAACGAGAACCTCCCGGGGCCGGTCCAGTTCACCCAGCACCTCATCACCGACGGGAAGCCCGCGGAGATGCCCGATTTCCAGGGCGGCACGCGCACAGCCCGCGTGAAGTGGCGTAAGGACAGGCTCTCCGTCTCGTACACGAGAGTCACACCGTTCGGCGACCTCGACATCACGGAGACCTGGCAACTCTCCAAGGATGGCAGCGAACTGCAGGTGAAGCTGCACACTCGCACTCAGAGCCCCCGTCCGGACATCCGCGAGTTGATCTACGTTCGCGCCACGAACGTTCAATAGGACGACCAACGTTCAATCGAGCCGCCAACGGTTCAACCGAACCGACCTGGCGGTCAATAGAGCCGACCTGGAACAAGGAGAAAGAACCGATGCGGACAGCGATCGGCATAGGCAGCGCCTACGCCTCCGGAACGAACTGGGACGCCCTGACGGAGTACGTCGTCGAGGCGGACCGCCTGGGCGTGGACGACGTCTGGTCGGCCGAGGCCTGGGGCACCGACGCGGTGACCCCGCTCGCCTACCTCGCCGCGCGCACGGAGCGCATTCGCCTCGGAACCGGCATCATGCAGATCTCGGCGCGGGCGCCGTCGATGACCGCGATGACCGCGATGTCGCTCGCCTCGATGTCGAACGACAGGTTCATCCTCGGCCTCGGCGTCAGCGGACCCCAGGTAGTCGAAGGGTTGCACGGCACGGCCTTCGCGAAGCCCCTGGGGCGCCTCCGCGAGTACGTCGACATCCTGAAGATCGCTCTCTCCGGCGAGAAGATCGCCTACGACGGCGAGCACTACACCCTGCCCCGGCCAGACGGCGAGGGCAAGGCGATCCGCATGTCGCAGCCTCCGCGCCCGCAACTGCCGATCTACCTGGCGACGCTGGGGCCGAAGTCGCTCGAATTCACGGGTGAGGTGGCCGACGGCTGGCTGGGCACCTCCTTCATTCCGGAACACGGTGACGCCTTCTTTCCCGCGATGCGCGCCGGCGCCGAACGAGCTGGCCGCAGTCTCGACGACATCGACATCCAGGTCGGCGGCGAGGTCGAGTTCGGCGACGACTTGGAGCGAATGGCCGCCCGCCGCAACCCTGGGGGCGATGGGCTCGGCGCGGACCAACTTCTACAACGACGCCTACCGCCGTGCCGGGTTCGTCGAGGCGGCCCGCGAGGTGCAGGCCCTGTGGCTCGCCCGCAAGCGGGACGAGGCCGCCGCGCGGGTGCCCGACGAGATGGTGCTCGGCAACACGCTGATTGGCGACGAAGCCCGCATCCGCGACCGCATCCGCGCCTACCGGGACGCCGGCGTGACGCGCCTCAGCCCGGCCGGCGCCACGGTGCCCGAACGCCTCGACACCCTCGGTCGGGTGCTCGAGTTGATCCGCCAGGAGGCGCCGTGATCTGCCTGGCGGCATCTCTTACGTGAGCTTCCCGGCGCGGCACGGCCCGGAACTTCTCGACCACGCCGAACGCAACCTGCGTCGCTTCGAGCGGCGAGAGCTCGATCCCGAGGCCGCCGCGGCGCGCGCGGCGGAGGCATCCGGGCGCACCGGCGCCGTCGCGGCCAACGCGCATGCCGCGGTCGCGATCACCCTGCTGCCGGACAAGGGCGGCCGCGGCTGCTTCCTGCTCACGCGCCGCTCCCTCAGGTTGCGCCGTCACCGCGGCCAGTGGGCACTTCCGGGCGGCCGGATCGATGAAGCGGAGACCCCCGAGGAGGCGGCGATGCGCGAACTCCGCGAAGAGGTCGGCCTGGACCTCGACTCCTCCGCGCTGCTTGGCCGGCTCGACGACTTCGGTACCCGCTCCGGCTTCGTCATCACGCCGGTGGTCTTCTGGTGCAACGAGTACCGCAAGCTGCAGCCGAACCCCGACGAGGTCTACCGCGCCTACCGCATCCCGCTGATCGACCTCGACCGGCCCGACGTGCCGGTGCTGCGGGAGATTCCCGAGAGCGAGAACCCCGTGCTCTCGATGCCGATTCGCGGCGGCCTCGTCCATGCTCCGACGGCGGCGATCGTCTACCAGATGCTCGAGGTCGTCCTGCGCGGCAACGACGTCCGCGTCGCCCACTACGAGCAGCCCGTCTTCGCCTGGCGATGACCGCCCGCCGCCCCCTTGACGGTCTGCTCGTCGTGGCCATCGAGCAGGCGGTCGCCGCGCCTCTGGCGACCTGCCGGCTGGCGGATGCCGGCGCCCGGGTGATCAAGGTCGAACGCGACGGCGGCGACTTCGCCCGCGGCTACGACGGAACGGGCGGCGTCTCGGCCTACTTCGCCTGGCTGAACCGGGGCAAGGAGTCCATCGTTCTCGACATCAAGGACGCGGAGGACCGCACCCTGCTCGAACGAATGGTCGAACGCGCGGACGTGTTCATTCAAAACCTCGCTCCGGGTGCGGCCAGGCGCGCCAGCTTCGGATCGAAGGACCTCCGGGAGCGCCATCCGCGACTGATCACCTGCGACATCTCGGGCTACGGCGAGGACGGCCCCTACCGATCGATGCGCGCCTACGACCTGCTCGTCCAGGCCGAGAGCGGCGTCGCCTCGATCACCGGGTCGCCGGCGGAGCCCGGTCGGGTCGGCGTGTCCATCTGCGACTTCGCCACCGGCATCTACGCGTACTCCGCCATCCTCGAAGCCCTGATCGAGCGCGGCCTCACCGGAGCTGGCCGATCTATCGAGGCCACCCTCTTCCACACGATGGCGGACTGGATGGCGGTTCCCCTGCTGCGCTTCGAGCAGCAGGGGCTCGAGTGGCCGCGGGTCGGCCTCGGCCATCCGACGATCGTGCCCTACGGCCTGTTCCAGCTCGGTGACGGCGATTCCGTCCTGATCGGCGTCCAGAACGACCGTGAGTTCGTGCGGTTGTGCAACGACGTGCTCGACCAGCCACAACTGGCCGAGGCTTACCCGCGGAACGTGGACCGCGCAGCCGGTCGCGCCGCCGTCGAAGCCGCGATCGCCGACGTGTTCCGGCGCCATGACCGGGAGTCGATCCGCACGGTCCTCGATCGCGCCCGCATCGCCTACGGCTTCCTGAACGACGTCGCCGCCCTGTCGCGTCACCCGCAGCTTCGACGAGCCAGGCAACCGCTCCCCGACGGCACCGAGATCGACATGGTCGCACCCGCTGTCGCCCCCAACGACCCGGGAAGACGCCTGCCTCCGGTTCCCGAACTCGACCAACACGGCGCCGCGATCCGGGCCGAGTTCGAGACTGAGGCGTCAAGCGTTCCCCTCCTGCCGCCGCGTCTCGGTTCCCGGCCCGTCTCGCTCCCCGCAGTCAACGCACTTCGAGACGAAGAGACTTGACTGGCGGGTGCCACGGTCTCGAATGTAGAGTGCGCGGGTCGTGCGCTGGCTGCACTACTACCTCCGGCTGCTGGCCGCGGCGTCCCTGCTGCTGATCGCGGCGGGCGGGCTGGTCACCAGCACGGATTCGGGGCTTGCGGTCCCCGACTGGCCGAACACGTACGGCTACTTCATGTTCTCCTTCCCGTTCTCGAAGATGGTGGGCGGCATCCTCTACGAGCACGGTCACCGGCTGATCGCGAGCGTGGTCGGCCTGCTCACGATCGGCCTGGCGGTCTGGGCCACCCGCGTCGAGACACGCGCCTGGGTACGCCGCCTTGCCTGGGGCGCGCTGGCCGCTGTCGTCGCACAGGGTCTGCTCGGCGGCATCACGGTGATCTACCTGCTGCCCAAACCGATATCGATCAGCCATGCCGGGCTGGCTCAACTCTTCTTCGCCCTGGTCGTCAGCCTCGGTGTGTTCACGTCGACGGGTTGGCGGACTCGCTACGGACGCGCTCGGCCGCTCGACGACCTGGTCCTGGGCCGCCTCGCCGTGATCGTCCCAGCCTGCGTCTACGGACAGATCCTGCTCGGCGCAACGATGCGCCACAACGATGCGGGACTGGCGATCCCGGACTTTCCGCTCGCCTTCGGGCGACTCCTGCCGCCCGAGTGGAGTCTCGGCATCGGTCTCCACTTCGCCC
>JAGWAG010000003.1 GCA_021296535.1 Acidobacteriota bacterium | reverse complement strand
TGGGTGTTCGTGGCGCCCGTGACGACGCTGGCGTACAACTTGTCGATCGTCCCTCCCGATGGCGGCGAGCCTTGGGCCCACAACAACGCCTTGAACCAGACCGCGGCAGCGGCGAGCAACATCAAGGCGTTCGCTTGCAGTAGCTGAGGGGAGGGGGCCGAGCGCGGTTCTATCCGGCGGACGTGGTCAGTAGACCGTCGTCTCCGGGTAGAACGCGTACCAGCCGAACCAGAAGGCGACGTGGCCGGCGACTCGTGGCAGCGGGCTGCCGCCGCCGTCGGGGGCCAGGCTGTCCTCTCCGATCCACCAGAGCGACCCGTCGTCGGCGCGAAGCTGACGAAGCGGCGTCTCCTCAAGCGCTGCGAACCTGCGCTGACCGCGCTCGTAGGCGCGGACGGCGCCGCTGGCCGGGTCCACCGAGAGCACGATCCGCACGCCGCCCAGGGTGTCGTTGACGAGACCCTCTTCACGCAGCTTGTCCAGCGGGTACGCCTTCGCTTCGCCGCCTATCCGCAGCGCGTAGATCCGGGCGTTTCGCTCCAGGGCGTTGCTTTGCCGCCACACGGGAAACTCGACCCCGGTGCGCGCCTGGTCGGCCGCGCCCTCCACGTAGCGGTAGCCCGTTCGCTGCGCGGCGGCCGGATCGGGGATCATGACGGTCGTGTCGGGATGCCGCTGCCGCCATGTGTCCCAGCGGGTCAGGGTCATCGGCAGCATGGTGAGCCGCGAGCCCTGGTTGGCGTGGGTCCCGACCACGGCTTCGCCGGTCAGGTTGCTCCACAGGCTGAGCGTGGCGCGGTCGAACATCAGCTTGTTCGAACGGTAGAGGAGCCCCGAGGTACCGAACACGAGGCGGTTGCCCTTTTCGTCGACCGCGGAGTACAGGATTCCCGAACCGCAGAGGGTGCAGAACGAGAGCGTGATCGGCTGGCCGCCGAGCGTGTCGTTCAGGAGTTCATGCCAACTGAGCACCTTGACCGGGTAGGCGCGATGCTCGCCGCCTACTCGGACGCCGAACACGGTGTCCGTGTCCCGCATGAAGCGCGCGGTATCCGCGGGGGCGGCGTCGGGGTCGTCGATGGCGGGGATCCCGTCCAGGGGAACCCCGCCCCACTGGACCTCCCTGAGCCGGAGGCGGACCGCGGTTCCGGGCGCCAGAATACGCCGGTACACCGGGTCGATACGGGAAAACACCTCTCCCTTCCAGGCGACGTAGCCGGCCGGCGGCGTCAGATCGTCACGGCCGCCGACATACAGAAACCAGTCGCGGTAGCGGCCGCCGATTCGTTCACCCGAAAGGTCCTCCAGGAGCTGCCGGGCGTCCTCCCGGGCCTCGTTGGGCATGAAGAAGTAGGCGTCCACGAGGGGGACCAGGGTTGCGGGGTCGGTCTTTGCGAGCGCCTTTGCGGCCCGGCGTCTCGCCTTCTGCTTGTCCGACGTCAACCGCCGCAGACGGTCGTAGACGGCGCTTTCGGCACTCTTGGGGTCCAGCGTGGGGTACACGGGGGTTGCCGCCGGGGGATCGTCGGAGTCCCTCAGTTGAGCCAGCAGGTTGGTCGAGCCGACGAGCACCAGAAAGGCGACAGCGGCGACGAGACGGAACAGGTAGGGAAGGGCCATGGTCGAAGGGCTCCCGTCGATAGTATGCATGCCGTGCTGAACGCGGCGTCCGGGACCGGGTCTTCCGGTCGAAGAAACAGGTCACGGCGCCGGTCAGCGGCGTCAGGGGTCGTCAGCGTCTGGTCCGTCTTCCTCTTGCTGTCCGTCACTGCGGTCGTCGCGGAGGATCAGCAGGATGTCGTTCTGACCGGCATCGAAGTGAGTCCGGCGGCGCCCAGCGCCGAGACGCTCTGCAAGCTGACGGCGACGATCGAGAACACAGGCAACCGGGCGGTGTACAGCTTCGGCTTCGATGTCGAAGTGAACGGCCATTCCTTGCCCGTGTACGAGAAGCAGCTCTTCCTCCAGGTGATCGAAGCGGGGCAGTCGGAGGAGGTGGCGCTCTACAACTTCTGGACCTCGGAAACCGGCCGTCCGGCGCCGGCGGACGGAAAGCTCGAGGTGCTGGTTCGGTTGCGGGAGGCGCGATGGGTCGAGGTGTCCGACGTCGAAGAGGACGGCGAGACGGTCGAGGTTTGGACGCCGGTTGGAGACGTTTCCGGTCTGCCGCAGACGGTCGAGCTGACCCTTGAACTGAAGTGAATCCTCTCCGCGCTTTGGCGTCGCGGTTGGCGGCCGTCGCGGCACTGTCGGCGCTGGCATGCAGTCCACCGCCGCCCGGCGGTTCGGAGACGGCCGCCGATGCGGCCCTGCCGCCGATCGTCCTGATTTCCGTCGACACGCTGCGGTCGGACCGGCTGCCGGCCTACGGCTATGACGGGGTCGAAACGCCGGCCATCGACCGGCTCGCCGCCGAGGGCGTGCTGTTCGAGCGTGCCTACTCGCACGTCAACGTCACCCTGCCCTCTCACGCCAGCGTGTTCACCGGCCTGCTGCCGCCGGAACACGGCGTGCGCGACAACGCGGGTTACCGGTTGGACGAGGCGATCCCGACTCTGGCGGCCGAGCTCGGGCGAGCAGGCTATGCGACAGGAGGATTCGTTTCCTCCTACGTCCTGCGCGCCGGGACCGGGATCGCCCGGGGCTTCGATGTCTACGACGACGAGGTCGGCTTCGAGACCGGGCGGCAATTGGGGCGGCTTCAACGCCCGGGGACCCAGACTCTGGCCGCGGCGTCGGACTGGCTCGGAGGCGTGGCGGATTCGCCGTTCTTCCTGTTCCTCCATCTGTACGAACCGCATGCACCGTACGAGCCGCCGGCGCCGTTCGCCGACCGCTACGACAACCCGTACGACGGCGAGGTGGCCGCCGCGGACGCGGTCGTAGCTGATCTCATCCGGCGCCTGGAGGACCTTGGGGTCTATGACGAAACGGTAGTGATTTTGCTGTCTGACCACGGGGAGGGCTTGATGGATCACGGCGAGATGGATCACCTGATCTTCATCTACCGCGAAGTCATCCAGGTACCCCTGATCGTCAAGCTGCCAGGGGGCGAGCGCGGAGGCGAACGGGTCGCGTCCGGTGCCCAGCTCAGCGATGTCGCGCCGACGGTCTACTCGATTGCGGGGCTGCCATCTCCCGATGGACTGGCGGGGCTTGATCTTCTCGAGTTGGAGCCGGAGTCGCCGGGCGGCCCGCTTCGCCCTATCGTGTCGGAGAGCGTCTATCCCCGGATCCACTTCGGCTGGAGCGATCTCGCCTCGATCGTCGAGGGCGACCTGCACTTCATCGAATCGCCCGATCCGGAGCTGTACCGGCTGGCCGAGGATCCGGACGAGCGGACGAACGTGATTCAGGAGGAGCGCGCGGCTGCGCGGCGGCTGCGGGCGGCCCTCCGGGAGATCGACCGCACGCTGACTACGCCGGCGGAGGACGATCCCGAGACCAGGCGACGTCTGGAGTCGCTCGGCTACCTGTCCGGCGGCGCGCGTGCCGGCGGCGAGTCGCTGGCGGATCCGAAAAGCCGCATCGGCGTCGTCGCCGACCTGGGTCGGGCCTCGCGGCTGATCGACGGCGGCGACCTGGCTGAGGCCGAGGAGGCGTTGCGGGCGGTGCTCGCCGCCGAGCCGCAGCTCGTCCTGGCGTGGCAGCAGCTGGGCGACGTGCTGGAGCGGCGCCGGCGGCCCAGGGAGGCACTTCAGGCGTACCGCAAGGCGTTCGAGGAGTCCGCGGGCTCCGCTGCAAGCGCCGGACTAAAGGTGGCCGAGTTGCTGCTGCTGGAGGGCCGGGTCGACGAGGCGCGGGAACACGCCCTGGCGGTCGTCGATCGCTCGCCCATGGCGAACGACGTGCTGGCCCAGGCGGCGATGCTGGAAGGAGACCTGGACGCGGCGGGAGAGTACCTGGAGCGGGCGATGGAGGAACGCGGCGTCCTCGTGAGACCGCTGATCACCAGGGCGGCCTGGCTGAACAAGCAGGATCGTTTCGAGGAAGCGGTGGCGCTGAGCGACGGGTTGCTGGCCGAGTTCGGTGAGCGTCGCGACCGGGAGGTCCTCGGACACCTGTATCTCTACCGCGGCGCCGCGCTCGCGGCGCTGGGGCGCGAGACCGAGTCCGAGAGCGCTTACCGTGAGGCGATCGCGTTGCGGCCCGACCTCCTCGGGGCGTACTCCGCCCTGGCCTTCCTCCAGGCGCTCATGGACCGCGGCGCCGAAGTCGGCCGCACCCTCCAGGAGATGGTCACCGTGAACCCGAATCCGGCCGCGTACGCCGAGGCGGTGCGGGCGCTGCGCGCGATGAACGATCCGCGCTCCGCGGACGGCGTGCTTGGCGAGGCGCTGCGGCGGTGGCCGGAGGCGCAGGAACTCAGGCTGCTCGCCGGGTCGCGGTAGGCGCCTCGTGAAGCGTCGCCTCACTGGGTGCGCCGGCCCGCTGGCCGGCATCCGGCGTCTTCTTTCTCGCCCGTATTCGCGGCAGTCGGGTTAGTCTCTCCCCATGGCGTCGTCGAACCACACAGCGCTGTTCCGGTGCGGCAGCCCGGGTCTGGCCCTCGTTGCGGCAGGCGTCGTTCTCCTGGCGACACCGACGCCTCCCGCGGCGGCCCAGCCCGAGTCCAGACCCGCACCGTCGGGTCCAGGCTTCACGGAGGTCGTCAACGTCGAGGTCGTGAACATCGACGTGTACGTCACGGGCGCCGACGGCAAGCCGGTCCTCGGTCTCGGTCCCGACGACTTCGAGCTTCAAGTCGACGGTCGACGGGTTCCGATCAGCAACTTCTACGCGGTGGAACTCCGGGACGACGAACTCTTCGTCCGCCGCGGCGGCGAGGTCGAGGCCCAGCCGCTCCTGCCGCCGCCGCCTGAGGATCCGCTGGAGGCGGACCGGCTGCGCCGGGCGCCGCCGGAAGTGCCGGCGGAGCAGGCGCTTCATGTCGCCGTCTACATCGACAACTACAACCTGACGCCGTTCAACCGCAATCGCGTCCTGCGCGAGCTCCGCGCCTTCATCCGTGAGCAGTTGCGGCCCGAAGACCAGGTCATGCTGGCCAGTTTCGACCCGGCCCTCAACCTGCGGATGCCTTTCACGAACGACCGGGAAGAGTTGAACCGGGCACTGCTCGAGCTGGAAGAGGTTTCTGCCCAGCGGCTCCACCGGAACAACGAGCGCCGCGACCTGATCAACAACGTGAACGACGTGAACAACGAAGAGTCGATGGAGAACAGGCCCGGGGTCGCTGCGTTCGAGCGGGCGGGGCTGACAGTCGGCGGCGGCGCCAGCTACGCGCGCACCGCGTTGATGGCCTACGCCGGTTCGGTCCGCAACGACACGAACCTCGCGATCGACGGCCTGACGCGGGTGGTCGAGAACCTCTCGGCGGCGCCGGGCCGCAAGGCGGTGATCTACGTCGCCGACGGCATTCCCATGATCGCGGGCGAGGACGTTTTCTACTTTGTCGAGCAGCTCTACGAGCGGTCCGTGTCACTGATCGAGATGTCGGAGTACGACATGTCGAGGCGCTACCAGCAGCTCGCGGCGGGCGCGAACGCGAACCGGACGAGCTTCTACACGATCGATGCCCGAGGGCTGACGGTTCTGTCCCAGAGCACGGTGGACGGCCAGGTCGCGGGGGCGCCCGGACAGGCCGCGCTGATCGACCAGATCCAGTTGACGAACCTTCAGGCGCCGCTCCAGCTCATGGCGGAGGAGACGGGCGGTCGCGCGGTGATCAACGCGAACCGCGTGATGCCCGATCTGCTGAAGATCGCGGACGACTTCCGCAACTACTACTCCCTCGGCTACATGCCCATGTCGTCGGTCGCTTCGGGGCGCTATCACTCGATCGACGTGCGCTGGAAGGGAAGGCCCCGCGGCGCTTCCGTCCGCTTCCGCAAGGGCTACCGGGACAAGTCGGTCGAGTCGCGGATGAAGGAGGGCACCCTCTCGGCCCTCAACCTGAACATGCAGGAGAATCCGCTAGGCGTTCGGGTCGACAGTTTGCCGGCGAAGCGGCGGCCGGACGGCAACTACGACGTGCCTGTGGTGATCGAAGTCGCATGGAAGGAACTCACGCTGATTCCACGCGACGGCGCCCACCACGGCCGGATCCAGCTCTGGCTGGTGGCAAAGGACGAAAACGACCACGCGACCGAGCCGCAGCTCACCGAGCTGACGATCGCTGTTCCCGAGGACCGGATCGGGGAGACCGAGGGAGGCCTGTGGCGCTACGGCCTGGAAGTCACGATGGAAGCCGGCTACCACGACATCGGCGTCGGCCTGCGTGACGACATCGGCGGCCGCCAGTCGTTCCTGCGCGGCGGCGTCGACGTCCGGTAGGTCCCGCGGCGCCTCTCTACAGCACCCGGATCGTCGTCGAGGACGCGTGCTCCTGGTTCTCCGGGTCGGTCACGACGACCGAGAGAATGTAGTCGCCGGCTGAGAGCTTGCTGCCGGCCACGAACACCCCGGAGAGCTGCGACAACCCGGGACCGGCCGATCTCGCCGCCGTCGGCCACGTGCTCGCCGTCCGGCCGGAACACCTGGGTTCGAATCGACACGGGGCCGGCACCGAGGCCGGTGCCCACGAGGCTGATCGGCGTTTCGCCGCCGGCGGTCACCTCGGGCCTCGCCGCCGGGATGAAGGGCTCGCCGCTGCGAAGGAACGGGAAGGCGACGTCCGTGCGCTGTTCCGACTCCTCTTCGCGGATCAGCACCCACTTGCCCGGTTGTTCGGGGAACAGGGGTGGCTGCAGCGTAGCCGTCTCGCCGGGCACAGCGAGCTCAGACGTGGTCAGGGCGCGGTGGCCGGTGGCGTCGTTTCTGCCGGGGTCCAGGTCGAAGTGTCCCCAGTACTTGAGCCCGCTCTGGCGCAGCGCGGCGCCGGCCTGGGCCAGATCGAGGCCCATGGCGCGGACGAAGAAGTCGCGCACGATCCCGTGTTCGTCCAGCGCGTAGGCGTAGACCTGGAGCGGCACGGTGCCCTGCTGGAGGCCGCCGATCAGGTCTTCGCCATGGGCTTCGATCAGCACCGGCGCGTAGGCCTTGCCGCTGGCGGCGGGAAAGGCGGCGGTCAGGACGGTGGCGTCGATTTCGCCGGTCTCGACGCCACTCATCACCTGCTGTGCCGACGTCAGCGCCCGTTCGAACGGATTCGTCTGGGCGTACGGCTTGGGTGCGTAGTAGCCGGGGCGGTGGACGACCTGGGTTCCCCGGGGTGCGCTCTTCAGGCGCACTCGCAGCTTGTTGAACTTGCCGTCGTACTTGAGGTTCTCGGGCTGGAAGGCGAGCAGATAGGTCACGCTGGTACGTTCCAGCATCTCGGACATCGCGTCGCCCAGATCGCCGAAGTTGGCGAACATCTCGCCGCCGGTGTCACTGGCCATCATGGACAGGGAAGCGCGGTTGCTCTGGCTCTCACTGCGGACCTGGCCGCTGACATCAACTGCCTGGATTGTGCAGTTCGCTTCGCGGAACCTGGCGAGCATCTGATGCATCGAGTTCTGGGCGGAACTGCTGCCGAACAGCTCTTCGTTGTCTACTTCCGCGGTTCGGCCGTCCGCAACCGCGAGTTGGCGATCCAGGATCTGCTGCTGCTCCCGGGTGTCTCCCAGGGCCTGTTGGCCCACCAGGATCGAGTTGTCGAACCCTTCGGACAGGAACACGACGTGCTTGCGCCCCTCGATCGAGTACATCCAGTTGGCGAGTTCGCTCATGCCGCTGGTCAGTGCCGCGACATGACTTGAGGCTCGACCCCGTTCCGCGGCGCCCTGGAGGCTCCTCAGTTCCCGTTGGGTCTGGGAGAGAAGCGAGTCGACGTCGAGGTTGGCCTGGCCGCCTCCATCTCCCAGGTCGGAGTTCACGGGCGGATCCGCGCTGAGATCGCCGATCACCAGACCCAGAGGGTCGCGAATGGACTCTCCGGTCTCTATCTTGCCGAGGCTTCGAATCGCCTGGCGGATCTGGCTGCGATCGGAGGTGAAACCGAGCACGAGGCGGGGTCGCGTGTCGTAGAGCGCAAGGGCCACCAGGTCGGTGGGGTGGAGTTCCTGCAGAACGAGGTCTGCGGCGGCCTGCTGCGCCCGGCCAACGGAGTCGGGGGTGGTGAAGAAGAGGTCGAAGAGCAACAGGAAGTGTCGCCGTGCCGCTACCGGCACGGGATTCTCGGTGGGCTTGCCGTCAACGGTCGACAGGTCGACGACATCGAAGCCCGTGATCTTGACCGACCTGCGGCCGTCCAGGATCTCGAAGTCATCTTTCGTGAGGTTGCGAAGCGGATTCCCGCCGCTGATCACCTGCACGGGAACCTCGACGACTGTGACCGTCGTTGTGTCGGTGAACTGCGCCTGCCTCTGCCGCCGGTTTCGCTGGGCGTCGGCCGAAACCGCCGACAGCAGCAGCGCTCCCGCACAGAGAAGAGCGCCGGCACGAAGAGTGGGTATGCGAAGTGGCCGGTTCATGAGCCTGCGATCGTTCATTTCAGGGCTCCCTGATCCAGAGTTGTTTGTTGGATGGCGCCGCGTCCCGTTGCCCCGGTCAGTTCAGTACCCTCAGCGGGATGGAGTTGGCCGGTCGGGCCTGGGTTGCCGGGTCGGTCACGGCAACCCTGAGAGTGTAGTCGCCAGCGGGAAGATCAGTTGGGTCGAAGTTGGCAACGAGCTTGTCGAGCCCCGGGATCCCGGTCACCGTCCGCTCCCGCAGGCTGATCTCGCCGCCCGTGACGAGCTCGCCGTTCGGTCCCACAACCGTCGCCTCCAGGGTCAGGTCGCCCGGCCCGAGGTTGTAGCCGACCAGGCAGATCTCGGCGTTGATCCCCTTCGGATTGGTCTGCACCAGCGGTGCTGCGGACGGTACGTAGGGCTCGCCGTTTACCGTGAATGGGTACACCGTCGTCTTCGCGTACTGGTCGGCGGGCTGTTCGCGGACCAGGAACCAGCTTCCGGGTTCCTGCTCGAAGAAGGGCGGCAGCAGGGTCGGCTCGCCGGTTGCGAACGCCGGAACCTCCAGCTTGACCGTCTCGACGCCGGTGTTTCCGGTCACGCTGTTGCGGACCAGAACACGGACAAGATAGGCGCCCGGATCCAGTTCCAGGTGGCCGTAGTACTTCAGGCCGGTGTTGGCGAACGCGTCTTCCCTGCCGGCCAGGTTGAGGGTGACGACCCGGCTGAAGAAGTCGCGCATCTGCGTCTTTTCGTCGGTGACGTACGCGTAGATCTCGATGGGCAGCAGGGGTTGGTCGTGGTTCTCGACCAGCCCGCCGCCGCCGACCTCCACGATCACCGGAACGTAGGCCGCTCGGGCGCCCGCCCGGAAGGCCGTGGCCAGCACGTCGATCTTGAGGTCGTCCCTCTCCTGGGCGGCGGCGATGAGATCCGAAGCCAGGAGCCGCTTTTCCAGCGGATGCAGGTCGCCGAACGGCCGGGGCGTGTAGTAGCCCATGCGGTGGGAGATCTGGGCCCCCCTTGGCGCTCGCGCCCGCACCCTGAGCCGATGGTGCTCGCCTGGTTCGCCCGGTTCGGTGGGCTCGAAGCTGAGCAGGTATGTGACGGTCGACGACGCGAGCACGTCGCCGAGTTCGGCGCCGAAGTCATTCGCGTCCTCGTGCAGTTCCCCGCCGGTCTCGTTGGCCATGTAGTGAAGGGCGTCCCGGTGTACGACGCGCGTGCGGTGTTCTTCAGGCAGGTCGGCCCGCAGGCCCGAGATGTCCACCGTGTGGATCACGGTGTTCGCCCGCTGGAACTCGTTCAACATCCGATTCACGTGGCCCAGAAGCTGTGTGTTGCCGTAGCGGTTGTCCGTGTCCACGCGGCCGTACTGTCCGGTGTCGATGGCCTCCTGTTCACGGTGCATCTCCTCGTCGAAGAAGTCCGGCTGGCGGCCGAACAGCAGCCGCCCGTCGAACCCCTCGGAGAAGAGAACGACGTGCTTCCGGCCCTCGACGCTGGAGAGGATGCGCGCCATGCCCTGCAAGGCGCCGGTCCAGCTCGAGATCTGCCCGCGGGCGTAGCTCTTTTCGTACTTCGCCATCTCGTTGCCGATCACCCGCAGGTAGGCGTCGATGTCGCGCTCCATGGCGCGGATGTCGTCGTTGACGCCGCCGATGTCCAGCGAGCCGACGGGATTCGCGCTGGGCGCGTCGATCATGAATCCGAGCGGGTCCTTCGTCGTCAGGTTCAGCAGGCGCGGATTGCCGAGCGTGGCGATGGCCCGCGCGAGCTGCGCCCGGTCCGGCGTGAACGTGATCAGCAGTTGCGGCCCGGTTTCCACCGTGTGCACGGCGACGGCGGCGAGATCGGTGGGGTGCATCCGTTCCAGTACGAAGTCCTGGGCGGCGGCGCGGGCCTTGCCGACCGAGGTGGGCGCCGAGAACGAGAGGTCGAACAGGAACAGGAAGTGGCGTCGCGCCGCCGGCGGGATGCCGTAGTCGGTCTCGATCACCTGGCGGTCGTCGGGCGCGATCAGATCCAGGTCGACGACGCGGAAGCCCGTGATCTCCTGGGCGGCGCCCTCGTCGAGGATCTGGAAGTCCTCGGGTTGCAGGCCGCGGACCGGTTCGCCGCTCCGCGTGACCACGTTGACCGGCACCTGCACCTCGAACACGGACGCGCGGTCGTCGAACTGCCGCAGGTCGTCGGGCCCTTGAGCGAGGTGGGGCGCCGCCGTGGTGAGCAGACCGGCGAGAGCGAGAACCGCGATCGGACTCGATTGGGGCTCAGATGACGATTCGGGCGGCATGACGTTTGCTGTCCTGTCCCGGGGCATCGGTGACGGTAAGGCTAACAGTTCGGAGCGGAGTTTCTTCCCGTTGCACGTTAGGGCTTCGGGGCTTTACGGCGGCCCGCGTTCAATCAGGGCCGCGTACTTTCGAGCCTCTGCGTGGGTGGCGTCGAGCCGAAGCGCGCGCTCGACGTGGTGCTTCGCCTCGCTCAGTCTGCCGGTTGCCAGGTAGACCCGCGCCAGCCCGACGTGGACCTCGGGGATCTCCGAGTCCGCGCGCAGAGCCCGGCGCATGTAGTCGAGAGCGGTGGCCGAATCGCCGGCGGCAAGTGCGGCGTCGCCGCGGTAGACGTAGAAGAAGGGGCTCGCGCGGTTCAACCCTTCCAGGACATCCAGGAGTTCGCCGGCGCGGTCGTTCCGGCCCAGGTTGGTCAGCAGGGGCACGTTGGCCGGGTGGAGTTCCAGCCCCTGCTCGTAGGCTCGCACGGCGTCGTCGAGCCGGTCGCGTCGAAGCAGCACGATGCCGTAGTTGTTGATCGCCTTGTCGAAGTCGGGCGTCAGCCGGGTGGCGATGTCGAGCCAGCGCTCGGCGGCGTCGAGGTCGCCGTCCATCAGGGCTTCGGCGCCGAGGTTGTTGTAGTAGTGGCCGGTCGCCGCGAGGTCCGTGATCGGGCGGAAATCACGGTACGACTTCGGCCGGTAGGGGAGGAAGTCGTAGGTGGCCATCTCGCCGTCCACGTACATGCCGGCGACGATGTGGCCCCGGCTGACCACGACGCCGTCCTGGTAGTTCCAGCGCTGGTAGTCCCTGACCTCGACGAAGAACGGGTTCAAGCGCCGCTCGCGTCCGACCGCCACGAACAGGTTGACGAAGGAGAGGCAGTTGCCCCGCGCCGAGGTGTACGTCTGCGCCGCCGTCCGCGTTGGCGTCAGGGCGTACTCGAGGTCCACCCAGCCGAAGATGAAATCCATCACCGCGTTGCGCCGGCTGGTTTCGCTGCCGGCCGGACTGACCCGACCGTCGACCGCCAGTCGGAGCTCGTCGTCGACGGCGAACGGCACGACGATCTCCTGCTGCCATTCGGGGCCCAGTCGCCGCTCGAACTCGGGCGCCAGCGCCTGCCTGCCGTCGAACGGGACGTAGCCGGCACAGGCCGCGAGCGCGGGTAGCGCGAGGAGGATTCCGCTGCCGCGGGCGGCTACGGCTCGTGAGCGTGGAGTCTGGTGGGGACGCTTCATCGAGGATCGGGTGGAGGCATGCCCGGTCGGGTTGCCGCGGCACCATCGTCCACCGATAGACAAACCAAGCCCATCTACTGTACGATGAATCCACTCGACAGGTTGACCCGCACGGCGTTCCCGTCATGGTCTGGTTTGGCTGGTGGTCTTTCGTCAGTCACGCCTCGACGGTAGCGGCGTTGTCTGAGCGTGTGTCGCACACTGGAACCGCCAGGTGGCAGTTCGATGACGCGTTCGGAGTGCAGGAAGAAGTCCTACACGATGGGCCATGTGGCGAGCCGCTTCAAGATAATGGACATGGAGCACTTTTTTGGATGGGCCGAAAGGTCGTGGCGCGCCAATTTGGCGCAGAGCGGCTTGGGGCCGTTGCAAAACCCCGCAGTGGCCATGGCTTTTTCTCGCGGCAAGGTGTGGCGGGCCACCGGCCGCTTTGGCACACGCTTTGCGGGGTTGGTCAGTACAGTTGGTGAGCCGATGAGGCTCGATCCAAGCTGCGGAGGGTGTTGCCGGGCCGCATAGGTCGGGCTAGCCCGTCGCACAAACTCACTTCGGAGGGAGTATTGAACGACATGAATAGACGCCTCGTTTCGACGTTCAGCGTCATCCTTTGCCTGTTCGTCGCCGGCCTTGCCTTCGGCCAAGCGTCGCCGACGGGCAATCTCTACGGCACGGTGGCGGACGAGTCGGGCGCTGTGCTGCCCGGCGTCAAGGTCACGGTCAGCGGCATCGGCGCACCGCGCGAGCAGTTCACCGACGCCCAGGGCCAGTGGCGTTTCCTGGCTCTTGACCCCGGCGCGTACACCGTGTCGGCGGAACTCGAGGGCCTGGGTTCGCTCGAGTACCCCGGTGTCATCGTCTCCGTCGGCAGGAACACCAGCGTGCCTCTCGTGCTGAGTGCAGCACTTGAGGAGACGATCACCGTAACCTCGGAAAGTCCCCTGCTCGACGAGCGCAAGCTGTCGACCGGCACCAACGTCAGCCAGGTCGAACTGGAGAAGATCCCGACCGCGCGCGATCCCTGGGCTCTGCTGTCGCAGACGCCGGGCGTGCTGGTCGACCGCGTGAACGTAGGCGGTTCGGAGTCGGGCCAGCAGGCCACCTTCCGCGCCCCGGGCGTCGCCGGCAACCAGAACGACTTCCAGATGGACGGCACGTCGATTACCGACATGGCGGCCACCGGCGCTTCGCCGACGTACTACGACTTCGACCAGTTCGCCGAGATGTCGTTCACGACCGGCGGCACGGACGTGACGAAGAACAGCGCCGGCGTCCAGGTGAACCTGGTCACCAAGCGCGGCAGCAACGAGTTCCGCGGTTCGGCCCGGTTCTACAACACGCAGCGCAACGGCTACTTCGGCGGCAAGCTGAAGCAGGCGCAGCCGAACATTCAGGACGAGCTGTACACGGACAACTTCCAGACCGAGCTCGCCGGCGCGCAGGTGCGGAAGATCGAGGACATCGGCTTCGAGGCCGGTGGCGCCGCGATCCAGGACCGCCTGTTCTTCTGGGGAAGCTGGGGTCAGAACGACATCCAGCAGAACGCGGCGACCGGTCTGGCCGACGACACGATCCTGGAGAACACGGCGCTCAAGGCCAACGGCCAGATCAACGCATCCAACTCGATCGTCGGTTCGTTCAACAACGGCGACAAGCTGAAGTTCGGACGCGGCGCGGGCACGACCCGGCCGGCGCCGACGACCTGGAACCAGCGCGGTCCCTCGGCCCAGTACCGGCTCGAGGACACGCACGTGTTCTCGGCGAACTTCTTCCTTACCGGCACCTACTCCCACGGCGACTTCGGTTTCGCCTTGGCGGCCCGGGGTACCCGCGCGGACGAGAACGGACTCCATCCGGATGCGCTCGACCCGCGCCAGGAGGCCGGCGTCTGGCAGGACAACTACCTTACGGGCAGTAGTTCCCGCCCGTTCGACTCCTACCAGGTCGACACGTCGTACTTCTTCACCACGGGCGCGTCGGTCAACCACGAGTTGAAGGTCGGCGGACGCTTCCGCGAGTTCACCCAGAACTCCGTGTTCCAGTGGGGGCCGCGGGACGTGTTCCACGGCGACTGGGGCGCCACGGTGGCCGTTCGCGATCACACCGGCGTCGCCGTCTCCGAGTACAACGCGATCTGGGCTCAGGACACGGTGACCTTCGGCCGGGCGACGATCAATTTCGGCCTTCGGTACGACGACCAGGGTGGAGCCAACGAGCCGTACAACCGACCCGCTCATCCGGTCGCGGCGTACCGCGATATCTTCCCGGAGACGAACTTCCAGGGGTCCGAGGCCGGCTTCAGTTGGGGAAGCGTCGCGCCGCGTCTGGGCGCCACCTACGCGATCGGCGAGCAGCGCAAGACGCTGGTTCGCGCCAGCATCTCGCAGTTCTACGACCAGATGGGCTCGGGCTGGGTGACGAGGAACTCGCCGTTCGGCGCCTCGTATGCCTACTTCGACTCCGTCACGGGGGAGCTTTACTTTGCACGCGGCTTCGACCCCGACGAACCGCTGAAGATCGTCGACGAGACGGATCCGGGCCTGGATCCTCCGCTCACCCGGGAGATCCTGGCTGCGGTGGAGCACGCTTTCCTGCCCGAGTTCGTCGTCGCCTTCACGGTGACTTCGCGGGAGGTCAGCGACTTGCTCGACGGCTTCGGGCTCTACCGGCAGCCGGACGGCAGCACGCGGATCCTCAACCGGAGTGATTACGAACATGTCGGGGACCTGGAGACCGAGTTGCCCCGGATCGACCGTAGCGTCAGCGTTCCGTACTACGGCGTCCCGAATTCGGACCTCGTGAGCACGGGCGGCAGCTACGTAACGAACGGCGACCGCGGGCGCGACTATCTCGGCTACTCGATCAGCTTCACGAAGAGGCTGGCGAACCGCTGGATGGCCCGCGGCTTCTACCAGTACGGCAAGGGTGAGTGCAGCGTTCCGCGCTCCTACTACGACCACGCGAGCCCGAACGTCGGGCGTGCGGGCTGCGAGGACGGCGACCTCTTCCTGACGCGTTCGAGCGGCTCCGGCAAGGGTGAGCGCTTCCTGCAATCCACCTGGAGCTACAGCCTGAACGGCATGTACCAGGTGGCGCCGGACCGGCCGTGGGGCTTCAACGTCTCGGCGAACCTGACCGGACGCGAGGGCTATCCGCTTGCCTACTGGAGCAACGCGGCGGTGGCTCCTTTTGGATCGCGGGCGGGGCGCTTGACGCTCAACGTGATCCCGGGCCAAGACTACGACCAGTACCGCCTGGACGACATCGAGACGATCGACTTCCGGGTCGAGAAGGAGATCGCTCTTCAAGGTCCGGTCAACATGACCTTCGGCATCGACGTGTTCAACATGACGAACGAAGGCACTGGCCTCGCGTACCTGCTGAACACGCGGTACACGAACGGCGGCAACCTGGACGACAACATTTCACCGCGCATCTACCGCATGGGCGTGCGCCTGAACTGGAAGTAGTCCAGGACTGGAGGTTCGGGGCCTGACGAGTCAGGTCACGGACCGGGAAAGATCGAAAGGGCCGGGGGCTACCCCCCGGCCCTTTCTCTTTGTTCGTATGCCAGACGCCGTGCCCGCGCGCAGGGACATGGCCGCACCGGCGGCCAGGCCGTCTCCGTGGCCGGACGCCGGTAGTAGGATGCCAGGACAGATCGGCGGTCGGAGAATGAGGGGAGGACTCATGGACTATCGAACCCGCGTTATCGGCGCCGTGCTTGCCGGCGCCCTTCTGGCCGCGGCTGCTTCGGCGCAGGCCTGGGCGGGCCGCGGGCGCTTGAGCGGCACGGTTCAGGATGCGGATGGTAATCCGGTGGAAGGGGCAAGTATTCAACTCACTCTCGGCGGGGCGGGGCCGGAGGTCGTCTCGACGAACGGAAAGGGGCGCTGGGCGCGCGCCGGCCTTGGCGGAGGGAACTGGGACGTGCTCGTGTCGAAGGCGGGCTACGTGTCCACGACGCATAGCGCGCTGGTTCAGGAGTATGCGTCGCCTGCCGACCGGGTGTTCCTGAAGACGACCCTGGAGGCGGGCGCCGTATCGGCGACCGACGGTTCGGCGGCCGCGCTGGACGATGGCGAGTCGGCGCAGGCGGCCAGGGAACAGTTGGAGCGGGGCAACGACCTGCTCGCGTCGGGGGACTACGAAGGGGCGATCCAGGTCTTCACCGAGGCCCTGCCTGCTCTGCCGGAGGGCGCCAAGGCGGCGGTGCTGGTCGCGGTGGCTCAGGCCCAGGTGCAACTGGAGCGGGACGACGAGGCCTTGGCGAGTCTTGAACGGGCCCTGACCTACGCGCCGTCTAACGTGGACGCGCTCCGCTTGATGAGCCGCCGTCTGACGGCGCTGGGCCGCGGCGACGAAGCTCAGGCATACCTCGATCGGATGCCCGAGGACCAGCGGGCGGATCCGGAGATCCTGGTGCGCGAGGGCGTCGCGCTGTACAACGAGAACGACTTCGAGGGCGCCGTCGCCAAGCTCGACGCGGCCGTCGAGGCGGCGCCGGACTGGTCGGAAGCCTACTACTTCCGCGGACTCTCGAACATGGCGGCGGGGAGGAACGAGGCCGCGGCGGCCGACTTTCGGAGGCTGATCGAGCTGGAACCCGAGGGTGAGAAGGCCGAGGAGGCGAAGCAGTTCGCGGAGTACCTGGAATCGCTCTGAGGACGGTCTGGCGGGCAGCGGCCGGTCTCCTCCTGACGGCCTTCTCGCTGGCAGCCTGCCGGCCCGGACCGGATGGCGAAGAACCGGCGGTCGGCCGGGTGGCTACTCCCTGGCCCGAGGCGCCTGCGCCTGGCTTCGCACGCGATGTCGTCCTGGTGACGATCGACACCCTGCGCGCGGACGCGGTCGGTTTCGCGGGTCACCCGAACGCGGAGACGCCCCACCTGGACGGTCTCGCGGCGAGAGGTTGGGTCTTCGAGCGTGCCCATGCGCACAGCGTGATGACGCTGCCGTCCCATGCGAACCTGCTAACGGGCCGGTTGCCGTACGAGCACGGCGTACGGGACAACGCCGGATTCGTGCTGCCGGAGTCCGTCCCGACGGCCGCGGAGGCGTTCGCGGCCGCGGGCTTTCGGACCGCCGCCTTCGTCGCCGCGTTTCCGCTCGACGCCCGCTACGGGCTTGATCGAGGCTTCGAGATCTACGACGATTCCTACCCGGAGGGCTCGACGAGGGGGTTCGCCGTGGCCGAGCGAAGCGGCGAAGAGGTGGTGGCGGCCGCCACTTCCTGGTGGCGGCGGCACGCGGGCGAGCCCAGGTTTCTCTGGGTCCATCTGTACGAGCCCCATGTGCCCTACGAGCCGCCGGAGCCGTTCTCAACCCGGTTCGCCGGGAATCCCTACCTGGGCGAAGTCGCGGCGGCCGACGCGTACGTCGGCCGCTTGCTCCAGGAGGCGATCCTCCTCGAGGGGCGCTCGGACGCGCTGGTGGTCGTCACTTCGGATCACGGCGAGGGTCTGGGGGATCACGGTGAGGCGACGCACGGCCTCTTCGCGTACGAGGCCACGCTCGGCGTGCCGCTCGTTCTGTGGGCCGAGGATCTGACCCCCGCCCGGATAGGTGCGCCCGTTCGCCATATCGACGTGCTGCCGACGATGCTGGAGGCGGCGGGAATCGACGCATCGTCGATTCCCGGTATGGCCGGTCGCAGTCTTTGGAGGGCGCCGGTCGCGAGCGTGGCGCCGGACACGCCCGATGCGACCTACTTCGAGGCTTTGGGTTCCAACCTTCAACGCGGTTGGGCGCCTCTTCGCGGCGTCGTCTCCCGGCAGAGGACGGGGGCTGGCGGCGAGAACGGGTCGCGCCTCCTGAAGTACATTGCGCTGCCGCGGCCCGAACTCTACGACCTTGGCGCCGACCCCGGCGAAGTGCGCAACCTCCACGCCACGGAGGCGGGGGCCGCTGCCGAACTCGCGGCGCTGCTGCCGGAGGAGTCGGAGTGGCCGCCGGCAGCGGGCACGGTGAGCGAGGAGGAGCGGCGGGCGCTCCAGAGTTTGGGCTATCTCAGCGCTTCCGGCGGACTTGACCTGCCGCGGATCTACGGCGAAGAGGACGATCCCAAAAGCCTGGTCGACCTCGACCGCATGCTCCAAACCTACGTGGAGGCCTACCAGGACGGCCGCCTTGAGCAGGCCGAGGATCTCGCCCGGCGCACGATACAGCGCCGGCCGCGGATGGGACTCGGGTACTCCAACCTCGCCCAGGTCCTGCTCGACCAGGGGAGGGTAGAGGAGGCGCTGCGCCTGATGATCGACGCGGAGCGGCGGGGACTGGCGTCCCCGTCGCTAGAGCGACAGTTGGCCCTGACCCTAGCCCAGACCGGGCGGGCGAGGGACGCGGTACGGTTGATGGAGCGTCACGCCACATCAAGCGATCCGGACTCGCTGAACGTCCTCGGTTTGGTGCTTGCCGAGTCGGGGGACACCGCCCGTGCCAGGGACATCCTGCTGCGGTCTCTCGAACTCGACGAGAGGAACCCACGGGCGCGGCAGAACCTGGCCCTGGCAGCCCTGCATGCGGGGGACTGGCCGCTGTGCGAACGGGAGGCGCGCGAGGCACTGGCTCTCAACCCGGCGTTGCCGCTGGCCTGGAACTACCTGGGGATCGCGCTGTTCAACCAGCGCCGGGCCGACGAGGCGATCTCCGCCTGGCAGCGATCGGTCGAGCTCGATCCGGGCGACCTCGATGTGCTGTTCAACCTCGCGAGCGTGGCGGCGCGGGCGGGCCGGCGGGAGATCGCCAGGCCGGCACTGGAGCGGTTCGTGCGCCAGGCGTCCGCGCCGGCTCTCGGCGGGCGCCACACGGCCGATCTCACGGTGGCGAGATCGCTGTTGCGGGGGCTGTAGCGGCTCAGGTGGTCAGCCGTCCGGGGACTCGGCAGCGGCCACTCCGTCCTTGCGAACCGTTTCCTGATCGCTGCGGTAGAGCTCTTCGTAGCGCTCCATCGCGGCTACAGCCTCCTCGCTCCGCCCCAGGCGGCGCAGCACCTGGGCCAGGCCGTAGGCCGCTTCACTGTGCTCGGGCGCGACGGCGACCGCCTGGCGGAAAGCAGCTTCGGCCCGCGCCAGCCGGCCCGGTTCTTCAGCGGCCGCCGCCTCGTCGGCAGCGCCGTTCCAGGCGCGGCCGAGTTCGACAAGCAGGGCGGCGTCCGGTGTCGCCAGCGTTACCGCTCGCTCCAGCGTTCCGGCAGCCTCGAGGTGAGCGCCGCGCCACAACAGCAGGCCGCCGAGCAGCCGATGCGCCTCGACGGACGAGGGTAGGAGAGCCACCGCTTCGCGGGCTTGCACTTCGGCCTCCGCCGGCTTGTTGTTCTCCCAGAGCGTGGATGCGAGGTCGAGGCGCAGGGACGCGTCGGCGGGGTCAAGGGTAACGGCGCGCCGCAGGGGATCTTCCGCTGCCTGGAAGTTGCGGGCGCCCATCTCGTCGCGGCCGGTCCGCGCCCAGGCAGGGTCGTTCCCCTCGCTCGGAGCGCCGCGGAGCCGTTCGAGATGGCTGCGGGCGAGCGGATCGTCGGGCCGCATCTGGAGTAGCTCTTCTAGGTGCTCGATGGCTTCCTCGTCGCGCTTGGTGGTCATCAGAAGAACCGCAAGGTCGGAGAGCACCGCCGGATGGTCGGGTTGGTCCCTCAAGGCTCGACGGAACATGTCCTCGGCGTCGGCCAGACGATCGAGCGACATCAGGACGGCGCCGCGCTGATACAGACTGTCGGCTCGCCCAGGCGCGGTGGCGAGGGCCTGATCGGCGGCGGCAAGCGCTTCCTCGTTGCGGCCGGCGTCGAGCAGAATGGAAGAGGCGGCATAGGCGGGCCGTGGGTCGGTCGAGGCGAGCTGCGCTTCGCGGGCGAGGATCTCGAGCGCGGCGTCGACTTCGCCGGTTGCTGCGAGTTCCAGCGCCTCGCGCACTTCGCGGCCCGTCGGGTCGGCAATGTCCCGCCGTCTCTGGCCGACGGACGCCACCTCGTCATCGGCGTCCTTCGAGAGCGCCTGGAAGCGCTCCAGCGCCTCCGTCGCCAGATCGCGTTCGCCGCTCGCGGCCAGGGCCTGGCCGAGCGCCTGGAACGCGTCGGGCTTCTCCGGGTCCAGCTCGCTTGCCAGGCGCAGGAAGGGAACTGCACGCGCCGCATCTCCGGAAGAGTGGAGGTAGCGGCCGTACTCCAGCACGATGTCGCGGGCTACCGGAGGCGGCGCTTCGGGGGGCGGGCTGGTCAGCAGGGGCTCCGCGTACGGCGCCAGCGCGGCGATCGCTTGCTCCATCCGGCCGGCCTGGAAGTAGGCGCTGGCCAGAAGCACGGCGTCCGATGGACCGGCGTCCTTGATCGGTTCCATCTGCTCCAGGGCGCCTTCAGCTTCGCCCACCACGAGATAGGCGCGGGCAAGCGTGCGGCGAATGCCGCCTTCGAGGTCCGGTGGCGGTTCGGCGGCGACCGCCTGAAGTTCGTTGATCGCGCCCCATGGATCGGCTTGCTGGAGCAGAAGCTGGGCTCGCAGCATCTTCACGCCCGGATCGTCTCCGGGCAGGCCTTCGAGCAGGGCCTCGGCTTCGGGCGCGCGTTCAAGCGCGATGGCGCCCGCCACGGCGGCTACGCGGGCATCCAGATCGTTCGGGTTCGCATTCGTCCAAGGCTGGAGGAAGGCATACGCTTCGGCCGCATAGCCGTGCCGGCCCAGCATCATGCCGAGCGAACGCAACGCCGGCGAACGCGGCTGGATCGAGAGCGATCTCCGGTAGTGGTTCGCCGCCTCCTCCGGCCGGCCCAACGCTTCGGCGGCCCGGCCTGCGTTGTAGAGGACGCCGGCGTCGGCGCGCTCGCGGTCGATGAGCGGCCGGAGAGCCTCCATCGCTCGCTCAGGATCGCCCGCCTCGACGTAAAGGGCACCCAGCGCGGCGTAGGCGGCGTCGGGGGCGTCCCCGGCTGCACAGAGTTCTTCGATGGTGGCGATGGCGCCGCTCAAGTCGCCGGCGGCTGCGAGAGCGAGGGCGCCCGTGACCTCGGCCGGTACGTCCTGCGAACTGATGGGCGTCGGCGCGCCGGCCAGGAGCGCGCCGACGGTCAGCGCGGCCAGCGCGGCCAGCGCGGCCAGCGCGGGCGAGCGGCGGAGGGGGTGGCGCCTGAGGCACGACTGGCTCATGGCGCGATGCTATCGCCGCAGGCGAACCCGCCGGTCCACGGGCAGGTCGCGCAGGACCAGTGGCTGCCCCTGGAGGGGATGGCGGATCGTCACGCGCTCGATACGGCCTGCTTCGCCGACGCCGAAGAAGGCGGTGAGCGTGCTCTGCGAAAGGTAGGAGGATCCGGCCCGCGTCTCCCGGAACTGAGTCCGGCCGTCCGCGGTCAGGACGACAGCGGCGCCAACGGCGCCCGCGCTTTCGGTGCCTCCCTGCGAGAATCCGAGCGCGAACCAGCCGCTCTCCGCCCGATTCTCGTACGCCTCGGAGGGTTGGTTCGAGTTCACGACGACGATGTCCAGGTCGCCGTCGAGATCGAGGTCGGCGACTGCGGAGCCCCGACTTGTGCGTACCGTGTCCAGGCCGGCGTCGGGACGCTCCCTGAAACGGCCGCCGCCCAGGTTCTCGAACAGTTGGTTCGGTTGTTCGTAGGTTCCAACCTCGCCGATCCTCTTCGCCTCAGGTTGAATGTGTCCGTTGGCCACGAACAGGTCGAGGTCGCCGTCGAGGTCGGCGTCCAGAGCGTTCACACCGAAAGCGAGCCGCTGGAGAGAAGGTGGAGCCAGGCCGGACGGGAATCGCCTGTCCAGGAAGACGCCGTCGCCCGCGCTGCGGTAGAAGGCGTTCGTCTCAAGCGCGAAGTTCGTGACGACCAGATCCTGTAGGCCGTCGCCGTCGAGATCTGCCAGTTCGACCCCCATTCCAGCCTCGGCGGAGCCGCTACGGTCGTAGGCGGCGCCTGAGAGCAGTGACTCGTCCTCGAACCGTCCGTTTCCCAGACTGCGGAAGAGCAGGTTCGGGTCCTTGTCGTTGGCGACGTAGAGATCGGGCCAGCGGTCGCCGTCGAGATCGCCGATCACGACGCCGAGGCCGGCTTCGGCAGGGCCGTCGAGGCCGCTCTCGGCGGTGGCATCGATGAAGAAGCCGTGGCCGTCGTTCCGGTAGAGGCGGTCGGGCACGCCGTTGTACATGTCCGGGTGGCAGTAGCCGCGCTGAGGCTCGGCACTGGGGCTGTCCCCGTTGCCGCCCGAGCCGCCGAGGCCGCAGAACTTGTGGTTCGTGATGGAGAAGTCCGTGTAGTTCGTTACGTACAGGTCGAGGTCGCCGTCCAGGTCGAGGTCGCCGAAAGCGGCCGAAGCGCTCCAGCGCGGATCATCGACGCCGCGCTCCGCTCCGGCCGCCCGGAAGCTGCCGTCGCCATGGTTCAGGTAGAGCTCGTTGCTGCCGAAAGCCGTGACGTAGAGGTCCGGATCGCCGTCGTTGTCCACATCGCCGGCTACGCCTCCCACACCGTAGCCGCCGAAGTCGATGTTCGACTTGTCGGTGACATCGACGAAGCGGGGGCCGCCCGGCCCGGCGTCATTCCGCAACAGCCGGGAACGGGGCGGGGGACCCTCGTAGCCCGGGAGTACGCCGCCGTCGACGAAGAAGGCGTCGTCGTCGCCGTCCCCGTCGTAGTCGAAGAGCACGACCCCGCCGCCCATCGTTTCCACCATGTACTTCCGGCCTGAAAGTCCCGCGTTGTGGTGGAACTCGAGACCCCACGCGGCGCGGGCCTCGCGAAAGGCCGGCTCTCCGGCGGTAGCGGGGCTCGCCAGCGGCGCGATGGCGAGCAGGCCGGCAGCCGCCAGACTGGCCGACCGGATCGTCGGCCTGCTGTCGTCCGGCGTCTTCATCGCACGACCAGGACCCGATGTCCCGGCGGCAGTCCGGGAAGCCGCAGGCCGCCCTGCCCGGGCCAGTGAATCCGGATCTCGAGGGTGCCAGAGGGCGGTTCGTCGCTGCCGCCTGCGTCTTCGGACGCTGCGGGGACCGGGACGCCGAAGGTCTGAGTCAGCGAGTTCTGCGACAGATAGGAGGATCCGGCCCGCAGCTCGCGGCGTTGAAGTCCAGTGGCCGAGTGCAGCTCGATCACGGCGCCGATCGCGCGCCGGTTCGGCGCCTCGGTGTCGAGCAGATCGATCTGGAGCGTCTGGCCACGGCGACCGCTCTCGTTGCGGTAGGCCTCGGCCTGGTCGTTGCAGTTCGAGACGACCAGGTCCGGATCGCCGTCGAGGTCGAAGTCGGCCGTCGCCAGACCGCGGCTCACCCGAACGGCCGAGACGCCGCTCTCTTCCACCTCGTCGAACCTTCCGCCGAGGTTCTCCAGCAGTTGGTTGGGCTGCTTGTAGATTTCGTCGCCGAAACCCTCCTGTTGCGAGATGTTGTGGATCACGTGGCCGTTCGCGACGGCAAGGTCCGGGTCGCCGTCGAGGTCGAAGTCGGCCAGGTCGGCACCGAATCCCACCCAGGGCATGGAGGGCTCGGCGATGCCGGCGACGAAGCGGCGTTCCAGGAAGAGCCCGTCGCCGCGGTTCGAGTAGAGGGCGTTCGTCTGCCGGTCGAGGTGGGTGACGATCAGATCTTCGAAGCCGTTGCCGTCCACGTCGCCGACCGCTATGCCCATGCCCGCTTCCGCCTCGCCACGATCAGAGAGTGCGGTGCCCGCAAGCAGGGCATCGTCCTCGAAGCGGGGCCCCGCGTCCGTCCGGCGGTTGAGGAAGTGGAAGTTCGGATCCATGTCGTTCGCCACGTAGATGTCAGGCCTGCGGTCATGGTCCAGGTCTGTGATGACGACGCCCAGGCCCGCGCCGCGGGCGTCACCCAGGCCGAGTTCGGCCGTGGCGTCAACGAATACGGCTGGTTCTCCGGGGCGATGCACGTTGCGGTAGAACGTGTCGGGCAGACTGTTGTAGGCGTCGGGGTGGCAGTACGAGCGCGGCTGTCCGCAGACGATGTTGTTGTCGTAGCTGAAGTCGACGTAGTTGGTCACGTAGAGGTCCAGGTCGCCGTCCAGATCGACATCGCCGAACGCCGCGGAGGCGCTCCACGACGGATCGGCCCCGCCGCCGTCCCCCGGCGCGGGGCTGAAGGCACCGTCCCCCCGGTTGAGCCACAGCCGATTCGGCCCGAAGGCGGTCAGGTACACGTCCGGGTCGCCGTCGCCGTCCACGTCGCCCGTGATTGCGCCCATGCCGTAGCTGTCCAGGAGGATTCCCGAGGCTTCCGTGGCGTCGACGAAGCGGGGGCCGTTCCGGCCGACGTCGTTCCGCAGCAGGGTCGTTCGACCCGGCTTGCCGCCGTGGGGAGCCGGCTCGCCGCTGTCCACGAACAGCAGGTCGTCGTCGCCGTCTCCGTCGTAGTCGAAGGCAACCACGCCGCTGCCCACCGTCTCGATCATGTAGTACTCGCCCTGTCCGCCGTGGCGGTGCCGGAAGTCGATGTTCCAGGCTGCCGCCGTGTCGACGAACCGGATGCCGCCAGCGGCCTCGTCGGTTGCTACGGCCGCGAACGCCGCCGCGAGGGCCGGGATCAGGGCGAGAACCACGGTTCGCGGGCCGGTTCGTCGTTCAGGTAGGCGAGCAGTCGTTGTCTCTGACCCGCCGTCGGGGCGCCACTCCGGCGCTCCACCTCGTCGAGCACCTGCTGCTGCAGGGCCGCGGCCTGCTCGAAGTCGCCGATCTCGGCGAGTGCCATGGCGACCGTCTCGGCGTGCTGGATCGACGGTCTCTCCGTCATCAGGCGCTGCGCGATCGCCAGCGCCTCGGGGCCGTTGCGGACGTTCGGATCCGGGCTTGCCGCCAGCAACCGTGCGAGCAGCGTGTCCAGGTGGTCTACTGCCTCGGCGGAAGGGCTTCCGCCGCCGGTCAGCGTGCGCCGTGCGCTGGCCAGGCCGCCGCGGGCCGCGGCGTAGCGCTTGCCCAGGATGAGAGCCATCGCCCGGTCGCGGTGCCAGGCGGCGTTGGCCGGATCGCGGACGAGCGCCCGGCCGAAGTGGCCGGCTGCTTCGGCGTACTGCTCTCGCCTCGCCAGCAACCTTCCCAGGAAGGCATGCGCCTCGGCCAGATCGGGATCGAGGTCGATCGCCTGGCGGAGATGCGCGACGGCTTCGCGGCTGTCGTCGCGAAGGGAGCGGTCTTCCTTCGCAGCCTTTCCGGCACTCGATCCGGGCGGCGACGTGACCTCGGAGAGCACCGCCAGCCGATAGTGAGCTTCGGCCCGTTCGCCGGCTGCTCCGGGTGCGGCGTCGAGGACCTTGCCGAGAGCGGCGCGCGCGGGCTCGACCGCGCCGGTCGCCTGATGCGCCGCGCCCAGCGCCAGTTGAGCGAGCGGGAGAGCCGGGTCGGCCGCCAGTACCTCCTCCAGGAGTGCGATGGCGTCGCCGGGCCGTTTGAGGCGAGTGAGGACATCGGCGTGCCGGACGCGCGCCTCGACGTCTTCGGAGTCGATCTCGGCCGCCCGCCGGAAGTGGCGCTCCGCGCCTTCGAGATCGCCGCGCTCGGCCAGGATCAGCGCGAGGTTGTACTGGGGGTCGCGGTAGTTGTCGTTGATCGCGATCGACTCCCTCAGGCGTGCTTCGGCCTCTTCCTTTTCACCGAGCTCGATCAACGCCATGCCGACGTTGAAGATGGTCAGCGGATCATCGGGAAGGGCGGCCAGGGCTTCGAGGAAGGCGATCAGGGCGGCTTGGGGATTGCCCTGTCGCATGGCCGCCGTGCCCCGCTTGATGTGCGCTTCGCGGCTGACGTTCAATCTCTGCAGGGCCGTGAAGAGGGGGTCGGGGAAGACGACGCTCAGGTGTTCGTTCTGTTCGAGCTGGGCTGCGGCTTCCTCACGGCGGCCGAGGCGCCGCAGTGCGAGCCCGAGATGGTGGTGAACGACCGACCCGGCCGGTTGACCGGCAAGGGCGGCATGGAAGCGTTCGACGGCCGCCTCGAAGGCGCCGTGCTCGAACGCGATCCGCCCGAGTCCGAGCTGGGCTGCCGAGTACGCCGGGTTGCTTTCCAGGAGCCGGCGGTAGTCGGCCTCGGCCTCGGCGAGCAGCCCGAGTTCGAGGCGGATGTCGGCCCGGTGAGTCAGTGCGGCGAGGTTGTCAGGCGTGAGGGCCACAACCCGGTCGAGAGCCGTCAGGGCCTCTTCCAGCTCGCCTTCGTACCGGTAGTGGATCGCGAGGTAGTACGCCCAACGAGGGTCGTTCGGCGCCAGCGTGTGGGCGTTTCGCAGCGCGGCCTCCGCAGGCGACATGAAGTCGTAGAGGAGGTAGAGCTGGCCCAGCCGCCCGAACAGTCCGGCGAGGCGGCCAGACTCGGTCTCGGGTTCGTCGAGAGCGCGATCAAGTGCGGCCTGCGCGGCGGCCATCTGCTCCTGGGGAGCCGTCTCGTAGTGGTCCATCCGTGGCGGTTCGACCGGCTCCAGAGCGACCTGCGCGTGGACCGGAGCGACCACCAGGACAAGAAGCAGGGCAATCGAGGGCGACCGCCGGCTTGCGGTCCGCATGGGTCGACCGGCAGGCAACGGGCCTCCTCCTCCATTGCCGCTTGCAGCCACGCGTTTCAAGGAACCGGGTCCGGCTTCGGCGCCGGCGCGCCGCGGCCGCGCACCAGGGTGAAGTAGCGGCCCTGGCCAGGAAGCTGGAATGCCTCAAGCGCGCCGTTCGGCCAGACCACGACGACGGTGGGCGGCTCGCTCGCTGTCGGCACGACGACGCGCGGGTCGTTGGCCGCTGCGTAGGAGCCGTCAGTGTGGAATCGGCGCCAGAAGCGGTCAGCGCCGCCGGTGCGCAGTGCGCCAACCCAGGCACCCAGCGCACGTCGCCCCGGAACCGCGTCGTCCGCGCCGGGGAGTCTCAGGTCAACGCCAGCCCACCCGTCGGCTTCCGGCCGATTCCGGTTGAGCAGGATTCGTACCGGCCCGTTGTTGTTGGCGATCACGAGGTCGCGGTCGCCGTCGTTGTCGAGGTCGCCTGCCGCGAGCGCTCGGCTCACTTCGGCAACAGCGGGTTCCTCGAAATCGGGCGCCTCGGCGAAGCGGCCCCGGCCGATGCCGCGAAACAGTTGGTTCCTCTGGCGGAGCGGCAGCGGCTCGGCGGCCCGGTACTGCTCGTCGATTCGCTTGACGGCGCCGTTGGCGACCACGATGTCGAGTTCGCCGTCGCGGTCGTAGTCCAACGCGGCGGTGCCGAAACCCGTGTAGGCGAAACTGGGTCTGCCCAGCCCGCTGGAGCGGGTCGCGTCGTCCCAGAGGCCGTCGCCGAGGTTCACGTACAGCGTGTTCGTCTCGCGATGGAGGTGGGTCATGAACAGGTCGACCAGTCCGTCGCCGTTGAAGTCCTCGGCCAGGACGCCCATGCTCGCCTGGGGCTGCCCCGAGGCGTCGACGGCGGCGCCCGCCATCGCCGCGTCGTCGATGAAGCCCGCTCCGGCCTGGTTGAGCAGCAGCGCGTTCGCGTGCTGGTCGTTGGCGACGTAGACGTCGGTGAAGCCGTCGCCGTCGAAGTCGGAAGCGACAACGCCGAGAGTCGGCCGCTTCAGGTCGCTCAGGCCCAGGCGGCTGGTCCAGTCCTCGAACACGCCGTCGCCCAGGTTCCTCAGCACTCGGTTCGCCTCCGCCTGGTATGCCTTCGGGCCGCAGTAGTCCAACACCCCTTCGGCCGATGCACACTGCTTGTGGATGGCGACCCGAAACTCGACGTAGTTGCCGACGAACAGGTCCAGAAGGCCGTCGGCGTCGAAGTCGAAGAAGCTCGCGGCGGCGCTCCAGCGGGGGTCGGCCGTGTTGCTGCCGTCCGTGATGTTGGTGAAGCGGGGCGCACCGGGCTCGGAGTCGTTGCGCCAGAGTTCGTTGGCGGCCAGGTTCAGGATGTAGAGGTCGGGGTCGCCGTCATTGTCGATGTCGCCGACAGCGACGCCCATCGCGTAGCCCCTGGCGTCGAGTCCGCTTTCGCCGGTGATGTCGGTGAACCGAAGTTCGCCGGTGTTCAGGTCGTTGCGGAACAGTCGGTCGCGAAGCGCCGGACCGCCGGCTCCCGGGGCTGCATCGTCCGGCGGCGCCAGGAGATGTCCCTGGCCGAGATAGAGGTCCAGGTCGCCGTCGCCATCGAAGTCCGATAGCGCTGCGCCTGTGCCCATGTGTTCAGCGAAGTAGAGATGTCCCGTCATGCCGTTGAAGTGGGTGAAGTCGACTCCAAGTTCGACGGCGCGGTCGACGAAGACGGGAGAAGAGTCGTCAGCGGCGACCTGGAAGGAAGCAAGGAGGCCGAGCATCACCACCACGAGGTGGTTGACTGCGGCACGCGACTGGTGACTTCGGAACACGGACACGCTCAGCCCATCGGCACCGGGGCCGTAGTCCGTGCCGCACCGACACGTGCAGTCCGCCCGTACCCCAGGTTGTGGAGCACGTCCTCGGTCGTATGCCCGGGAAGGATGTCGCACCGGAAACCGCCTTCTCCGTCGTCGTCGATCAGGATCTCGGTCGCCTCGGGCAGAACGCAGTGCTTGCTGCCGCGCACGCCGCCGAGCATCTCCTGGTAGGCGCCGACCGAGAAGAACCCCAGGTAGAGCGGCGTCTCGCCCAGGTCCGACGCGTCCAGGTCGGGCAGGAAGAGTGGAAGCGAACTGCCGCGGGGCGGGTACACGTCGTCCCGGTCGCAGGTAATGCCGCCCAGGCGCACGCGGCGGAAGGGACGGTCGAGGTGGTTGAGCGGCAGGCAGATGAAGTGCTCGCCGAGGGCCCAGGTGTCGGGGAAGGAGGTCATGATCGAGCCGTTGACCAGGTACCAGGGGAGTTCGGAGCCGTTCTCCTTGACCGTGATGATCCGGAACAGGTGCGCCGCGTGTTCGGACACCGTGTAGCGGCCGAACTCGCCGATCAGGGCCGGCGGCTTAGTGCCGTGGGCGGCGCAGAGCGCGAGCACCCGGTGAAGCAGGAGGCGGGCGAAGCGGTCGTAGTCGAAACTGCGGTCGAGCGTGGTTCTGCCGGGCACGCCGCCTCCGAAGTCGAAGAAGCGGAGGTGGGGGTGGCTCTGGCCCAACCTGGCGTAGAGGTCGAGACCCGGCTCGAGAGCGTCCACGAAAGCCTCCTCGTCGCTGCTGGCAGACCCGAACATCGCGTGCAGGAGGACGAAGCGCGAGCCGGGGGTCTCATCGATGCGCGCGGCGAGACGCCGCACCTCGGCTTCGTTGACGCCGAAGCGCGAATCCCTGTCGGCGACGCCTTGCTCTTCCCTCGGTCGCCTGAACCGGATGCCGAACTCGAAGTCCACGCCGCTGCCGGTGAAGGCTTCCAGTTCAGCGGCGTCCTCGAGAATGGGGATCACGCGGGGATGTTCTGCCCGGAGCGCCACGAGGTTTCGCGCGTAGGCGCTGCCCGGACCCTTGAAGCCGTTCGCCAGCACCATCCTGTCCGGTGGCAGCAGACCGGTCCGGATCATGCGACGGGCGATCTCCACGTCGACATCCGATGACATCTCGTGGTGGGCGCCGGCGGCCAGCGTCGAACGGACGACTTCCTCGGCGGTGTTCGCCTTCGAGGCGAAGGCGAAGTGAAAGGGGGCGGGGTAGCCGACGTCGTCGATGGCGCGGCGGAAGCAGCGCACCATCGCTGCGACCTGGGCGCGGATGTTCGGCAGGAAGGCGATTTCCAGTGGGCTGGGCATCGCCTCCGCCGGAAGGCCTCGGCCGGGAGACGGGCTGATCTCGAAGAAGGCTGCAAGGTCGAGCCCGTGCGCTCGCAGGCGTCCACGACTGGCCTCGAGGAAGTGGTTGAAGCGGTAACCGTCGGGGACCGGCGCGGGGGACTGCCAGCCAATCCTGCTGGCTACGGGAGTCGCTTGACTGAAATCCATGGCGTCCCCTGGGCGGGAGGCTCCCGCCCACACGGGGCATTCTATCCGGGCATGACTCGAGCCTTGGTGACAGAGCAGGCGGTCGTTGCTGTACACTGAATGCAGGCGAACGCAACCGATTGCAAGGAGGCCGTCTTTGCCTACGATGACGCTTCGGCTCGACGACGAGACTCACCGGCGGCTCGACCGCCTGGCGAGTTCGACCGAGCGGTCCAAGGCCTTTCTCGCTGCCAAGGCGTTGAGCGACTACCTGGACATGAACGAATGGCAGGTGGATGAGATCATGCAGACTCTCGAAGAGTCGGACCGGGCGCCGGCTTCGGCGTTCGTGGCGCATCGCAGAGTGACTTCGTGGCTCAAGTCCTGGGGTAGCGACAGCGAGGGAGAACCGCCTCGTTGAAGATCGTCTGGTTTCGCAGCGCCATCGCCGACCTCGAAGATACGCGGGCGTACATTGCGAACGACGATCCCGAGGCGGCGCGTCGAGTGGCTTCCGCCATCTTCAACGCCGTCGACCGGCTTTCGGATCATCCTGCCAGCGGCCGCCCCGGGCGGGTTCCAGGTACGCGGGAGCTGGTCGTTTCGCGGACGCCTTACGTGATCCCCTACCGGGTCCGGGCGGGGTGTGTCGAGATTCTCCGCGTCTTCCATGCGAGACGCCGGTGGCCGGATCGCCTCTGAGGGGCCGACAATCGGAGTCAAGGCGCGACGAGTCTTCGCGCTCGGAGCGGTCGGCGCTCAGCGGAACTCGCGCAACCTGCCGAGCACGACCCCCCGCGGATCGCCACCATGTCGGGGATGCTCAGTTCGCTGCCTGTTCCCTCACCGCTCATGCGCTTGGCTGCTGCCGCCGTATTGGTGCAGCGCAATGTCTGTGCCTCGTGGCCGTATTCTTGGAGCGATGGCTCTCGACTTGAGGAGACGGGCCGCGGAGATCTTCCGCGTGGGCGTGATGGCGGCCGATCCGGCGGCGTCAACCGCTTCGGCGCTTCGCGAACTCGACCTGCGAACCAGGGCAGGCGGCCATATCGCGGTGCTTGCAGTGGGGAAGGCCGGGTTCGGGATGGCGGCGGCCGCCGCCAGCGTGTTGGGTCATCGTGTCCGAACCTCCGACGTGTTGGTTGTCGCTCACGACGAGGCGGTGCGTACGGGCGGCTCCGAGGCTCTGCGCTCAGGACACCCGCTGCCTGACGAACGCGGTCTCGCCGCGGCGCGGCAGATCGAACGGCGGGCCGCTGAGCTGGGCGCCTTCGACCTGGCCCTGGTCCTGATCTCCGGCGGCGCCTCAGCGTTGCTGCCGGCACCGGCTCCGGACATCGGTCTGGGCGACAAGCTGGAAGTGACCCGTCAACTTCTTCGCGGCGGCGCGACGATCCACGAGCTGAACGCGGTGCGCAAGCACCTTTCGACGACCAAGGGCGGCGGTCTGCTGCGGCAGTTGCGCCCGGCACGGGTGGTCACTCTCGCCCTCTCGGACGTGATCGACGACGATCCGTCCGTCATCGGCAGTGGGCCGACCGCACCCGATCCGTCGACGTTCGGGGATGCAGTCGGCGTTCTGGAGCGATGCGGCGTGCTCGAGTCGTGTCCGGCGTCCGTTCGAGCCCGGTTGGAGGCCGGGGTTCGGGGCGACGTCGAGGAGACCCCCAAGCCCGGCGACCGCGTCTTTGACGGCGCGATCTACCGGATCGTCGGCGGCAACCGGACCAGCGTTCGGGCAATGGCCGCGGCGTGCGGCCCCGGCGTGGAGATCGAACCGCAGCCCCTGGAGGGCGAGGCGCGCGAGGTCGGAGCGACGCTCGCGGAACGCTTCGCTGCCGCAGCGCCCCGCGCCTGCGTCGGCGGCGGCGAGACGACCGTGACGGTCCGCGGCGCGGGCAAGGGCGGTCGCAACCAGGAGCTTGCCTTGGCCTTCGCGCTCGCCGCGGCCGGGGGGCCACTTGCTGACCGCCGCGACTGGGTGTTCCTCGCTGCCGGCACGGACGGCCGTGACGGCCCCACCGATGCCGCCGGCGGCCTGGTCGACGCCTCGACGGTGGCTCGTATCCGGAGTGCCGGCATCGACCCCGCCGCCGCGCTCGCGGACAACGACTCGTACCACGCCCTCGACGCTGCCGGCGCGTTGATGCGCACCGGCGCTACGGGCACCAACGTGGCGGATGTGGTGGTGTTCCTGTCGAGCAGCTAGCTTCGGTGGGGGAAGGCGTCGAGTCCCGGATAGACGGCGCGGTCGCCGAGCTGCTCCTCGATGCGGAGGAGCTGGTTGTACTTGGCGACCCGGTCGCTGCGGGCTGGGGCGCCGGTCTTGATCTGGCCCGTGTTCCAGGCGACGGCCAGGTCCGCGATCGTCACATCCTCCGTCTCGCCGGAACGGTGGCTCACTACGACGCCCCAGCCGGCGGCGCGGCTTCGCTCGACCGCGGCAGCGCTCTCGCTCAACGAGCCGATCTGGTTCACCTTGCACAGGAGAGCGTTGCAGGAGCGCTCACGGGTGGCTCGGTCGATCCGCTCGATGTTCGTCACCAGCAGGTCGTCGCCGACGAGTTGCACGTCGTTACCGAGACGTTCGCAGAGCGCCTGCCAGCCGGCCCAATCGTCTTCCGCGAGGCCGTCCTCGATACTGACGATCGGGTACTTCGCACACCAGTCCGCCCAGAGGTCGACGAGTTCGCCGCTCTCGAGTTCGCGGCCCTCGATTGCCAGCCCGTAGCGGCCGGTCGTCTCATCGTAGAGCTCGCTGGTCGCGGGATCGAGGGCGATCCGGATGTCCTCGCCGGGGCGCCGGCCGGCTGCCTCGATCGCCTCCAGGATGACTTCGACGGCACGCTCGTTGCCGCCCAGGGCCGGCGCGAAACCGCCCTCGTCGCCGACCGCGACGGAGAAGCCGCGGTCGTGAAGGATCGAGCGCAGCCGGTGGTAGACCTCGACGCCCCAGCGCAAACCCTCGGCGAACGAGCCGGCGCCGGTGGGCATGACCATGAACTCCTGGAAGTCGGTCGAGCCGGCCGCGTGCTGGCCGCCGTTCAGGATGTTGAGCATCGGCACCGGCAGGGTGCGGGCCTCGTCGCCGCCGAGCGAGGCGTAGAGAGGCAAGTCGCGGGCGGCCGCGGTGGCGTGAGCGGCGGCGAGACTGACGCCGAGCACGGCGTTGGCGCCCAGCCGGCCCTTGTTCGTCGTGCCGTCGAGTTCCATCAGGACGCCGTCGAGGGCCGCCTGGTCGGCCGCGTCGAGGCCGCGCACTGCCGAGGCGATCTCGCCGTTCACGTGGCCCACCGCCCGCGCCGTGCCCTTGCCGCCGTACCGCCGGGCGTCGCCGTCTCGCAGTTCGACCGCCTCGTGGCGGCCGGTGCTGGCGCCGCTGGGGACGATGGCGCGGCCGCGGGCGCCGCCCTCGAGGGCCACTTCGACTTCGACAGTTGGGTTGCCGCGGCTGTCAAGTACTTCGCGGCCGACGACGGAGGAGATGATGGTGGAGTTCGTCGTCACGGGTGACGGCGGAGCCTACGACACCGCGACGGAGGAGATGATGGCGTAGTCGTGGTCACAGGGAACGGGGCAGCCTACGACACCGCGACGGGCAGCGTCGACAGCGCAGTAAGATGCGCCGATCCAACCTGAGGGGTCTAGCCGATGTCGAGTCTCGATCTGAGGATCGTTCCGGGTTTCTGTGTCCTGCTTGTCATGCTCGCGACCGTCGGGCCGGCGGCGGCGCAGCACGGCGCGGAAGGCGGCGAGTGGCGGCACTTCGGCGCCGACAGCGGCTCGACCCGGTACTCGCCCCTGGACCAGATCGACCGGGACAACTTCGACCAACTCGAGGTCGCCTGGCGGTGGGAGTCGGCCGACGTCCTGCTGAAGGACGTGACTGACAAAACGCCCGGGTCGTACCGGAGCATGCCCCTGATGATCGACGGCGTCGTCTACATCGCGACCAACCTGGGCCAGGTCGCGGCGCTCGATCCGGCAACAGGGGAAGAGCTTTGGCGGCACGATCCCAGGGACTGGGAGATCGATCAGCGCGGTTCGCTGGTCCAGATCCGCGGCATCGAGTCCTGGACCGACGGCGAGGCGGAGCGTGTCCTGATCGCGACCCGCGGCGGGCGGCTGGTGTCCATCGACACGAAGACCGGCAGGCCGGACCCCGAGTTCGGCGAGGAGGGCGTCGTCGACCTGATGCAGGGCCTCCTGCCGGGGCGTGCGAACCGGAACATGAACTGGACGGCGCCCGTGACCGTCGTGGCGGACACGATCGTGATCGGCGGGACGATCTTCGACTTTCCGCTGCGCAACAACAACCCGCCCGGTGACGTGCGAGGTTTCGACATCCGCACGGGAAAGCTGAAGTGGACGTTCCACGCCGTGCCGCGGGAGGGCGAGCCCTACATCGAGACCTGGGAGAACGAGTCCTGGCGGAAGATGGGCAACACGAACGTGTGGTCGATGATGAGCGCCGACCAGGAGCTCGGCTACGTCTACCTGCCGTTCGGTACGCCGACCAACGACTACTACGGCGGCGACAGGCACGGCGACAACGTCTACGCCGAGTCGATCGTCTGCCTCGATGCCCAGAGCGGCGAGGTCGTCTGGCACTTTCAGACGATCCACCACGGTGTCTGGGACTATGACCTGGCGTCGGCCCCGAACCTGATCGACATCACGGTCGACGGCAAGGAGATCAAGGCGGTTGCGGTCGTCTCGAAGGTTGCGATGACCTACGTGTTCGACCGGGCGACTGGGGAACACGTCTGGCCGATCGTCGAGGCGCCGGTCAACTACCACTCGCGCATTCCCGGCGAGAAGCTCTCGCGCACCCAGCCGTTCACGACGCGGCCGCCGCCGTTCGAGACGCTCGGCATCGACTACGACGACCTGATCGACTTCACGCCGGAGCTGCGGGCCGAGGCATTCAAGGTGATCCGCGACTACGTGATCGGCCCGGTCTTCACGCCGCCGATCGTCCACGGCGAGGACGGTAAGCGCGCTTACGTCCAGAACCCGGGGCCCGGCGGCGGCGCGAACTGGACCGGCGCCTCCTTCGATCCGGAGACGAACATCCTCTACGTGCCCTCGCTGACGCGGCCGGGCGCCATCTCGCTCTCGGCGCCCGACCCGGCGCGGTCCGACTGGCGCTACTCGATCAACCGCCGGCCCACGCCGAAGGTCCAGGGCCTGCCCCTGCTCAAGCCGCCCTACCGGCGGATCACGGCCTTCGACATGAACCGCGGCGAGATGCTGTGGCAGGTGCCGCTCGGAGAGGGACCCCGCGACCACCCCGCGATCAAGCACTTGAACCTCGACCGGCTCGGCACGCCGCCTCAGGACGGCATCGTCACCGAGGGCGGCGTCCTGGTGACGAAAACCCTCGTCGTCTCGATCGAACCGATCGTCGATGAACCCGGCTCGCGAGGGAACGAGCGAGACGCGAACCAGTCCGATCGCCCGTCCGCGGGCGGTCGGATGGCGGCGGGTGACCGCTCGGCCGACGGCAGCTACCTCGTCGCGTTCGACAAGGCGACCGGCGAACTCCTGGCCCAGCTCGAGGTCGACCGCAGCCTCCACGGCGGTCCGATGACCTACATGCACGAAGGCCGCCAGTACATTCTCATCGCCGCCGGCGGCGAGCGGCCGGGCCCCGGCCCCTCCATCGCAAAGACGGCCATAGCCGACGCGCCCCCCCGGCCTCGGCGTCTGCCACCCCGCAAGGCCGAACTGCTCGCCTTCGCCCTGCCCGACTAGCGGCCGCGGCAGGGTCGGCCCGGGAGGGCCTACGCCCTGAGGCCGGCGAGCGGACCGACGAGTTCGATGTAGTCGCCGCGCTGGCCGTAGGCGTGGCGGAGGCCGACGTGGTTGGTGTCGAGGCCCATGGCCTGGGCGATGCTGACGAGGAGGTGCTGGTGGGGGACGCCGGCGAACTTCGTGAGGCCGCCGGGGGCGAGCTGTGCCGGGACGCGCATCTGGGCCGGTGTCTCGTGGGGCCAGTACATGTAGCGGCCGGTGTCGAAGGCCCAGGAGCCGCCAATGAGGACGGGGCAGTAGTTGCGGTAGCCGTGCCAGCCATCGCCGAGTTCCGAGCCCCAGACGATCAGCGTGTTGTCCATCAGGGAGCCGCCGCCCGCATCCGGGATCGACTCGAGGGTGCTGACGAGACGGGCGACCTGCTGGCCGTGGTGCTCCACGTAGTTCGTCATCGCGTCGTGCTTGCGGACATCCTCGTGGATGTAGTGGGCGATGCCCTTGTGCACCTTGTCGCTGACGTGGTCGGCGCCGAACTCCGCCGTCGGCATCTCGCCCAGGGAAAAGGAGACGACCCGTGTGATGTCGCAACTGAAGGCGGCCGCGATGATGTCGACGAAGGCGTCGAACTGCAGGTCGTAGCGGTCGAACGAGCTGGCGGGCCGGGCCGGGGCTTCGCAGGAGAGTGTCGCCAGGCCTTCGAGCCGGTGGCCGAGCCGGTCGACGAGGCCGAAGTGGGACTCGAGCCGGGCGCGATCGTTCGCGTCGAAGCGCGAGGCGACCGCCCGGTATTCCTCGTACGCGAAATCCAGCGTGCTGCGCCGGTAGGCGCCGACCGTGTCGCCCGAGGATGCCGGCCCGAAGACCCGGTTCCAGGCCCGCAGCGGCGTGTTCTCGGCCGGCAGCCGCATGCCGCCGATGTTGTAGCTGATCGGCCGGCCGGCTTCGAGCGCGGCGTCGACCGAGACCTCCAGCGACGGCAGCCGGTCGGCCCGGGCCACGTGGGCCGCGACCATCTGGTCCAGGGAGGCCGACGTGGAGCGGGTGTCGCGGCCGGCGAAGTCCGCGTTGTCGCCGGTCCAGGCGTGGACCCAGCCGCGATCGTGCCGGTTGCCGCCGGCGTCGAGTTCCGCGGTGGCCAGGGACAGGCCGTCCAGGGCGAGGATGCGGCGACGGTGCTCGTGGAGCGGGGCCAGCGGTCTGCTGAAGGCGCTCTCCGGCAGTTGCTCCAGGTCGACCGACCAGGGTTCGCTCTCGGAGACGCCGTCGGGGCGCATCTTCCAGGTGGCGTAGGGCCAGCCGTGGCAGTGGCTGATCAGGATCAGGCGCCGGACTTGAGCGGGGCTCTGGGCCAGGGCCCGCAGGGCGCCGCCCGGCCAGCCGGCGCCGAGTGCCGTGAGCCCTCCGAGTTGCAACAGTTGGCGTCTTGAGATCATCCGTCGACTCCGGAGCCTGGTTCGGTTGCGCGTGTGCGGAAGAGGTCGCTGGTCGCGATGGAAACGAGGAGTGCCTTGACCGAGTCGTTCTCGCGGAAGCGCTGCTGAATCGGTTCGAGGCCGGGCGCGTTCCGCTCAAGGTGGCTTCCGAGTGCGTAGCGCGTCCAGTGTAGTGCGTAGCAGTCCCGGACCCGGCGGCTCGCGGCCAGTTCGTGCGCGAACTCGACTCCCTCGGCGAAGGTGAGCACTTCGGCGCCGGGGAGTCGGAGCGAGCCGCTGGCGTCGACCGGCTGGCCGTTGTCCTCGGCGCGCCAGGCTCCCATCGCGTCGTAGTGCTCGAAGGCGAAGCCGGCCGGGTTGATCCGGCGATGGCATGTGTTGCATTCGCCGGGTTTGGTCGCGGCGGCGGTCCGTTCGCGGTTCGTGCTCTCGACGCCCAGCGCGTCGGGCGGCAGGGCGCTCTCGACCCCTTCGACCGGCTCGCCCAGGTCCATGCAGGCGATGCGCTCCAGGATGCGCACGCCCCGGGGGATCGGGCCGGGCTGCACGGCGTACGCGCCGATCGCCAGCACCGACGGCAGGGTCAGCACGCCGGCTCGCTGCGTGGGATCGAGCTTCACCGGCTTGAGGGTGAGCGGCTTCCTGCGTCCGATCGAGGCGGTAACGTACTCGATCTTCCGGGTCACGGCGGCCCGCCCTTTGTCCGGGGTGGTCGTCACACCGTAGATCGGCCTGGTGCTGCGCGACATGTAGCCGTGGTTGCCGGTCATCAGCTCGGTGAAGGTTCCCGCGCGGTCGAAGATCGCCTCTTCGACGAACAGCTCGGTCTCGAGCTTCATCGAATGGCGGATGGGCCCGATGATCGCCGGCCACTTCGTGTCGTCGTCGCGGGCGTTGTGCACCTGGGTGGAGAGGCCGAACCGGGGGCCGAAAGCACGGCGCGCCGGAGCGATCAGAAGGACCTGTTCGGTGCCGAGCCATTGATGGTGGAAGTGGACGACGGCCGGCCGTGCCTTCGCGTCGTCGAGCATGCGCTCAGCCTGGCGTTCGAGGCCTTCCGGGGTGTCGAGTTCGCCGGTGCGGGCCGCCCGGAACAACTCGTCGTCCGGCATCGAGTCCCAGAGGAAGTAGGAGAGCCGCGTGGCGAGTTGCCACCGATCCAGCTTTGTGGCGTCGTTCGCGCCCGGCTCGAGCTTGAAGTGGAACGCCGGGGCCTGCAGGATGCCGGCGACGGTGAGGGCCACCGCCTCGTCGATCGGTTCGGATTCGTGCTGCACCCGCCAGAACGCCTCGATCCGGTCGCGCTCGCCGTCGCGCAAGGGCCGGCGCCAGGCGCGCTCGGCGAACCGGAGGATGCTCGTTGCGGCGCAGGCCTCACGCTCCGCGGACGGGAGGTCGGACCATCCTGAGCAGTCGAAGAAGGTCGGCGACAGCAGGGCGAAGGACCCGAAGTGCATCCCGGCGAGGTGCAGTTCCTCGACCTGGTAGGAGGACGGATTCTGGCCTTGTGCGATGCCCTCGAAGCCATCGGAGCCTGGCTCGGCCGGAAAATGCCACGGCCAGGGGTCGGGTGGTGGCGGCGGCGAGAACACGCCCTTGCTGGCGGCGCGCCGCGGGCTGATCCGGTCGGCAACGGGCGGTCGCTTCGGCCACAGTTCGCCGTCTCGGGGGAAGCCGAGCAGGTCGGCGACCGTGTTGTTGTACTCGGCCGGCGTGAGCGCCAGGGGCGCTGTTTCGCTCGCTGCGCCCGGCTCTTCGGACCCGCCCGCTGCCGGCAGTACGAGGGCGGCGGCGCACAGAAAGGCCAGGACGGTCCCGAGGTGCCGCAGCCCGTGGCAGAAGTCGCGCTGCATTCGAGCGGCCATGCATCCCGCCCAGCTGTGTTGCTCCTCGGTCGAAGATGGCCCGATATGCTCCCTCGTCGCGCCTTGCTGGACGGGCGCCTGACCGCTCTCGGTGCGACGCGGACTTCTACCACGGGCTGCTTGTTTCATGGCGATGGCGTAGTGGCTAGTGGCTCCGTGCTCTACGAACTTGTAACACTGTATCAGTTCCGTTTATTCCCGGACGGCGACGGGATGGACCCAGGCACCGGGCCGGCTAAGGGGGTTCGGGGCGCGAGGCAAGTGCTACTCGGGATCTCGCGCGGCGCTGCCCGACGTGCGCAGGATGAAGGCGTCGAGCGTTTCCTTCCACTGCGGCAGCAGGGACTGATCCACGTACATCATGTGCCCTGCGGCGAAGTCCTCGCGCTGGATGTTGGCCCTGAGTTCCGGCGGCAGGCCCATGTGGTCCAGCGTCCAGACAGCGGCGAAGTAGGGCGTCGCCAGGTCGTACAGGCCGTTGATCAGGAGCACTTCGAGCTCCGGATTCCGGCGCATTGCGGCGGCCAGGTCAGGGGCGACGTTCGGTGTGCCGTCGCCGCGCGAGAAGCGGCCCGCGCTCACCCGCCCCCAGTTCCAGTCGCGGACGGCGCCGCTCGGGACGTACTCGCGGTCGCCGTCGTAGCCGAGCTCGCCCCGCAGGTAGCTGTTGAACGCGGACGTGTAGGCCGAGCTGATCGCCGTGGACTGCGGATCGTGCGAAGGCCGGGCCCCCAGCGTGTCTCCCGCCGGGCCGGTGAAGCGGGCGTCCAGGCGGCCGACGATCTTCCCCTCGTTGCGCAGCAGCTCGGCCTCGAAGGCCGGAGCCGTCACCCGCAGGTCCGACTTGTCGAGAAAGTCGCGCGAGAGCCCGGTGTAGCGGTGCAGGCGGTCGATCACCCGGACGCGGGTGTCCGCGTCGAGCGTGCTGCCGCGGAGCAGCGCGGTGGCGTACTCGGTGAGCGCCCATTCCTCGACTTCGGCCATCAGGGTCCCGAGATCCGCCGGGGTGCCCTCCGGCAGCGCGTCCAGGTAGCGGGCGGCGACGGTGTAGGACGGCAGGTTGACGATGTAGGCAAGGTCGTCGCCGGGTGCGAACTGGATCGTGTTGAACTGCAGGACCGAGGAGACCAGGACGATGCCGTTCAGGTCGATGTTCGCGCGCTGCAGGTGGCCGGCGAGCACCGCCGAGCGGGTCGTGCCGTAGCTCTCGCCGAGCAGGTAGCGGGGCGAGTTCCAGCGGTCGTGTGCGCTGAGGAACCGACGGATGAACTGGGCAAGCGACTTCGCGTCCTCGTCGATGCCCCAGTAGTCGGAGCCCGGAGTCTCGCCCAGCGTGCGGCTGAAGCCGGTGCCTACGGGATCGACCATCACGATGTCGGCGATGTCGAGGAGGGTCCAGGCGTTGTCCTCGAGCGGGTAGGGCGGCGCTCCCTGCGGGCCGACGTCGGGCGTAACGACCCGCCGCGGCCCCATGATCCCCATGTGCAGCCAGAAGGACGCGGAGCCGGGGCCTCCGTTGTAGGAGAACACCAGTGGGCGTTCCTGCGATGCCGCGCCGTTCGTCCGGAAGTACGCCGTGTACCAGAGATGTGCGGCCGGAGCGCCGTCGTCGTTGTCGAGCTGGATTCCGGTGACGACGGCGTCGTACTCGACCGTCTCACCGCCGACCTCGATCGAGTGGCTGGTCTCCCAGCGGCCCGGCGGAGGGGGCGGCTTGGCGGCCGCGGATGCAGCGTCGCCTTCCTCCGCGCGCGCCTGGGCCGTCGCGGCCAGGGCGGCGACGCAGATCAGGGCAAGAGCCGGTCTGGCTGCGGCGAGCAGCCGGAGGACGGAGAACTCCATCAGGTTGGCGTATTGTAGACCGTCGCCGGAAACTGGCGGACCACGAGAGGGAGGCTCCATGAAACACGCTCTTCGACTGACGATTCGACCCGCGCTCGTCGCGGCCTCGGTGTTCGCGGCGGGTTCGTTGTGGGCGCAGGAATGGACCACGACGACGGACACCCACCGCTTCATGGAGGTCCGCAACGGCATCTGGCTGACCCAGACCACGGCGCAGGTGTTCAACAGCAACGCGCTCGTCATCGTCAATGACGAGGACGTGGTCATCGTGGATTCCCACGTGACGCCGTCCAAGGCGCGGGACCTGATCGCTTCGATTCCGGCGATCACGGACAAGCCCGTCACGGCCTTGATCAACTCCCACTACCACTGGGATCACGCCCACGGCAACCAGGAGTTCGCCGACATTCCGATCATCGGCCACGATTACACGCGGATGAAGATGGCGACCGGCGCTCACGAGGAGCCGACCTACCTGCGTGGGCTGGCCGGGAACGCGGCGACGCTGGAGCGGCTCGCGGGCGAGATCGAGGCGGCCGAAGACGACGAGGAGCGCGAAGGGCTCGAGGCCTACCGCGCGATGTTCGCCGCCCATGCCGCGGACTTCGACGAGATCGTCCCGCTGCCGCCCGACGTGACGATGAACGAGAAGATGACCCTGTTCCGGGGCGGCCGCGAGATCCAGGTCATCTTCCTGGGCCGCGCCCACACCGGCGGGGACGTCGTCGTCTACTTCCCGCAGGACAAGCTCGTCTTCACCGGCGACATCCTGTTCGGTGGACCGTCCTTCCTCGGCGACGGCTATGTCGACGACTGGCCCCAGACGCTTGAGAACCTGAAAGCGCTCGACTTCGACATCGTTGTTCCCGGGCATGGGCCGCCGATGACCGACCTGAGTCCGATCGAGAAGTCGCAGGACTACTACCGGGCTCTGTGGGAGCGAACCGCGGCGAAGCACGCGGCCGGGGTCTCCGTCGAGGAGGCGATCGAGACGATCGACATGTCGGACACCGGTTTTCGCAATCCCTCCGACGTGGAGGTCCAGCGGATGTACCACCGCCTCGAGAACCCGGACTGAAGCTGAGACCAACTGCGTCGCCCCCCGGGTGCCGGTCGGCGTGGGCCGGGAAGTGCGGCCAGGCAGTAGACGCTAGCCGCGTCACTGTGCGAATCTCCACAGTTCGATGAAGCGAATCGGTATCAGCACCGGTGGCGGCGACGCGCCCGGGCTCAACGCGGTGATCCGGGCCGTCACCCTGGCCTCCATTCGCCGTGGCTGGGAGGTCTTCGGCCTGCTGCGCGGCTACGGCGCCTTCTTCGACCCAAGCCAGGTCCGCGTCCTCGACCGCGACGCGGTGCGCGGCACGACCCATCTCGGCGGCACGATCCTGGGCACGCGCAGCGGCGCGAACCCCTTCGAGCGCCGGGTCGAGCAGGAGGACGGCTCGGTCGTCGTGGAGGACCTCACGGAGGAAGCGATCGCAGGTTTCCATCGGCTCGGCCTGGACGCGCTCGTCGCGGTCGGCGGCGATGGTTCCATGCGGCTTGCCCTCAAGCTGCACAAACTCGGCGTACCGGTCGTCGGCGTGCCGAAGACGATCGACAACGACCTTGCCGGCACCAACGTGACCTTTGGCTTCCACACCGCGGTCGACGTGGCGACAGCGGCCATCGAGCGGCTGCACTCGACTGCCGAGGCGCACGACCGCATCTTCGTCGTCGAGCTGATGGGCCGCTACGCGGGCTGGATCGCCCTCTTTGCGGGCGTCGCGGCGACGGCCCAGGTCATCCTGATCCCCGAGATCCCGTACGACATGGACGAAGTCTGCGATCACCTCATGGCGCGTGAGCGGCGGGGACGACACTTCGCGGTCGTCGTCGCGGCCGAGGGAGCGCGACCGGTCGGCGGCGACTTCACCTGGTCGAAGGGCGTCGGAGGCGGTCCGGTCGAGCGCCTCGGCGGTGTCGCCGAACGGGTGGCGGCCGAGATTCACGAACGCACCGGCAAGGAGACCCGCACCGTCACCCTCGGCCATCTCCAGCGCGGCGGCCAGCCGATCCCCTACGACCGCTTGATCGCCCTGCGCTTCGGCGCCGCGGCCGTCCGCCAGATCGAAGAAGGGAAGTTTGGCGTGATGGTCGCCCTCGACCCGCCCACCGTGCGGGCAGTGCCGCTCGAACGCGCGGTCAGCCGGATGAAGAGCGTCCCCCTGGAAGCCGACGTCGTCGCCACCGCCCGCGACCTTGGCATCTGCCTGGGCGAGTAGGGGCAGATCGGCAGGCCGGCCTCCGGCCGGCATGACGAGTGATGCGGAATGGCCATCGACCAATTTGGCCATGTGGTACTGTTGTCTGCGCCAAATGGTACGGAATCGCAGGGTCGCATATTCAATGGCTGAGCACGAGCAAGCACAACCGTTGGGCATCCCCGATCTCGAGGAGATCCGGGGCGGGGCATCCGCCAGCATCCTCTCCGAGCTCAAGCGGCTGCTTCAGGTTTCCGACCTGGAACTCGTTGCAGTCGTCGGCATTCCACGCCAGACCATGCTCCGCCGGCTGAAGCAGGGCCGGCTCACCCGGCACGAAAGCGACCGTGCGGCGCGGCTGGCGCGGGTCTACAACGCTGCGCTCGAGTTCTTCGACTACAACCACGAGAGCGCGGTCCGGTGGCTCAAGCACCGCAATCCCGCGTTGGCCGGCGAAACGCCCCTGGAGCATTCCGACACGGAGGTCGGTGCGGAGGAGGTTCTGACGGTCCTCCACCGGCTCGCCCACGGCATTCCCCTGTGAGCGTCGCGTGAAGGTCTGGCGACTCGCCCGGACGCAGTGGGCGCCGGACGTGGCCACGATCCTCAGCGGCGAAGGCGCCTCGCGCCGGGGCGGCAGGTGGAGTCCGGCCGGAATGCGAGCCGTCTACTGCTGCGAAACGTCATCCCTCGCCCTGTTGGAGATTCTGGTCGGCTTGCCGTTTGGAGTGGACCATCCGGCCTATCGGATTGTCGATCTGACCGTCCCGGACGGTTCGATCGCTCACCTGGAGGTCAGCGGCTCGGCGCAGCCGCCCTGGATCGCCACCTGGCGGTCGCCGTTCCCAGTGTCGTCAACCCGCTGGAGCGCAACATCGTGATCAACCCGCTTCATCGGGACTTCGACCGAGTGAAGCCGGGCAGGTTACGGCCGTTCCGGCTGGACTCCCGGCTTGGCTGATTCAGGCCGAGGCTTTGCAGGTGGCCCTCACGACAACGCCTCCACCACCTTCGTCAGCGTGTCCTTCGCGTCGCCGAACGTCAGCACGGTGTTCGGCGCGAAGAACAGCTCGTTCTCGATGCCCGCGAAGCCGGGTCGCATGGACCGCTTGAGGACGATGCAGGACCTCGCCAGGTCGGCGTTCAGGACCGGCATGCCGTAGATCGAGCTCGCCGGGTTGTGCTTCGCGGCGGGGTTGACGACGTCGTTGGCACCGACGACCAGGGCGACGTCGGTGTTCTTGAAGTCGTCGTTGATCTCCTCGAGTTCCATCAGCGTGGTGTAGGGGATCTTCGCCTCGGCGAGCAGGACGTTCATGTGGCCGGGCATGCGGCCGGCGACTGGATGGATGGCGTAGCGGACCTGGGTGCCGTTCGCTTCGAGGATCTCGGCCAGTTCGCCGACGACGTGCTGGGCCTGGGCGACGGCCATCCCGTAGCCGGGGCAGACGATGACGGAGCCGGCGCCGGACAGCAGCATCGCGGCGTCGCCGACCGAGGCCTCCTGGACCCGTTCGCCGCCGCTGGCGGCCAACGTGGCGTCCTCCTCGTCGACCTTGCCGAAGGCGCCGAACAGGACGTTTCGGAACGAGCGGTTCATCGCCTTGCTCATGACGACGGAGAGGATGAAGCCCGAGGCGCCGTCGATGGCTCCCGCGATGATCAGGACGTTGTTGTTCAGCGCGAATCCGGTCGCCGAGGCGGCGAGGCCGGCGTAGGAGTTGAGCAGGGTGATGACGACCGGCATGTCGGCGCCGCCGATGGGCGCGACGAACAGGATGCCGAGCAGTAGCGGCATCGCGGCCATCGCGTAGAACAGAACCTGGTTCGAGGGATCGATCGTGACCAGGACCAGGAGCACGAACGTGCCGCCGAACATCAGGATGTTGGTCTGGTTCTGGAGCGGCCAGGTGATGTTGCGGCCGGGAATGAGGCCCGAGAGCTTGCCGAAGGCCATCAGCGAGCCGGTGAAGGTCAGGCCCCCGAAGAGCACCTCGAAGCCGAGGGCGCCCATCGTCGTGTGGTCGATGTGTCCGTACTCGCGGTAGTACTCGGAAACACCGACGAGAGCGGCGGCGAGTCCGCCGAAGGCGTGAGAGAGCGCGATCCGCTCTGGCATCCGGGTCATCGGGATGAGCGCCGAGATCGCGATGCCGATCGCGCTGCCGATGAAGAAGGTCAGCAGGATCCACTTGTACGTCTGGAACCAGCCGATGTCGTCCAGGTGGCGGGTGATGTCCGGGTGGATCAGGGTGCCCCAGATGGCGAACACCATGCCGAGTTCGGCCAGGATCAGACCCCGGCGGGCGGTATGGGCCGCGGTCAGGCCGCGCAGCCCGAGGATGAACAGGAACGACGCGATCAGGTAGAGCGTCTCGACCTGGCTGATCACGATGCGGCATCTCCCGCCGCGTCAGCCTTCGGGTCCTGCTTCTTGAACATCCGCAGCATGCGGTCCGTGATCCAGAAGCCGCCGACGACGTTGATCGTCGCGCAGAGCACGGCGATCGCGCCGAGCACGGTGCTCACGTCGTTGTAGTGAGCGCCGGCCGCGACCAGGGAGCCGACCAGGGAGATGCCGGAGATCGCGTTCGTGAACGCCATCAGCGGAGTGTGGAGCAGGGCCGGTACACCCTTGATCACGCCGTAGCCGACGAAGGCCGCGAGCATGAAGATGTACAGCCCAAGGAAGATCTCGAGCATTTCGGTTGCTCCTCCTTGCGCGGGGTTCGGGCCTTGACGTTGCGTCAGGCCAGGGCTTCAGCGACCTGTGTGTCGACGATCTCGCCGTCGTGCGTGACGACGCAACCCTTGACGATCTCGTTGTCGAAGTCGTAGCTCAGCTCGCCGTCGTTCAGCAGATAGAGCACGAGCTTCTCGGCGTTGCGCGAGAACATGCGGCTGGCGTCGGCCGCCAGATCGCTGGCCAGATTGAGCGGGCCGAGCACGGTGACGCCGTTCACGGTGACTTCCTCGCCGGGCTTCGTCAGCTCGCAGTTGCCGCCCTGTTCGGCCGCCAGGTCGACGACGAGGGAACCGTGGGGCATCCCCTCGACCATCTCGGCCGTGATCAGGCGCGGCGCGGGGCGTCCGGGAATCAGCGCCGTCGTGATGCAGGCGTCGGTCGAGCGCAGACGCTCGGCAATCACCTCGTTCGCTCGCCGCTGGCTCTCCTCGGAGACCTCGCGGGCGTAGCCGCCCTCGGTTTCGGCGTCCTCGATCGCCGGAACCTCGACGAAAGTGGCGCCCAGGCTCTCGACCTGTTCCTTCACCACGGCGCGGACGTCGTAGGCCTCGACCACGGCGCCCAGCCGGTGGGCGGTGGCGATCGCCTGCAGTCCGGCCACGCCGGCGCCGAGGACCAGAACGCGAGCCGGATTGATACGGCCCGCGGCCGTCATCAGCAGCGGAAAGAACTGAGGCAGGCGGTAGGCGGCGAGCACGGCGGCCCGGTAGCCGGCGACGGTGCTCTGGGAACTCAGGACGTCCATCGACTGCGCGAGCGTGACGCGGGGAATCCGGTCGAGCGCGATGGCGGTGAGCTTCGCGTCCCGCAATTGCCGCACCATCGGGCCGGCGGTCAGGGGGAAGAGCAGGCCGATCACCGAAGCGCCGGCCTTCGAGGCCTCGATCTCGTTCGATTCGGGCGCCTGGACGCGGACGACGAGATCGGCGGAGGCCAGGACCTCGCCGGCCGTCGCTGCGATTTCGGCGCCGGCTTCGCGGTACGCGTCGTCGTCGAAGCCGGCGTCGGCACCGGCGCCCGCTTCGACAAGAAAGTCAACGCCCTTGGCGTGAATTCGGGTGACGCTTTCGGGTACGAGCGCGACCCGACGCTCTCCCGGGCTCCTCTCGCGTACGACTCCGGCTTTCATGTTCGCGCGCGAAGGTTATGTCCGGGAGGGCGTCGCGTGCAAACGGGCGGTGTGCTCTGGACGCGCCGGATGGCTCAGGGGGTTCCGAAGCCCGCGTCCTGGACGGCCTCGCGGACCGTCGCGGCGGCCGCCACGCCCCATATCGTCGCGGTGCCGCCAGCCAGATCGACACGCGCGGCGTTCACCCCCGGCGCTGCGAGCAGGGCGGACTCGACCGTATCCGCGCAGTTTCCGCAGGTCATGCCGGTCACCGCGATCTCAACTGCCCTGCCGCCGGGTTCGCCGTCCGCCACCTGGCCGGCCGACCACCGGTCCGCTTTCGCGTTGCGCCGCCAGCGCCGGAACTCCTGCACGGCGAACCAGCCGAACATCAGCACGAGCGCGATCGCCGACGTCGCGGCCCACCAGGCGACGCCGTGTTCGTGCGCGGGCCCGACCTGCAGCGCGCCGCCGCCGATCAGGGTCTCGAACAGCACGGCGAAGCCGAGGCTGCCGACGATGACGGTCGTCAGGTAGACCGCCGTGACCTTGCGGCCGAAGCCGCGGTAGACGGCCCCCACGGTGGCGACGTTGGTCGCGGGCCCGGCCATCAGGAAGACGAGGGCGGCGCCCAGTGGCAGTCCATTGGCGACCAGGGCGGCCGCGATCGGTACCGAGGCCGTCGCGCAGACGTAGAGCGGCAGGGAGATGACCAGCGCCGCCGCCGCCGCGCCGAAGGTCCCCAGCGCGGCCAGGTCGAGCCACGCCTGTTGCGGCAGCAGGACCTCGATCGCTGCGGACACGAGGATGCCGACCGCGACCCAGCGCCAGATGCTCTGCAGGAGTTCCGCGCCGTGGTCGACCATTTCGGAGATCTTCGGAAGGACCGTGCCGCCGAACCGATGTCCGGCGCCCGGCTCGCCGCCGGCGTCCTCAAGCGGAGCTTCTTCCTCGACAGGCGCGCCGTCGTCCTTCATCCCCTCGATCCACCAGCCGCCGGCCACGCCGGTCACCGCGGCGGCCGCGACCTTGAACAGGGCAAAGGGCCAGCCGAGGAAGGTCGCGCTGACCAGAATCGAGTCGACGCCCGTCTGCGGCGTACTGATCAGGAAGCCCATCGCCGAGCCGTTGCTGGCGCCGGTGCGCTTGAGGCCGATGCCGGCCGGGATCACGCCGCAGGAGCAGAGCGGCAGCGGTACGCCCAGGGCAACCGCCTTGATCGCACCGGCGTAGCCGCTGAGCTGCCGGCGGATCAGGTTGCGGGGGAGCAGGACGTGCAGCAGCGCGGCGAGCAGAGCGCCGACCAGCAGCCACGGTGCGAGCTCGGCGAGCACGCTCCAGGTCGCTTGTCCGAAGCTCGTCATTGCTGAATCACTCTATCGTCAGGGAACGCTCCGGCGTTCGGGCCGATTCCAACTCTTCCAACACTTGCGCGCTGAAGTAGCCGCTTCGCGCCGCGATGTGCCCACCCGGGCCTGGCCCGGGAGCCGTTGCCCTGCGCGACGAGACTTAGTGTAGACTAAAACTCTGATTCGCAGAAACGAATCATCGCTCTAAAACGCACGCCGAAGACGATGAGCCCCCTTCTTGCACTGGTTGTTCTAGCCGCGGTCATCGCCCTGGCCGCCCTCGTGGCATGGCCGGACCGTGGCTGGCTGTGGCGCTGGCGCTCCGGCTGGCGCGTCCTCCACCGGACGCGGACCGAGGACGCGCTCAAGCACCTCTTCGACTGCGAGTACCAGGGGCGTCAGGCGACCCACCAGAGTCTGGTCGGCGTGTTGCGGCTTGGGGGCCGGCGCAGCACCGAACTCCTCGCCCGCATGGAGAGGCTGGGGCTCATCGTGTCGGCGGAAGGCGGTTTCCGGCTGACCGGCGAAGGACGCAGCGAGGCGCTGCGCGTGATCCGCATCCACCGGTTGTGGGAGCGCTACCTCGCGGACGAGACGGGTCTGCAGCCGGAGCGCTGGCACCCGGAGGCGGAGCGCCGGGAGCACCGGACGTCCGCCGAGCAGGCCAAGGAACTGTCGGTTCGGCTTGGCCATCCGCCGTTCGACCCGCACGGCGACCCGATCCCGACCGAGGAAGGCGACCTGCCGCCGCGAGCCGGCCGGACGTTGACGGACTTCGCGGCCGGCGACGAGGTCGAGGTGGTCCACGTCGAGGACGAGCCCGCCGCGATCTACGCGCAGTTGGTCGCCGAGGGCGTTCATCCCGGCATGAAGTTGCGCGTCACTTCCGTGGCGCCCGAGCGCATCCGCTTCGAGGCCGATCTGGACGAGGTCGTGCTGGCGCCGGTCATCGCGGCGAACATCTTCGCCGTGCCGGCCGCGGAGGAGGCATCCGGCGGGACCTCGGCAGCGGCGTTGGCCACCGGTTCGCTGTCGGACGTGGCGGTCGGCGAGCAGGCGCTGGTCGTCGGCTTCTCCCGCTTCTGCCGCGGGTTGGAGCGCCGCCGGCTGCTCGACCTCGGGCTGCTCCCGGGAACCCTGGTGGAGGCGAAGATGGCAAGCCCTTCGGGTGACCCGGTGGCCTACCGGGTGCGAGGCGCCGTGATCGCGCTTCGACGGTCGCAGGCGGACCAGATCCAGGTTCAGCAGTCACACCGGCAGGCGGCTTCAGCATGACCCAGCCCGCACTCGCACAGGACTGCGCCAACTGCCCGGCGCATCACCTCGGCAACCTGGTCCGGCTCGGCGTCGACATGAGCAACTGGGACTACGTCGTCGCCCTGGCCGGCAACCCGAACACGGGCAAGAGCACGGTGTTCAACGCGCTCACGGGCCTGCGCCAGCACACGGGCAACTGGCCCGGCAAGACGGTGACCCGCGCCGAGGGCGGTTTCGAGTACGGCGGCGACCGCTACAAGCTGGTCGACCTGCCGGGGACCTACTCCCTGCTCTCGTCAAGTCTCGACGAGGAGACGGCCCGCGACTTCATCCTCTTCGGGCGTCCGGACGTGACCGTGATCGTCGTCGACGCGACCCGGCTGGAGCGGAACCTGAACCTGGCCCTCCAGGTGCTGGAGATCACGGATCGTGCCGTCGTCTGTCTCAACCTGATGGACGAGGCGCGCCGCAAGGGATTGAGCGTCGACGTCCGGCGTCTGGCCCGTGACCTGGGCGTGCCGGTCGTGGCGACGGCGGCTCGCTCCGGCGAGGGACTGGAGGAGCTGAACCGGGTCGTCGCGGAGGTCGCGACGGGTTCCTATCGTTGCCGCCCGCGACGCGTGGGCGGGCGCTCGCCGGTGCTGAGCGAGGCGACCCGCCGCTTGTCGGGCGCGATCGAGGACGCGTTCCCTGCGCTGCCGAATCCGCAGTGGGTTGCTCTCCGGTTGCTCGATGGCGACCGCACGCTTGCCGCCGCGGTGGAGAACGGTTCGCTGGCCGAACTGGTCGATCTCGGCGTGCGGGAGGACGTCGGTGAGGCGGCGCCGCCCGCCGGCGACGAGGCCGGCGCTCCCGCGGTCGCCGAACCGGAGGCGACCCGGGCGGCCGCAGCCGAGCTGGCGGAGCCCTCCATTGCCGCCGAACCCGCGGCGCGCGCCGCGGTGCTTGAACTGTCCGGCCAGTTGCGATGGGGCGTGGGCCGAAACTTCCACCAGGCGCTGACCGAGGCGGTCTATGCGGAGGCCGCCCGGATCGCCGACCGCGCCGTCACCCGGGACGACGAGCGCCGGCGTTTCGACCTCGACGCCAGGCTCGACCGCCTGGTGACGAGCCGGGTGTTCGGCTTCCCGCTCATGCTGCTCATGCTGACGGTCGTGTTCTGGCTGACGATCGCGGGCGCCAACGTGCCGTCGTCGATGCTCGCGTCGCTCCTGATCGACACCGTGCATCCGCTCTTGAAGGACGTGGCCTCGGCCTTCGGTCTGGTCTGGTGGCTCGACGGGCTCCTGATCGACGGCGTGTACCTGGCGACCGCCTGGGTCGTCGCGGTGATGCTGCCGCCGATGGCGATCTTCTTCCCGCTGTTCACCCTGCTCGAGGACTTCGGCTACCTGCCGCGGGTGGCGTTCAACCTCGACCGCATGTTCCACCGCGTCGGCGCCCACGGCAAGCAGTCGCTGACGATGGCGATGGGCTGGGGCTGCAACGCGGCGGCGATCGTCTCGACACGGATCATCGACAGTCCGCGCGAGCGCCTGATCGCGATCATCACGAACAACTTCTCGCTCTGCAACGGCCGCTGGCCGACCCAGATTCTCGTTGCGTCGATCTTCATCGGGGGGCTGGTGCCGGCGCACATCGCGGGGGCGGTCTCGGCCCTGTCGGTCGTCGGGATCGCCGTGCTGGGCGTCCTGCTGACGTTCGCCGTGTCCTGGTTCCTGTCAAGGACCGTGCTGCGCGGCGAGGCGTCCGCCTTCTCGCTCGAGCTGCCGCCGTACCGCCCGCCTCGGGTGCTGCAGACGATCTACACCTCGATCATCGACCGGACGCTGATCGTGCTCTGGCGCGCGGTGATCTTCGCGGCGCCGGCCGGGGCGGTCATCTGGCTGCTCAGCAACATCCGCACGGGCGAGGCGTCGCTGGCCGAGAGCCTGATCGGCGCCCTCGACCCCTTCGGCTTTGCTCTCGGCCTGACCGGGATCATCCTCGTCGCCTACATCATCGCGATCCCGGCGAACGAGATCGTGATCCCGACGATCCTCATGCTGACCGTGCTCGTTGCCGGCGTGCCCGGGGTTGGCGCCGGCGCCGGCGTCATGTTCGAACTCGACTCCCAGGCCGCCACCGCGGGCGTCCTCGAGGCCGGCGGCTTCACGCTGCTCACCGCCGTCTGCCTGATGCTCTTCTCCCTCGTCCACAACCCGTGCTCGACCACGCTGTACACGATCTGGAAGGAGACCCGCAGCGTCCGCTGGACCGCGGTCTCGGCCCTGTTGCCCGTGGCCCTCGGGTTCGTGCTCTGCTTCGCCGTCGCCCAGGTGTGGCGAGCGCTGAGTTAGGAACTCGCCGCGGACTGGGTGCGCCTGCGGCCGGCTCCATGCAAGTAGGGACAGCGGCCTTCCGCTGCGCCGACTCGCAGGGAACTGGCCGCCCACTGGGTGCGCCGGCGTCCCCGCCGGCTGCCGCCGAAGGCGGCCAGAGAGACGCGCCGGCCGCCAGGCCGGCTCCGCACGGGCGGCTTGGCGCCGCAGGATGGTCGCCGCTTCGCGGCGCGTTCTTGTCAGAAGCCGGCGAGGACGCCGGCGCACCCAGTTCCTGCGACGCAAACGCCAAGTTCCATACAAGGCGGACGCTACTTGCGCCCGTACCTGCGCTGGAACTTCTCGATCTGGCCGGCGCTGTCGACGAAGTGCTGGCGTCCCGTGTAGAAGGGATGGGACGCGGACGAGATCTCAAGACGAATCTCGTAGTGCTCGACGCCGTCGATGTCCCGGGTCTTGTCGCTCGTCATCGTCGACTGGGAGATGAACTCGGCGTTGGCCGAGGGGTCGATGAACACGACCGGGTGCAGCTCTGGGTGGATATCGCTCTTCATGATGATCTCGCTCGGGTTGGGCTCAGGAGGGCAGGATGTGTGAAGTGGCCTCCGAGGGCGGGCGATGATAACCGAATTCCCCGATGGCCGCCGCAGGATGGTCGCCGCTTCACGGCGCGTCTCCTCAGAAGCCGGCGGGGACGCAGGCGCACCCAGTGCCAGAAGCCGGCGGGGACGCTGGCGCACCTAAGTTCCTGCGGCGCAGACTCTAGACGACGATGTTGACCAGTCTCCCCGGCACGACGATCACCTTGCGCGGTTCCCTGCCGTCCATGAAGCGCCGGGCCTTCGGCGATGCCAGGGCGAGTTCCTCCAAAGTCGCCTTGTCGGAGTCGGCCGCGACCTGGAGCACGTCGCGCTTCTTGCCCATGACCTGGACGACGACGTTGATCGTCTCGTCGACGACCAGGGCCGGGTCGTAGGCGGGCCATTCCTGGTGGCAGATCAGGCCCTCGCAGCCGAGCCGTGACCACAGCTCCTCGGCAAGGTGCGGCGCGAAGGGCGACAGGATGCGCAGGAAGGCCCTGAGTGATTCGCGGGGCACGCGGTCCGCCGCGGTCGCCGCATTGACCCAGATCATCATCTGGGAGATCGCGGTGTTCATGTCGAGGGTGTCGATGTCCTCGCCGACCTTGCGGATCGTCTTGTGGAGCAGGCGGTTCAGTTCGGCTGTGTCTTCGGATGGAGCTTCGGCCGCGGCGTCGCCGACCCGGTCCGCAACGGCACCGGTCCGCTCGTCGACAACCAGGCGCCAGGTTCGCCGGAGGAAGCGGTGAACGCCGTCGGTGTCCTTGGTCTGCCAGGGCTTCTGCTGGTGGAGCGGTCCCATGAACAGCTCATGCAGCCGCAGCGTGTCGGCGCCCCAGCGCCCGATCACGTCGTCCGGATTTGCGACGTTCAGCTTCGACTTCGACATCTTCTCGATCCGGGCTTCGAGCGGTTCGTCCGTTCCGGCGAGGAACACCCGGTCGTCGCGCCAGTCCACCGTGTCGGGGTGGTGGTACTTGCCGCCCTGGTCGCGGTAGCTGTAGGCCAGGATCATCCCCTGGTTGAACAGGCGCGCGAACGGTTCGGGAGTCGAGACCAGGCCGGCGTCGTAGAGCACCTTTTGCCAGAAGCGCGCGTAGAGCAGGTGCAGCACCGCGTGCTCGACGCCGCCGATGTACAGGTCGACCGGCATCCAGTAGCGCTCCAGCTCGCGTGACCAGGGCGCCTCCGTGTTCTTCGGGTCGATGTAGCGCAGGAAGTACCAGCAGGAGCCGGCCCACTGCGGCATCGTGTTCGTTTCGCGCCTTGCCCTGCGGCCGTCCGGCAGGGTGACGAGGAGCCAGTCGTCACCGGCGCGGGCGAGCGGCGGCCGGCCGTCGGCGGTCGGCTTGAACTCGTCGACCTCTGGGAGTTCGACCGGCAGCTCGTCCTGCGGCACGGGCAGAATCTCGCCGGTAGGCTCGCCGTCGTCGTCGAGGACGTGGAGCACCGGGAAGGGCTCGCCCCAGTAGCGCTGGCGCGAGAACAGCCAGTCCCGCAGCCGGTACTCGACCCGCCGGCTGCCGTGCCCCTGCTCGACCAGCCACTCGATCATCCGCTCCTTCGCGTCGTCGACCGGGAGACCGTCGAGAAAGCCGCTGTTGATCGCCGGGCCGTCTTCGAGGTAGGCGTCGCCCTCCCAGCCGTCCGGCGGCTCGACTGTGCGCACGATGGGCAGGTCGTACGTGGCGGCGAAGTCCCAGTCGCGCTGGTCCTGGCCGGGGACGCCCATGATCGCGCCCGAGCCGTAGCTCATCAGGACGTAGTCCGCGACCCAGATCGGGATCGGCTCCCCGGTGGCGGGATTCGTCGCGTAGCCGCCGGTGAACACGCCGGTCTTGCTCTTCGCCAGGTCGGTGCGCTGCAGTTCGCTCTTGTTGATCGCGTCGGTCACGTAGGCGTCGACCTCGGCCTGGTGGTCCGGGGTCGTGATCTCGGGCACGAGGGGATGCTCCGGCGCCAGCACGCAGTAGGTGGCGCCGAACAGCGTGTCCGGCCGGGTCGTGAAGACGGGGAAGCTGCCGTCGCTTCCGGCGATCGGCATGCGGATCTCGGCGCCGTGCGACTTGCCTATCCAGTTGCGCTGCATCTCCTTGACGTACTCGGGCCAGTCGACCTGGTCGAGGTCTTCGAGCAGGCGCTCGGCGTAGGCGGTGATTCGCAGCATCCACTGCCGCATCGTGCGTCGCTCGACGGGATCCCCGGTGTCGACGTAGGCGCCGTCCTTGACCTCCTCGTTGGCGAGAACGGTGCCCAGCGCCGGGCACCACCAGACCGGCACGTCCTCCAGGTAGGCGAGGCCGCGCTTGTGGAGCTCCAGGAAGATCCACTGCGTCCAGCGGTAGTAGTCCGCGGACGACGTGTCCACCTCGCGTTCCCAGTCGTACGAGAAGCCGATGCGTTCAATCTGACGCCGGAAGTTCGCGATGTTCCGTTGCGTGATGAGTCGCGGGTGCTGGTTCTCGCGCACCGCGGCGCGAGGCGTCCCAGCCCATCGGATGGAGGACGTTGTAGCCCTCCATGCGCCGCTTGCGCGCCACGACGTCCGTCGCCGTGTAACCCTCCGGGTGACCGATGTGCAGGCCCGCCCCGGAGGGGTAGGGGAACATGTCCAGGACGTAGTACTTGGGCCGGCTCTTCAGGACCTCAGGGTCGTCCGGCGTGCGAAAGGCCTGGTGCTCGCGCCAGATCTGCTGCCACTTCGGCTCGATCTCGGCCGCGTCGTAGACGTGCCGGCGGGGCCTGGATGGCTGGTTCTTCGTCGTCATTTCGTCACCGGCGCCCGGCGTCGGGGCTTCGAAGCTGGTGAAGCTCCGGCACGGCAGCGGAGTGTACCTTCCGCTACCATCCAGACTCGTGGATCCGCTGCATGAACAGATGAGGTCCTGGCGCCGGGACTTCCACCGCCACCCCGAGCTCGCGTTCGAGGAGGAAGTGACCAGCGGCAAGGTGGCGGCGCTGCTCGAGTCCTTCGACGGCATCGAGGTCCACCGCGGCCTTGCCGGCACCGGCGTCGTCGGCGTGCTCAGGTCCGGTTCGTCCGAGCGGAGCATCGCGCTGCGGGCGGACATGGACGCGCTGCCGATTCACGAGGAGAACGAGTTCGAGCATCGCTCGCGGAACCCTGGCAAGATGCACGCCTGCGGCCACGACGGCCACACGGCGATGCTGCTCGGCGCTGCGAAGTACCTCTCCGGGAGCCGTTCCTTCGACGGCACGGTCTACTTCTTCTTCCAGCCCGCCGAGGAGAAGGACGGCGGCGCCCGGGTGATGATCGAGGAGGGGCTGTTCGAGCAGTTCCCGGCCGACGAGGTCTACGGCGTCCACAACTATCCGGGCATGTCGGTGGGCAACTTCGGCCTCCGCGCCGGTCCGCTGATGGCCGCGATCGACGTCTTCGAATTCGCGGTGACGAGCGCCGGCGGCCACGCCGCGTTCCCGCACGGCACGGTGGACCCGATACCGATCGGGGCCGAGATCGTCCTCGCTCTGCAGACGGTCGTCGCCCGCAACGTCGATCCGCTCCATGCCCGTGTCCACGGCGGTCACGCGGACAACGTGATCCCCAGCCGCGTCGTTCACGGCGGCTGCGTGCGCAGCTTCCGGCCCGAAGTGCAGAACCTCGTCGAGCGGCGCATGCGCCAAATCGGCCGCGGCATCTGCAGCGCCCACGGCGCCGGCTTCGAACTGGAGTACCGGCCGTACTACCCGGCCACCGTGAACCACGCCGAACAGACGGAGAAGGCTGCCAACGCCGCCCGGGAAGTGGGTCGCGAAGTGACCACCGACATGGCCCCGGTCATGGGCTCCGAGGACTTCTCCTTCATGCTCCAGGAGCGCCCCGGCGCCTTCATGTTCCTCGGCAACGGCGACAGCGCCGGCCTCCACACCCCGCGCTACGACTTCAACGACGACATCCTGCCCGTCGGCATGCGGTACTGGACCACGCTGGTCGAAACGCAGTTGTCGGCGTAACCGACGAACTTGCCTGCGCCGTCAGGCGCAGTTGCAGAGTTCGATGAAGAAGGCGCGGATCGTGTCGTAGAACTCGGGGGAGTTCAGGGTGTTCATGTGGTTCGCGCCTTCGATCACGTGGAGGCGGTGCTCCTGCATGACAGAGACGAGCGCGTCAGCGTTCGGCTTCAGGGGATCGTTGCTGCCGATGATGTTGAGGGTCGGCACCTTGTTGATGCGGAGGAGCTCGGCGTTCACGTCGAGGGCGGGCATGCCGCGGACGACGGCTGCCAGGGCCGCCTGGTCGCTCGAGGCGACCATCGCCAGACCGATCGCCTGAACCTGCTCCGGGGTCGGCGGTTCCTCTCCGGGCCACAGGAACTCGACCAGGGGACCTCCACCCTGGCCAGGGCGTCGAACATGGCGGCGTCGCGCAGGTCGGGGCTGGACCAGCCGGCGCCGCCGACGACTGCCGACATCAGCCGATCGGGCGCGAGGGCGATGAGCTTCATCGTGATGAAGCCGCCCATCGAGTAGCCGACGACGTTCGCCTGCTGCAGCCTCAGGTGATCGAGCAGGTCGACGACATCCAGCGCCATCCGCTCGCCGTAGCTGGCCGGGTCGTGCGGCTTGTCGCTCTTGCCGTGGCCGCGCTGGTCGACGGCGATTACCTGGAACTCCTCGGCCAGCCGGTCGATGATGCCGGCGGCGCCCCAGTTCGAGGCGGCCGTGCCGGTGATGCCGTGGAGCAGCACAACGGGGTCGCCGCGCCCTTCGACCAGGTAGTGGATGACGGCGCCGTCGCTCGCCGTGAAGGACTCGGTAGAGGCGTCACTTTGCGCGTAGACGCCGGTGAAGGCGACGAGCGCGATCAGCGTCGCCAGGACGGCACGGAACATCGGTCGGCGATACGCCGTATCTCTTCTCATGGAGCGAAGGCTACCTGCTTTGTTACGCTGCCGCGACACGTCAATCCGATCACTGTTCACGGGAAGTTATGGACATCGAGAGATCAGCACGGCAGGTCCGCGAAAACGGCTACACGGTGGTGCCCGACTTCCTCGGGGAGGAGAGGCTGGAGGCGCTGCGGCGGGGCCTCGCCCCCGTCTTCGAAGAGATCGGCAGCCGCATGACGGACGACTACGGCCAGCAGACGATCCACACGCACAACCTGCTGGCCAAGACGCGGGCCGTCGACGAATTACTCATGGACGATGATCTGCTGGGGCTCGTGGAGGCGGTACTCGGCCCGGACTACCAGGTCTCCGGCGTCGCCGCGATGCGGCCCGGGCCAGGAGACCGTCGCCAGCGGATGCACCAGGACGACGGCCACTACCCGCTTGCGCGCCCGCACTTTCCGCTGATCGCCAACACGCTGATCGCGCTCGATCCGTTCACGGCCGAGAACGGGGCAACGGAGATCGTTCCGGGCAGCCATCGTTCGGCCGATCCGGTCGATCCGGACGTGCCCACGTTGACGGTGGAGATGCCGGCCGGGGCCCTGTTCCTTTGGGACGGCGCCGTCTGGCATCGTGGCGGAGGGAACTCGACGGACAGCGGCTATCGGCGCTCGATCAACTTCAACTTCAACCTGGCGTGGCTCAAGCAGCGCGAGAACCAGTACGTCGGCGTGCCGTGGGACGTCGTCGTGGAGATGCCGGAGAAGCTGCAGGAGTTGATCGGCTACAGGCTGACCAACAAGGGGCTCGGCACGGTGGACTACCGCAACCCCCTTGAAACGGTGAAGCGGCGACTCGCCGAAGCTCACAGTTCCTAGCGGGCCCAAAGTTCCTGGAGGAATCGCGGTCCGCTGTGTCGGAAGCCCCAACAGACTTAGAGGGGAGAAACGAGATGACAGCAGCATCCGCGGCAGAAAGGCGCGGTCGGTGGTCGATTCCGCCGTCGGAGCGGCCCACAAGGTGGCGCTTGCCGGCGCAGGCGTGGCGGGCGAGGCGGTCGACGCCGGATCCAAGGTCTTCGACCGGCTGGTCGCGCGCGGCGAGAAGGTCGAGAGCCGGGGCCGGGAGTCCCTGAGCGGCTGGCGGGACAAGGCGGAAGTGAAGGTCCAGCAGGTGCGTTCCGCGGCCGAGAAGGGGATCGAGCAGACCAAGTCGAAGGCGCGGACGGGAATCGACGAACACTTGGAGCGCCGGCTCGAGGAGCTCGGCGTCCCCGCCAAAGCGGACCTGGACGCGGTGATCGAGCGACTGAGCGCGATCGAAGCGCGGCTCGATGCGTTGGAGAAGCCGAAGCGGGGCGACTCCGAGGCGCTTCAGACTGCCGTACAAGAGGGTATCGACAGACGGTGTCTTCGGTCATGGAAAAAGTCGAAGCGCGCAGGACCTGATTCGGGTCAGTGTAGCCCTTCGTTCCTGGCTCGTTTTTCGGCCCTTGTGGCGCGGATGACCTCGCCTACGCTCGCGGGCCGGGCGCCGGCGCGGATGCGTTCGTTCGCTAGGGCGAAGGCCATTTGCCACTGCCGCCGCAGGATCGCGTGGGCGGCGAAGAAGCCGTAGCGGGGGTCGTACATGTGGGTGGCCTCGGACGTCACACCGTTGACTTCGAGCACCCGGATTCCCTCGCCGCGCTGGAGTGCCTCGGCGCTCGGCGCGCGGATGTCGAAGCGGCCGAAGTCGAAGCCGTCGTAGGCGGCGCAGATCGCGTTGATCGCCCGTTCCAGTTCCGGGGTGTGGAGATCGTTTGCGTCCAGGAAGATCGTGCCGCGGGAGTGCGCGCCGACCTCGGTCAGTGGG
>JAGWAG010000082.1:20079-29242 GCA_021296535.1 Acidobacteriota bacterium | reverse complement strand
AAGATCTCGGTAGGCGCCAGGATTTCCTGGTTGGCCAGTGCCTGCAGGTCGGCGTCGGTGATGTCCTTCTTCTGATCGGCGAGCTGCTTGAAGCGGCGGAATGCGTCACCGAGTTCCTCCCGGTTGAGCTCGAAGCCGAGTTCCTCCATCCGCATCCGGAGTGCGTGCTTGCCGGAGTGCTTGCCCAGGACCAGCCTGCTCTGCGTCAGGCCGACGGTCTGCGGGGTCATGATCTCGTAGGTGCGCTGATCCCGGAGCATGCCGTGCTGGTGGATGCCGGCCTCGTGGGCGAACGCGTTCTCGCCGACGATCGCCTTGTTCCGGGGCACCGCGATACCCGTGTAGTGGGCGACGAGACGGCTCGTGCGCACGAGTTCCGTCGTGTTCAGGCGGGTGCCGACGCCGTAGATCTTCGGGCGGGTATGGAGCGCCATGACGACCTCCTCGAGCGAGGTGTTGCCGGCGCGCTCGCCGATGCCGTTGATCGTCACCTCGACCTGCCGGGCGCCCGCCTCAATCGCGGCCAGGGTGTTGGCCGTCGCACAGCCGAGGTCGTCGTGGCAGTGGGCCGACCAGATGACGTCGTCGGCGCCGTCCGTGTGCTCCATCAGGTAGCGGAAGAGGTCCCCGTACTCGACCGGCATGTCGTAGCCGACGGTGTCGGGGATGTTCAGTGTCGTGGCGCCTTCCTTGATGGCCAGCGAAAGCACCTCGACCATGAAGTCCCGGTCGGACCGGCTGGCGTCCTCGGGACTGAATTCGATGTCGTCGCACAGCGAACGCGCGTGCGCGACCATGTGGCCAACCTGACTCAGCACCTGGTCGCGGGTCATGCCCAGCTTGCGCTCCATGTGCAGGTCGGACGTGGCGATGAAGGCGTGGATGCGCGGCTTCGCGGCGTCCTGCACACCCTGCCAGGCCTTGTCGATGTCCTCGCGCCAGCAGCGGGCGAGGCCCGCGATCACGGGGCCGTTGCCGCCGCCGACCTCGCGGGCGATCCGCCGCACCCCCTCCAGGTCGTCGGGGCTGGCGGCCGGGAAGCCGGCCTCCATCACGTCGATGCCGAGCACCGCGAGTTGCCGCGCGACTTCAAGCTTTTCGGCGCTCGTCATCGTCGCGCCCGGCGATTGCTCGCCGTCGCGGAGCGTCGTGTCAAAGATTCGGACGTAGTCCTCGGACGGGGCTTGTCCTGCCATCGCTACACCTCCTTGGCGTCCAGGAACGGCATCATCCGACGCAGTTCCCGGCCAACTTCCTCGATCGGATGCGTTCTCTCCGCCGTCCGGCGGGGATCGAACCGCGGACGGCCGTCCCGGTTCTCGGCGATCCAGTCGCGGGCGTAGGTCCCGTCCTGGATGTCGCTCAGCACCTTGTCCATCACCGCTCGCACGTCCTTCGTGATCAGTTGATCGCCGGCGTGGTAGCCGCCGTGCTCCGCGGTGTCGGAGACGCTGTACCACATGTAGCCGAGTCCGCCTTCGTACATCAGGTCGACGATCAGCTTCAGTTCGTGCAGGCACTCGAAGTAAGCGACCTCCGGCTGGTAGCCGGCGGCCACCAGCTTCTCGAAACCGGCGCGGACGAGCGCCGAGGCGCCGCCGCAGAGCACGATCTGCTCGCCGAAGAGGTCGGTTTCCGTCTCCTCGGCGAAGGTCGTTTCGATCACGCCGGCGCGGGTGCAGCCGATCCCCTTGGCGTAGGCCAGGGCGTCCGCCAGGGCGCCGCCCGTCGCGTCGTTCTCGACCGCCACCAGGCCCGGCGTTCCGGCGCCTTCCGTGAACACTTCCCGCACGCGGTGTCCGGGCGCCTTCGGCGCCACGAGGGACACGTTGACGTTCTCCGGCGCGTCGATCTCGCCGTAGCGGACGTTGAAACCGTGCGCGAACATCAGGGTGTCGCCTGCTTCGAGGTTCGGCGCGACGTCCTGTTCGTACAGTTCCGCCTGGACGGTATCGGGGGCCAGGATCATGACCATCTGACTGCGGGCGGCGGCTTCCGCGTTGCTCACCACCTCGAGACCGTCGGCGGCGGCCTTCGCCCGGCTACCGCTTCCGTTTCTCAGGCCGACGACGACTTCGACTCCGCTGTCGCGGAGGTTCAGGGCATGGGCGTGGCCCTGGCTGCCATAGCCGATGACCGCGACGGTGCGGCCATCGAGCCGGGAGAGATCCGCGTCGTTGTCGTAGTAGAGCTTTGCCATCAGGGTTGAGTCCTCGTCGGGTGAAGTGAGTAAGGTGTTGTCGGGGGATCGGTCGATGCGTCAGAGGGTTCGGGGGCGCCGTCAGAGCACGCTGCGCCGGCTGGAGGAACGGCCACGGTTCGGTTTGTAGCCCTCGTCCTTCAGGGTGTGGCTGCCGCGGCCCATCGCGATGACGCCCGTGCGGACCATCTCGACGATGCCGAACGGCCGTACGAGTTCGGTGAAGTGACCGAGCTTCTCTTCCTCGCCGGTGATCTCGACCACCAGGGACTCCGCGGCAACGTCGATGATGCGGGCCCGGAAGATGTCGCAGAGCTGGATCACCTCGCGCCGGTTCTCCGACGAGGCCTTGACCTTGACCAGGGCCATGTCGCGGGCCACGGAGGGCTGGCTGTGCAGGTGGTCGACATGAACCACGTCGACCAGCTTGTAGAGGTTCTTGACCAGCCGGTCCGCTTCCGCGGTGTCCGATTCCATGACGATCGTCATGCGCGACAGGTTCTCGTGCTGGGTGCGCCCGACGGACAGGCTGTCGATGTTGAAGCTGCGGCGGCGGAACAGGTTGGAAACCCTCGCCAGGACTCCCGGACGGTTCTCGACCAGTGCGGCCAGGATGTGCTTCGCCATAACGGTCTTGCCCTCAGACTCCGAACCGCGTTCCCGCGGTGGCCACCGGCGCCGGTTCCGGCTCCGGTTCCGCGTCGGTCTCGGCAGGTGCTTCCTTCACTGCCGCCACTGCCGCGCGCTCGCGACGCTTCTGCTCGAACTCCTCTGGGGTCGGGCGGCGGATCATGTCGTCGAGGTCGGCGCCGGCCGGCACCATCGGGAAGACGATCTCCTCCTTCTCGACGACGAACTCGACCAGGATCGGTCCGCCGGTGCGGGCCCGGGTCTCGTTCACGGCCTCCTCGATCTGGCCGCGCTCGGTGACCCGGATGGCGGGGATGCCGTAGGCCTCCGCCAGCTTGCAGAAGTCCGGGTTGACCATGGGCGTCTGGTTGTAGCGCTCCTCGTAGAAGAACTCCTGCCACTGGCGCACCATGCCCAGGAAACCGTTGTTGATCACCGCGATGTTCACGTTGACCTTCTCCTGGACCGCGGTGGCGAGTTCCATCGAGGTCATCTGGAAGCCGCCGTCGCCGACGATCGCCCACACTTCCTGGTCGGGTCTGGCCATCTTGGCACCGATCGCCGCCGGCAGGCCGAAGCCCATCGTGCCGAGGCCGCCGCTTGTGATCAGGCTGTGGGGCCGCTCGTGCTGGTAGTACTGCGCCTCCCACATCTGGTGCTGACCGACGTCGGTGACGGTGACGGCGCTGCCGTCCGTCAACTCGAAGAGGTCGCGGATGACCTGGGCCCCGAGCAGCTTGCCCTCGGGCACGGCCGGATGCTGGGGCGCGTCGGCGGGACGGACGATCTCCCGCAACTCGGAGTCGGCGCGCCATTCGGCGATCCGGTCGAACCAGGCGTCGTTCGGCCGGCGCTCGACGCGGTCCATGAGCTGCCGCAGCACTTCGCGGAGGTCGCCGACGATGCCGACGTCGACCCTCACGTTCTTGTTGATCTCGGAGGGATCGATGTCGACGTGGATCTTGCGTGAGCCCCTGGCGTAGGTGGCCAGGGTCGTCGAAGCGCATGCCGAGGGCGATGAGCAGGTCGGCCTGCTGGATCGCGTGGTTCACTTCCGCACCGCCGTGCATGCCCATCATCCCGACGCACATCGGGTGCCGCTCGGAGATCGCGCCCTTTCCCAGCAGGGTAAGCGCGACGGGGATCTGCGCCCGTTCGCACAGCTCGGCCAGTTCCGCGTTGGCGTTCGACATGGAAATGCCGTGGCCCGCCAGAATGATGGGTCGCCTCGACTCCCGGATCAGCTCCAGGGCGGCGTCGACCTGGTCGGCTCGCCCCCTCCGCGGGGGCTTGTAGCCGGGCAGCGTGACCGGTTCGGTGGGGTAGACGAACTCGGTGGTCTGAATCTGGATGTCCTTCGGGATGTCGACGAGCACAGGCCCCGGCCGGCCGGTGCGGGCAATGTGGAACGCCTCGCGGATGTCCTCGGCCAGTTCGTCGATGCTGGTGACCAGGTAGTTGTGCTTGGTGATCGGAAGCGTGATGCCGGTCACGTCGGTTTCCTGGAACGCGTCGGTGCCGATCGCGCCGGTGGGCACCTGGCCGGTGATGCAGACGATCGGGGAGGAATCCATCATCGCCGTCGCGATGCCGGTCACCAGATTCGTCGCGCCGGGCCCGCTGGTCGCCATCGCGACCCCGACCTTGCCGGTTGCGCGGGCGTAGCCGTCCGCCATGTGGGACGCGCCCTGCTCGTGCCGGGTCAGGACGTGGTGCAGTTGCGGATACTTGGTCAGGGCGTCGTAGGTGGGCAGGATCGCTCCGCCCGGGTAGCCGAAGACGATGTCGACGCCCTCCCGCAGGAGGCACTCGCAGACGATCTCGGCGCCGGTCAGCATGACGGCATCCGTGCCCGTGCCTGCCTCATCGTTCGATCGGTCCGTTGCGGCCTTGTCGTCGGTCATCTCGGCCTCCTCTGTCAGGCCCCGGCGGCGGGTGTCGCCACGGTCAATCGGGGTACGGGAGTGAGCCAGTCGTGTCGGTCGGGGAGTCGGCCTTCGACGAGACCGAAGAACTCCTCCTGCAGGTGGTGCGTGATCTCGCCGCGACTGCCGCTTCCGATCGGAATGCGGTCGACGGAGCGGACCGGGCTGACCTCCGCGGCGGTTCCGGTCATGAACAGTTCGTCGGCCAGGTACAGCTCTTCGCGTGCGATCGGCTGGAAACGCACGTCGTACTTCAGGTCACGGGCGATCGTGATCACCGAGTCCCTGGTGATACCGCCCAGGATCGAGTTGTAGAGGGGCGGCGTGTAGATCACGCCGTCCCGGATAAGGAACAGATTCTCGCCCGCGCCTTCGCAGACCAGGCCGCGGTCGTCGAGCATGATGCCCTCCGCGTAACCGTGCTGGCGCGCCTCGATGGAAACGAACTGGTTCGTCACGTACTGCCCGCTGATCTTGCCCAGCGGCACGGCCGTGTTCGAGTTGAAGCGGCGCCAGGAGCTGACCGCGGCGTCGACGCCCTGTTCGATCGCCTCCTCGCCGAGATAGCGCCCCCACCGGACCGCGTAGATGGCGAGCCTGGAGCTGCAGTCGGTGGGATTGAGGCCCATCTCCTCGTTGCCCCGGTAGATCAGCGGCCGGATGTAGCAGGACTCGAGGCGGTTGCGGGCGACCGACTCGATGCACAGCTCCTCGACCTGGTCCTGCGTGTAGCCGGGATCCATGCGCATGATCCGACAACTGTCGAACAGGCGCCGGATATGCGGGCCAAGGCGGAAGATCGCCGTCGCTTCGCCGGTGTCGTAGGCGCGAATGCCCTCGAAAGCCGAAGAGCCGTAGTGCAGGCCGTGGGTGGTGAGGTGCACAGTGGCCTCGTCCCAGGGCTTCCACTGGTCGTCGATCCAGATCCACTCAGATCGTTCGATGGGCATGCGGCTTTCTCCGATAGCGGCCGAAGAGGTTGGGGTGGTTCATCGTCGTTTTCCGCGTTCCTAACCAAAAAAGCCCCCAGGCGGTGCTGGGGGCTCTAGGTCGGTCAGTTTCCGGTTGGTGCGCCTAGTTAGCCCCCTGGACTACAAGGACCAGAACCAGAATCAGGAGCAGGAGGCCGGCGGGAACGCGAAGGTCGGCGATCGATCGCGGCAGCGCGCGGACGGCGACCAGGGGCCGAACGCCGCGAAGGGGCGTTCGCGCACTTCTCCGACGCCATCCTGGTGCCAAGCGCGTCATGGCTGGTTCGAGTGTCCTGCTGGGTAAGGGTCTACTGACGCTCTGCCGTGCGGCAGACCGTGCCGCGGAGCGTAGGAGAGGAGAGGAGCGGCTGTCAAGTGGACCGCATACCTGGCGTGGTCGGAGAAACGCTCTAGAGCCGCCAAACCCGTCGCAGACTCCGTGTTTGGCCCCAGCCCCCACCTCACTAGCACCCTGCGTCGCAGAACTCGCTTCGCTACGTTCTACGGCGCAGGCTCCTAGCCGACGGTGTCCCGGAAGATGCCGATGATCTCGTCCGCCTCGTTCTCGGTCAGCGTCAGGATGGGCCGGAACTCGACTCCGCCGTCCGTGTACCAGGCGGGCACGGTGAAGATCCCGGCCTCGAACAGCCTGGCTGTCATCTCCATCTTGCCCATCTCCTCGGCGAGGATGCCCATGCAGAGTCCGTGCTGGTTCACCTGGTAGGGACCACCGCGCAGTCCCTCGGCGAACTGCTCCGCCAGCGCGTTCACGTGCTCCAGGAAGCTCGGCGCCATCGTCAGGTCGCAGACCCTGGCGGTTGCCACGCATCCCAGTTCGTTGCCGCCGAAGGTCGAGGAATGGGGTATCGCGGTGTCGAAGAACCACTCCTTGATCTCGGGGGCGAGAAGTACCGCCGCGTTCGCCAGAATGCCGCCGCCGAGACCCTTCGCGGTGGTCACGATGTCGGGCACGATGCCGTGGTGTTGCCAGAACCAGAACTTCCCGGTGGCGCCGAGGCCCGTCTGGACCTCGTCGATGATCAGCTTCGCTCCGTGCTTCCGGCATGTGTCCATGACGGCCCGGAAGTAGCCGGGATCGGGTACCGGAAACCCCGCCTGGGCCGGTGAAGACTCGATGAGCACAGCCGCCGTCTGGTCATCGACGGCGGCGGCCATGGCATCCACATCGTCGTATGGCACGAAGACGAAGTCATCGAAGTCGAGCAGATAGCGCTCGTGGTTGTCGGCGCTGTCGCCGGCAGCCAGCGCGAAGCAGGTGTGGCCATGGTAGGAAGCCTCGACCGAAACCAGCTTCGTACGCCGTGTCATGCCTCGGGTGGCGCGAATCGCGACTTCCGTGGACTCGGCGCCGCTGGCCGTATAGGTGACCCCGGTGAGCGCTCCATCAGTGCTGGCAATCAGCTTCTCGGCCGCCTTCGCCTTGTAGCCGGAGACCAGCAGCAGGTTCCCGATCTCGAGCTGGTGCAGCGCCTCCTTGACCGCCGCGATGATGTCCGGGTTGCGGTGGCGCGTGCCGTTGCGGTGGCAATCCCAGTACCACTTGCCGGTGAAGGCGTCCTGGACGCGGGCGCCCTCGCGCTGGCCGAAGTGGAGTTCCGTGCCGAACGCCTGCATGACACCGACGTTGCCGGGCGAGACGTGTTCCGAGAAGGCAGTCTCCGTAGCCTCTGCCGACGGATAGGGCGGATAGCCCTCCGGGAAGTGTCGCGCTTCCATGTCAGCCGGTGTCTGATCGTCAGATGCTCCCAGCGCACCTTCCGTGCCTGGTGTGCAGCTCGCCAGAGCCGCGGCCCCGCCAGCAGCGGCGATCGTCCTGATGCAGTCGCGCCGACTGCTCGTCCTGTCTCGGGTGCCGTCGCCCATGTCGAAGCCTCGCTTTCTTCAGGCATCTGCGGCACCGGGGGTTCGGCTTGGTGCGCGTTTCGCGCTGGAAGAGAGCCCACGGTCGCCCGAATCGGAGATAGGATCGAGCGTTTACGCGCTCAGCGTAGCGGATCGGCCTCCTGCGCTGCTCGAGTCCCCGTTTCCGAGAGCGCGTGCCCCTTAGGTCCCGAAGCCAACTGACGACTGTGTCGTGAAGCTGTTTCCCCGTCTCGAATTCCACCGCACCGGCATCGGACTGCTGCCGGATCCGCACGATCCGGAGCCTGGCTCGGCAGTGCATCTGGCCAACGTGGCGGGGTCGAAGCGCCCGCTCACCTTTTGCAGTTGTTCGGCGGGCAGGCGTAGCGGCTGTCGTCATCTGAAACAGCTCGAAGGCCAGATCCGCGAGTTCCACCGTGCCCTCGGCGGCAGTTGGTTCGACCTGTTCACGCGCAGCGGCTGGTTCCGGCTCGCTCAGACTGTGTTCGAGGACAACCTCCCGTCGGCCTCGGATTGCAGCGTTCTGCAGGAGAGACCGGGCGGTCCGATCCGTCTGTTCACGCCAGGTGGTGTAGAGGTTCTGCGTTACGTGGAGCAGTCTCCCGCGGTGGTTCGCTTCCTCGAGCGGATCGGGAAACTGTCGTCCGGTACGTCGGTTGCGGATCGTTCGGGTCTCCTGGAGCGTCTCTCGACCTTCATGCGCACGCCCGAGGAGCAACACCTGAACAAGGCCGGAATGCAGACGAACCGGCAGTTCTTCGAGCGGAGTCTCTGGTGCCGCGTCGCCTACCACGCTCTTCGGGAGTATGGCGACATCCCGGGTGGCGCGCCCGGCGGCGGGGAACTCGCGGCGGCGCGGATCCGGCTTGAGCCCTCGGTCGACCTTCGTGGCGGCAGCGTGTTTCTGAAAGTCCGGGCCGATTCCGATGCGTCGGTTCGGTTTCAGATCGCGGTGCCGCGGAAGCGGGTCGGGGACGCTTTCGCTTTACTCGCGGAGACGGGGCAGTGCTCGGTCACGCCGTTGCCAGCCGCGGACCTGTTCTATGTCGGTCCCGACACGAGGATCGACGAGAAACGCAAGCTCGACATCCTGCGTCTCGCCGCGGAGGGCGAGGAGATACTCGATGAACCCGGTCGAAAGCGCTTCAGCTACGGCGACCTCGTGTACCTCGAGGAACTGGGAATCCTGGTGCGGCGGTCGGAACGAAATGAGGCGCGTTGGCGCGAACCCAGGTTCCTGGACCTCGAGGCTGCCGCGATCGACACGTTTCGGTCGGAGGCGTCGGCCCTCGAACCTTCGCCGACGCTCGCGGAGAATCCTCTCGCCGGCCTCGGCATCCTGACCGAGTTCGACTACATCGAGATCGCACCCGAGGGCGAGGACGAAGAGGACGACCTGCTGTCGATCCGGTACGGCTTCGGCAGCGGTGACGTGGGGCTGAACGAGTTGCTCGAAGCGAAACGGGCGGGCCAGCCGTATCTCGAGACGCCCTCCGGCTGGATCGACCTGAACGCGCCGGCGCTTCGTAGTCTGGGCTCGTTGCCGGGCCGTC
>JAGWAG010000082.1:6865-20024 GCA_021296535.1 Acidobacteriota bacterium | reverse complement strand
CTGCTGCGGCTTCAGGCCTCGAGCGCGGCGCCGATCCGGGTCGAGGGCGAAGGCAGCCGGACTGATTTCCTGCGCCGCTTCCTGGCTTTGAGGCCGGCCGATCCACTGGTCGAGCCGGAAGGGTTGCGGAGCATTCTGCGGCCGTACCAGAAGCTGGGCGTCGAGTGGCTCAAGTTCCTGTACGAGAACGGCCTGGCCGGTTTGCTGTGCGACGACATGGGGCTGGGGAAGACCCACCAGGCGATGGCCCTGATGGTCATTCTGCGCGAACAGTTGGGGGTGGACCTGCCGATCCTGGTCGTCTGCCCGCGCACCGTGATCAGCCACTGGCGGAACAAGCTGCGTGAGTACGCTCCGGTGTTGCGGCCCGTCTACTACCACGGACCGCACCGCAACCTGGATGAGTCGCTGGATCAGGGCGACGTCGTGCTCACTTCCTACGGCGTGATGCGGAACGATGTGGAACGGTTCGGCGAGCGAACGTGGGGCTTGATCGTGTTCGACGAGGTCCAGCAGATCAAGAACCGCAGCACGCAGGGCTACCGGGCAGCGGTGGCACTCAAGGCCCGAATGAAGATCGGGCTGACCGGCACACCGATCGAGAACTCCCTGACCGAACTGAAGGGTCTCTTCGATCTCGTGTTGCCCGGCTATCTGGGCGGTGACGACAGCTACGTCGATTTCATGGGGCCGAACGAACTCGATGCGGACTCGTGGTACGCGGTCAACCTGCGGCGTCTGACCGCACCCTTCGTCCTGCGCCGGGTCAAGACCGCGGTCCTGGACGAGCTTCCGGAGAAGATCGAGGACATCCGCACCTGCCGGCTGAGCGAGGAGCAGTTCGGCATGTACCGGCAGACGATCGAAACGAAGGGCGCGGCGCTGATGAAGACCCTGAGAAGCGAGCGGGGCTCGTTGCCCTACATCCACATCTTCGCCCTGCTGAACATGCTCAAGCAGATCTGCGATCATCCCGCCCTGGCGGTGAACGACCTGGACCGCTACGAGAACTACGAGTCGGGGAAATGGGACCTGTGCAAGGAGTTGCTGGAGGAGAGCTTCGACAGTGGACAGAAGGTCGTCGTCTTCACGCAGTACCTGGGCATGATCGCGATCCTGGAACGCCACCTGACGAAGCTCGGCATCGACTACGTCACGCTGACCGGTTCGACCCGCGAGCGCGGCAAGGTGGTCGACCGGTTCAACAACGACGACGAGTGCCGTGTGTTCCTGGGCAGCCTGAAGGCCGGGGGCACGGGCATCGACCTGGTCGGCGGTTCGGTCGTGATCCACTACGACCGCTGGTGGAACGCGGCGCGGGAGGACCAGGCGACGGACCGCCTCTACCGCATCGGCCAGAAGCGGGTCGTGCACGTGTTCAAGCTGATCACCGAGGAGACGCTGGAAGAACGGATCGCGGCGATCATCGACCGCAAGCGCCGGCTGATGGAGAGCGTGGTCCAGGAGGACGATCCGCGCCTGAACAAGATCTTCTCGCGCGAGGAACTCATCGAACTGCTGCAGGGGCCGGGGCTGGACGATGCATCTCCCCAATAGTGTGACGATTGCGCCTGTGGGGATGGCCTCGTGACGACTCGCCGGATCGAGCTCTACGACACGACGCTGCGCGACGGCACGCAGCGGGAGAACATCTCCCTGTCGCTGGCGGACAAGGTGGCGATCGCCCGGCGGCTCGACGCCTTCGGCATCCCGTACATCGAATGCGGTTGGCCCGGCTCGAATCCGAAGGACGCCGACTTCTTCGAGGCGATCCGCGAGGTCGAGTTGGAGCAGGCGAAGGTCTGTGCGTTCGGCGCCACGCGCCGCAAGCACAGCGCTTGCGCGCACGACGGCAACGTCCAGGCTCTGGTCGCCGCGGAGACGCCGGCCGTCACCCTGGTCGGCAAGAGCTGGGACCTCCATATCGAGAAGGTGCTCGAAACGGACGCCGCGGAAAACGAGGCGATGATCGGCGACACGGTCGGTTACCTGAAGGACCTCGGCCGCGAGGTGATCTACGACGCCGAGCATTTCTTCGATGGCCTGGCCGGAAACCCGGAGTGCGCCCTAGGCACGCTGCGGGCGGCGGCCGCTGCGGGCGCGGACTACGTGGTTCTCTGCGACACGAACGGCGGCACCCTGCCGTGGCAGATCGAAGCAGGTGTCGACGCGGCGCGGGCGGAGCTGCGCCCGGACGTCCGGATCGGCATCCACACCCACGACGACGGCGGCTGCGGCGTAGCCAACTCGCTGGCTGCGGTGCGGGCCGGCGCGGTGATGGTCCAGGGCACGATCAACGGCTACGGCGAGCGGGTCGCGAACGCGAACCTGGTCACCATCGTGCCGGACCTGCAGTGCAAGATGGGGTTCTCCTGCGTTCCCGACGACAGCCTCCGCGAACTGACCGCGCTCTCGCGCTACGTCGCGGAGGTGGCGAACATCGCCCATGACGATCACCTGCCCTACGTGGGGCGAAGCGCCTTCGCCCACAAGGGCGGCATCCACGTCGCGGCGATGCTCAAGGAGCCGACCAGCTACCAGCACCTCGAGCCGGAGGTGGTCGGCAACGAGATGCGCACCGTCGTCTCCGAGCTCTCTGGTCGCGGGAACATCGTCCACTTGGCGGAGAGCACCGGCGTCGGTTCCGATACGCCGTACGCCCGCGAGGTACTGCATAAGGTCAAGGAACTCGAGAACCGCGGCTACAGCTTCGAGGCGGCCGAAGCCTCCGTCGAACTCATGCTGCGGAGGGCGGCGCCCGGGTACGAGGCCCCGTTTCGGCTGATCGATTTCCTGACCGTCGTGGAGCACCGCGACGGCCGCGGCCTGGTCGCCGAGGCGACGGTAAAGGTCGAGGTGCCGGACGGCACGATCGCGCATACCGCCTCCGAGGGCAACGGTCCGGTCAACGCCCTGGCCCACGCCTTGCGCAAGGCGCTGGAGCCGCACTATCCGCAACTGGCCGAGATGCGGCTGGCCGACTACAAGGTGCGCATCCTGGACAGCGCTCAGGGGACGGCCGCGATCACCCGGGTGCTTGTGGATTTCGTCGCCGGCGGCGAGCGGTGGACCACTGTCGGGGCAGGGACCAACATCATCGAGGCGAGTTGGGAAGCCCTGTCTGACGCGATCGAGTACGGACTGACTGGCTAGTTGGTGGGCTAGCGTGGCAGAAGGTTCGGAGGCCGCCGCTTCGCGCCGGATGCCGACGGGGACGTCGGCGCACCCAGTCCGGCCAGCGGGCCGGCGCACCCAGTGCCTGCCGCGCAAGCTCCTAGCGGGCGAAGGCGCCCCGGGCGCCGATCGCCTCGAACGGTTCCATGCCGATACAGGTGCAGATCAGGTGGCGGTCGCCGTGGACGTTGTCGATGCGGCCGACGGGGGGCCAGTACTTGTGGTCCTCGTTCCAGGGGGCGGGGAAGGCGGCCTGCCGGCGCGAGTAGGGTCGATCCCAGTCACAGGCGCTGATCGCGGCCGCGGTGTGCGGCGCGCCGCGTAGCGGGCTGTCCGCGATCTCCACGTCGCCGCGCTCGACCGCGGCGATCTCGGCGCGGATCGCGATCATCGCGTCGCAGAAGCGGTCGAGTTCCGCCTTCGACTCGCTCTCGGTCGGCTCGACCATCAGGGTCCCGGCCACCGGGAAGGACATCGTGGGGGCGTGGAAGCCATAGTCGATCAGCCGCTTCGCCACGTCGTCGACCTCGACGCCCGCCGCCTTGAAGCCGCGCAGGTCGAGGATGCACTCGTGGGCGACGAGGCCGCCCGTGCCCCGGTAGAGCACCGGGTAGTGCGCTTCGAGGCGGTGGGCGATGTAGTTCGCGTTCAGGATCGCGGCCTCGGTGGCCCGGCGAAGGCCGGAGGCGCCCATCAACCGGATGTAGGCCCAGGAGATCGGGAGGATCGACGCGCTGCCGACCGGCGCCGCGCTGACTGCGCCGACCGTGCCGCTGCCCTGGGTCCCCGTGCTGTCCGAGCGACCGGCGGCGGCAAGGGGGTGGCGCGGCAGGAACGGCGCGAGGTGGCTGGCGACGGCGATCGGTCCCATTCCGGGGCCGCCGCCGCCATGCGGGATGCAGAACGTCTTGTGCAGGTTCAGGTGGCAGACGTCGGCGCCGTAGTCGCCGGGCCGGCAGACGCCGACCTGTGCGTTCATGTTCGCGCCGTCGAGGTAGATCTGCCCGCCGTGTTCGTGGACGATGTCGCAGATCTCGCGGATCGCCTCCTCGAACACGCCGTGGGTCGAAGGGTAGGTGACCATCAGGGCGGCGAGGTCGTCGCTGTGCGCGTCGGCCTGCACCTTGAGGTCTTCGAGGTCGATGTTCCCCTCGTCGTCGCACTTGACCGGCGCAACCTTCAGGCCGGCAAGGACCGCACTCGCGGGGTTCGTGCCGTGCGCCGAGGTGGGGATCAGGCAGACGTTGCGCGCGCCCTCGCCGCGGCTCTGGTGGTAGCTGCGGATCGCCAGCAGGCCCGCGTACTCGCCCTGGGAACCGGCGTTCGGTTGCAGGGAGACGGCGGAGAAGCCCGTGATGTTCGCCAGCCAGTTCTCCAGGTCGATGCAGAGCTTCCGGTATCCGGCGGTCTGCTCGGCCGGTGCGTAGGGGTGCATGTGGGCGAAGCCGCGCCAGGTGATCGGCATCATCTCCGCCGTTCCGTTCAGCTTCATCGTGCAGGAGCCGAGCGGGATCATCGATGTGGTCAGCGACAGGTCGCGCGCCTCCAGCCGGTGCAGGTAGCGGAGCAGCTCGGTCTCCGACCGGTAGCTGCTGAACACGGGGTGCTCGAGGCAGGGTGATTCGCGGCGCAGCGTTCCGGGTAGGGCATCCGGTGTGTGTGCCGGTACCTGGGCGGTCGCCGGCCGGACTTCGGCAAAGGCCGCCAGCACGGACTCGATGTCGTAGTCGGTCGTCGTCTCGTCGCAAGCGACGGAGATCGCGCCCGAGTCCCATCCGCGCAGATTCAGCTTGCGGCGGACGGCGGCTGCGAGAATCCGGCCCTCCTCTTCGCGCCCGTCGACTTCCGCGGTGACGGTGTCGAAGAACCGGTCCGCCCTGAGTTCGAATCCGAGTGCGTGGAGACGTTCAGCGAGGCGGCAGGCGCGCCGGTGAACCGCCTCGGCAATCGCCTCCAGGCCCTTCGGGCCGTGGTAGACCGCGTAGAAGCTGGCGAGAACCGCGGGCAGTACCTGGGCGGTGCAGATGTTGCTCGTTGCCCGGTCGCGCCGGATGTGCTGCTCGCGCGTCTGCAGCGCGAGGCGCAGTGCGGGCCGGTGGCGGTCGTCGCGGGTGACGCCGACGAGACGCCCGGGGAGGCGCCTCTTCAACCGGTCGCGGACCGCGATGTAGGCGGCGTGCGGCCCGCCGAATCCCATCGGCACGCCGAAGCGCTGTGTGCTGCCGACCGCGACGTCCGCCCCCCAGTCGCCTGGCGCCTCAAGCAGGCAGAGGGCGAGAGGATCGGCGGCGGCGATCACCAGGCCGCCGGCTTCCCGGACCCTCTCCGCGAAATCGCGGTAGTCATGCACACGGCCGTCCGTGGCGGGTTGCTGCACCAGCGCGCCGAAGACCCCTGTCGCGTCGAGCGTTTCGTGATCGCCGACCTCGACCTCGATGCCGAGCGGCTCGGCGCGGGTGCGGACGACCTCGATCGTCTGCGGATGGCAGCCCCTCGACACGAAGAACCGGCCCTGACGCCTCTTGTCGGCCCAGCACAGCGCCATGGCCTCGGCGGCGGCGGTCGGCTCGTCGAGCAGAGAAGCGTTTGCGATCGGCAGCCCGGTCAGGTTGGCGATCATCGTCTGGAAGTTGAGGAGCGCCTCCAACCGGCCCTGGGAGATCTCGGGCTGGTAGGGCGTGTATGCCGTGTACCAGCCGGGGTCTTCCAGCACGTTGCGCTGGATCACCGGCGGGGTGACGCAGCCGTGGTAGCCCATGCCGATGAAGCTGCGGAGGACTTCGTTGCTGCTCGCGATTTCGTCGAGCTCGACGAGGGCCTCTGCCTCGGAGGCGGCAGGCGGCAGTTCGAGACCGCCGGTTGGCCCGGCGCTGCGGATGGCTACCGGTACCGCTTGGTCCACCAGCGCGTCCAGCGCGGGTAGACCGAGCGCTTCGAGCATCTGCTCGATCTCCGCGCCACGCGGACCGATGTGGCGGTCGGCGAAGGGCATGGCGCCGCTTGCTGTCGGTTCGAGGGGGGTCATTGTTTGGTAAAGAGCCAGGCTACGTAGGGGCCGTAGGCCGCCAGCAACAGGATGCCCCAGGTTCGACCGATGCTGCGCCCGTGCCTCAGCATGTAGACGGCGAGAAAGAGGAGCAGGCTGAAGGCGAGCATTACGACGGCGTCCAGTCCCTGGGCGGAGAAGGTCGTTGCGAAGGGGCGGAGAATCGTGCCGGCGGGCAGCACGAGCAGGATGTTGAACACGTTGGAGCCGATGATGTTTCCCAGAACGATGCCGTGGTGATTCCGGTATGCAGCCACCAGGCAGGCAGCGAGTTCCGGGACGCTGGTTCCGAAGGCGACGACGGTCAGGCCGATGACCTGCTCGCTGACTCCGACCGCGCTTGCCAGCGCCTTTGCTGCCGGAACCAGGAGCTTGTCGGCGCCATAGATCAGCAACGCCAGTCCCAGGAGGGTCCCCAGGACGGCCTTGAGAGCGTTCACACCTTGAGTGCTGGGCGGTTCGACGTCGCCGGTGCGCACGAGTACGACGAGGAAGTACGCCATCAGCGCGAGCAGGACGACGCCGGCGAAGCGCCCGAGATGTCCGAAGGCGACGAATGCGAGAACCAGAAACGACGTGGCGAGCATGAAGGGCAACTCGCGGCGAACCAGGCGCACGGCCTGTCTTTCGCTGGCGCCGCCGTGGTTGTGAAGCGGAACCGCCAGAGCCGAGAGACCGAGGATGAGGCCGACATTGGCGATGTTCGATCCCACGACGTTGCCGTAGATCAGCCCCGGAGAATCGCGTAGCGCGGCGCTGACCGCCGTCACGAGTTCCGGGGCCGAGGTGCCGAAAGCGACGACGGTCAGGCCGATTACCGTTGGACTGACCCGCATCACGGCGGCCAGTCCGGTCACGGAGCGCACGAGGACCTCGCCGCCGGCCCAGAGCACGGCGATGCCGAGGACGATGAGGAGTACGGAGATCAAGAGCGGACGTCGCCGTAGCGGATCAGGGGAAGATCCCCGCGGTCTTGTAGGAGGCTGCGACCTTGTCGATGGCGAGGACCATCGCGGCGGTGCGCAGATCGACACCGGGGCCGAGCTTCTTCTGGTACCTGCGCATGTGGTGATAGGCGGTCGCCATCGTCTCCTCGAGGCCTGAGTTCACCAGATCGATCTCGTCCGCGCCACGGGCCAGGATCTTGATCTCGTCCCGGCTGAAGCTGGCCCCGGTCGCGGTACTCATCGCGTGCAACAAGTCCCTGCGCACACTCTCCTCGAATCGTTTCTGCATCCGCCCGAAGCGTACGTGCGAGAGGTTCTTGAGCCACTCGAAGTAGGAGACCGTCACGCCGCCGGCGTTCAGGTAGACGTCGGGAATCACGAAGATGCCTCGCTTGGCTGCGGCCTTGCTCGCGTAGGACGTCGTCGGTCCGTTCGCCGCTTCGGCCAGGATGCGGCAGGAGATGCGCCCGATGTTCTCCCTGGTGATCTGGTTCTCTAGCGCCGCGGGGATGAGGACGTCGCAGTCGAGTTCCAGTGCCTTGCGACTTGGCTCGATGTTGGACGCGCCTGGGAAGTTCAGGATGGACCCGGTCTCGCGTCGGTGTTCGACCACCTCGTCGACGTTGAGTCCATCCGCGCACGCGATCGCGCCCTCGTACTCGGCCAGACCGACCAACTTCGCGCCCGCGCCCTGCAGGTAGTGCGCCGCGTGATAGCCGACGTTGCCCAGCCCCTGGATCACGACCCGTTTGCCTGCGATTCCGGGCTCGAGCCCGAGCTTTGCCATGTCGTCTTCGTACGAACAGGCTTCGCGGATGCCGTAGAAGACGCCGAGACCGGTGGCCTGGGTGCGGCCCTGGATGCCGCCGTGCTCGACCGGCTTGCCGGTGACGCAGGCGGCGACATTGACCTCGCCGTGTTCGATCTGGGCGTAGGTGTCCGCGATCCAGGCCATCTCCTGCTCGCCGGTGCCGTAGTCGGGCGCCGGCACGTCCTTGCCCGGGCCGATGAAGGACTTGCGCTGGAGTTCGGCGGTGTAGCGGCGGGTGAGGCGCTCCAGTTCGCCTTCGGAGTACTTCCGCCGATCGATGCGGACTCCGCCTTTGGCGCCGCCGAAGGGAACGTCGACCAGGGCACACTTGTAGGTCATCAGCGCCGACAGCGCCATGACTTCGTCCTCGTTGACGTTCATCGCGTAGCGGATCCCCCCCTTCGTGGGTAGCCGGTGATGGCTGTGTTCGGCGCGCCAGGCGTTGACGACCTCGATCGAGCCGTCGTCGCGTCGGAGCGGGAAGGTCATCCGATAGACCGAGTTGACCCACTTCACCTGCTCCAGCAGCGTGCGATCGTGGTCCGTGTGCTTCGCCGCTTCGTCGAAGGCGGCGTTGACGTGGTCGAAGAAGGTCAGCTTCGGAGCCGTGTGCCGCTCCGTAGACGCAGTTGCCGCAGTGGTCACTTCAGACTCCTCGTCATCGTGGGGCTCTCCCTGCAACAAGTTCGTGCTCGCTGCTTCGCAGCATCGCGCTCGATGCGGACCAGAAGGTCCGCGCACCCAGAGAACGGGCGTCGAGCGGCGACACTCTCTACCGCAACCCGACTGTTCCATACAAGCCAGCGTTGCGCGCGCAGCGCTGGCTCCTGGGGTCAACCTATGCCCGTAGGCCCAAGTCGTCAATCAACGTTGCTCACGAGGTGCGCCTCGACCGGAGCCGCGGGATAGAGGTTGCTGCGGTCGCCCGCCACGAAGGCGTAAACCCGGATTCCCGCCAGGTGGGCGATGTCCAGCGCCAGGCTCGAGGGCGCCCCGACCGCGGCGAGGGTTGGTATGCCGGCGACCGCGGCTTTCTGGACGATCTCGAAGCCCAGGCGGCCGCTGACCGCCAGGATGGTCGAGTCGAGGGGCAGCCGCCCGGCCTGTAGCGCCCGACCGACGATCTTGTCGACCGCGTTGTGGCGGCCGATGTCCTCGTAGAGCCAGAGCAGCTCGACGGGACCGTCGTCGACCTCGAACAGGGCGGCGGCGTGGACGCCGCCGGTGTCGCCGAAGAGGTCTTGCCGAACCCTCATCGCGGCCGGCAATTCCCGAACGAGGCGGCGTTCGCGGTCCGGCGGCAGGTCGAGCGGCCGGATTGCCGGCAGCCGGACCCACAGATCTTCCAGCGAGGGCTTGCCGCAGACGCCGCAGGCGCTGGTGACGCGGAAGGCGCGTTCGCGCTCGCCGGCATCCGCGCGGCGCCGTGATCGCTCGCGACCTTGCGCGGAGAGGCGGACGTCCACGACCGCGCCGGGGACCAGGGGCGTCTCGTCATTGGCCGGGACTGCCGGCCGCCGGTCGGACCGGGCGGCGGGGCCGGCTTCGACATCGGCCACGTCTCCGGCGCCCTCGATCCAGCCCTCGGCGTAGAGGTAACCCAGGGCGAGTTCCTCCTCGGCGCCCGGGCTGCGCATCGTGACCACGAGAGCTTCTCCGTCGACCCGGATCTCCAGGGGCTCTTCGATCGCCACCTGGTCGCGGCGCACCTCGCCCTCGCCGCGCTCGACCAGCGTTTCGCGGGCCGCGGCGAGGCCGGTCCGTTCGGCCGCAGGGCGGTCGGCGGCCACGTCAGGCGCCCGCTCGTTCGATCCGCACGCGAACACCGTACTCGGGTTCGCCGGAATCGGGGTCGAGCGACCAGGGCAGCAACTCCATGCACTCCGGCCAGTGGGCTTCGACGTTGCCGGCCTTGATCGGTTGAAAGCGGGCCACCAGCTCGATCTGCGACACGGGTGACTTGACGACCACCCGGTCGCCGTCGGCGATGCCCCGATCCCGGCCGTCGTCCGCGTTGATCAGCAGGTCGGAGCGGTCGAGGCCGGTCAGCGGGTCCTGCGCCTGGTGGACCATCGAGTTGAACTGGCGTCCTCGGCGGGTCGAGAGGAAGAGTTCACCCTCTTCGAGTGCGCGATCGGCCGGCGGCGCCACCACGTGAAAGCGAGCCCGGCCCGACGAGGTCGCGAAGCGTCCGTCCTCGAACAGGCGCGCTCCGCCCCACTGGAACTGATCCCCCTTTTGTTCCAGGTGCTCGATGCCGGCGTAGCGCGGCTCGGCGCGTGCGATCTCGTGACGGATCGCGCCCGTGTCCGCGAAGTCGAGCGCCTCCGCGGGCTCGGGCCGCGCCCTGGCGACGATCTCGCAGAGGACCTCCCACTCTGGCCGGCTTTCCCCGAGTCGCCTCGCTTCGCTGCCGCGATAGCCGATCGGCGGCGAGTAGACGATTCGTCTCTCCGTCGTCGTCTCGGTCACGCCGCCGGGGATCTCGTAGCGGGTCGTCGCCGGCAGCAACAGCACGGTGTCGCTCGGCTCGACCAGCATCGCGCTGTTCAGCAGGATGTCCTGGTGAATGCGGATTCCGGGCCGGTGCAGCGCGCGCTCGATCCGTTCCCGGTCGGGCGTCGTTTCGAGGAAGTTGCCGCCGAGGAGCCAGAACGCGTCGATGTCGCCGTCGGCTGCCGCTTCGATCTGGCCGGTCGCGGCCAGTCCGGGACCGCGCGGCGGCTCGAAGCCCCAGACCTCGGCCCAGCGATCAAGCGTCGCCGCTTCGGTCACCGGCGCGCAGCCGACCTCGGAGCCGCCCTGGACGCCGGAGTGGCCGCGAATCGGAACGAGCCCGGCGCCGTGACGGCCGGGTAGGCCGCGCATCAGACCGAGATTGCAGATCGCGAGCACGGTGTCGACGCCGTGTCGGTGCTGCGTCAGACCCATCGACCAGACGAGGATCGTCTTCGGCCTGGCGCAGAGAAGGTCGGCGAAGCGCTCCATCTCGGCGCGCGAGGCGCCGCTCGCGCTCTCGAGTTCGCTCCAGGGAGTTCCCCTCAGCGACGCCTCGACGGCGGCGAAATCCTCGGTCGACCGCTCGACGAAGCCCTGCGCGACGCCTCCGGGCCGGTCGAGGAGAGCCTTCATCGTCCCGTTGAGGAAGGCGAGGTCGCCGCCAGTATCGACGGCGAACCAGTGCTGGGCCAGGTCGGTGCCGAAGACCGCGCTCGAAGGGACCGACGGTACCCAGTAGCGCTCGAGGCCCGGTTCGCGATACGGGTTGACGACCGCGATCTCGGCTCCGCGCCGGCGCGCGAAGTGGAGGTACTTGACCGTTACCGGCTGGTTGTTCGGCACGTTCGAGCCGAAGAAGACGATCAGGTCCGCGTCGAGCCAGTCGGTGTAGGAGTTCGTCGAGGCGCCGAATCCGAAGGCGCGGTGCAACGCCACCGTCGAGGCGGCGTGGCAAAGGCGGGCGGCGGTGTCGACGTGGGGGGTGCCGAAGAAGCGGGCGGCCTTCTGCGCCACGTAGTACGTCTCGTTGGGGATGCCGCGCGAAGTAAGAAAGAAGGCCGCGCGCGTGGGGTCGTGCTGGCGGACCTTCGCCAGCCGCGCCGCCGCGAGGTCGGTCGCCTCGGGCCAGCCGATCCGCCGGAAACCCGGTTCGCCGGCCCGGCGCAGCATCGGGTGCGCGAGGCGACCCAGGCCGCGCAGGGCGGTCGAACCCCGTGCGGCCAGAGCTTCGGCGTCGGCGAGCACGGCCGGATCGAGCGCCGGCATCGTGTTCAGCCGCAGCAGGTCGAGCCGAACCATGCACAGGTGGACGCCGTCCATCGTCCAGTCCCGGAGCCCCGACGTTCCGAGAGCGCAACCGTCGCAGACTCCGTCGCGCAGGATGCGCCAGGCGTAGCCGCCCTCGTCGCGGTTCTGCCACGCGACCCTGGCCATCTCCAGGTAGTGGCGCGGCTTCGTCTGCCCCAGGCCGAAGGGGGTCCTCAAGCTGGGACTCACGGGCCGATCATAGAAGAGCAGGAACGTTAGAGTGTCGGCGGTGTGGATTTCCCGAGTCGTCGTCGTGCTGACTGTGGCGGTTGCGCCGGCCGCCGCGTTGGCGCAGAGCGGGCAGGCGGACGTCACCCCTGCCTTCGAGCCCGAGAACTTCGCCGCCGCGGTCGATCCGCGGGCGGACGGTTGGGACACCGAGGCGCTCAGCGAGCAGGCTGAGGCACAGCTCAAACGCGTCGCTGCATGGCTGGTCGAGGTTGCCGGAGGCGAGAGCGATCGTGTGCGCTCGGGCGACCTCGCGTCGGTCGTCGATCAGGCCTTCGAGTCGGCGGGGTTTGTACCGGAGGAACTGAGTCCGCGCTACCGGGGGCCGGCCTTCGCTGTCGAGACGGGAAGCACGGGTGGGGCGGGTGTCGGGTACCGCGGCGCCGAGGGCTTCGAGGGGGCGCTGGGAGCCCTCGCTGAGCGGCTCGCGGGCGACCGGCCGCCGCGGGCGGACTTCAAGCTGTACTCGATCGACACAGGATCCGCCGGGTTCACCACGCGGGCCTATCTGGAGGCGTCGGCGGCTGGAGCAGCCGGAAGTCGCCAGTTGAATGCGGTCTGGTCGGCCACCTGGACGTTGCCGGTGATCGACGACGAACCGTTGCTGCTTCGGGTGGAGATCGCCGACTACGAGGAGACGGAGGCTCCCCGGGGCCCCCTCTTCGTCGACGTCACACAAGGCGCTGTCGGTCACAACCCGAGCTACCGGGAGCAACTGCTCCAGCCGCCGGACGCCTGGCTCAACCGGATCACGAAGGCGGCGGGTTACAACAAGACGGGATGGCAGGGCGTCTCCGTCGCGGACGTCAACGGCGACGGGCTGGACGACCTCTTCTTGCCGGAGCAGGGCGGTCTGCCGAACCGCCTCTACGTCCAGAACCGGGATGGCACGTTCGACGACCGTTCGGCGGCGGCGGCGGTCGACTACCTGGAGCGTGCCCTCGCCGGGCTGTTCGTCGATCTCGACAACGACGGCAACCCGGACCTCGTCCTTTCCAGCCGGCCGGCGGTGCTCGTCCTCGAGAACGATGGTCGCGGCGGCTTTGCCCGCGTCCGCTACGTCGCCGGCGACATCCCCGACAGCAACTCACTCTCGGCTGCCGATTACGACAACGACGGCGACCTCGACCTCTACGTCTGCGCCTA
>JAGWAG010000082.1:962-6844 GCA_021296535.1 Acidobacteriota bacterium | reverse complement strand
TACCACGACGCGAACAACGGCGGCCGCAACGTCTTGCTGCGCAACGACGGCGGTTTCCGGTTCGTCGACGCGACGGCCGAAGTGGGGCTCGACGTGAACAACCGCCGGTTCAGCCTGGCCGCGTCGTGGGAGGACGTCGACGGCGACGGTGACGCGGATCTCTACGTGGCGAACGACTATGGCCGCAACAACCTGTACCGCAACGACGGCGGAAGTTTCGTCGACGTGGCGGGTGCTGTCGGCGTCGAGGACATTTCGTCCGGGATGTCGGTGAGCTGGGCCGACTACAACCGCGACGGGCGGGTGGACGTCTACGTCGGCAACATGTTCTCGGCCGCCGGTAACCGGATCACCTATCAGCGGAAGTTCGAGCGCGACCGGCAGCGTGCCGGTCCCCTGGCCGAGGTGCAGCGGATGGCGCGCGGCAACTCGCTGTTCGCCGGCGCGGACGGCGGCGGCTTCGTCGATCGCAGCGTCGAGGCGAACGTGACGATGGGCCGGTGGTCGTGGTCGTCCGTCTTCGCCGACATCAACAACGATGGCTGGGAGGACCTGGTCGTTGCCAACGGCAACCTGACCCAGACCCTCCCGGACGACCTGTGAAGCTTCTTCTGGCGGCAGGTCGTGCCGCGTGCGCCGGGTTCGCCGGATGACCGTTCGCTTGAGCCGTATCTCGAGTCTTTGCGGGCGCTCCACGAGCGGCTCGACGAGGGCCTGTCCTTCAGCGGCAACGAGCGAAATTGCGTCTTCCTGAACCCCGGCGACGCTGGCGGCGCCTTCGCCAACGCGTCGGCGGTAAGCGGCCTGGACTTCCCGGACGACGGCCGCGGAGTGGCCTTCCTCGACCTGGAGGGCGACGGCGACCTGGATGTGGCGATCAGCAACCGGACCGCGCCCCGGCTGCGGTTGATGCGGAACGAACTACCGGCCGGCGACCGCTTCGTGGCGCTGTACCTCGAAGGCGACGGCGCCGGCACGAACCGGGACGCGGTGGGCGCCCGGGTCGAGCTCGAGACGACGGACGGCATCCTGCGGCGATCGGTGCGCGCCGGCGAGGGGTTTCTCTCGCAGTCCAGCCGCTGGCTGCACTTCGGTCTGGGCGACGGCGAGCCGACGGGTACGTTGACGGTCCACTGGCCGGGCGCCGGCCGGGAGACGTTCGGCGGCATCGCGGCGGGCGGCCGCTACCGGATCGTCCAGGGGAGCGACCGGGCAGTGCCCGCGCCGGCGGTGACTCGCGGCAGAACGCTCGAGGCGGGCGATCAGCAGCCGCCGGCGCCGAGCACCGGTTCGCGGGTCGTGCTGGCGCCGCGACCACCGGCGCCGTCGTTCACGCTGCGTCCGTTTGGCGACGACGAAGCGGTTCCCGTCCAGGCCGGACACGGCCGTCCCGTGCTCCTCAACATCTGGGCGAGCTGGTGCGTTCCCTGCCGGTTCGAGCTGCTCGATCTGACCGAGGAAGAGGAGGCGCTGCGTGCCGCCGGGCTGGAGATCGCGGCGCTCTCGACCGACGGGATGGGCGACGTGGCGACGACGAGCGAGGAAGCGGCGCGGAAGTTCATGGGCGAGCTCGGCTTCCCGTTCCTGAACGGGATGGCGACGGAGGAGACCCTCGACAAGGTCGAGATCGTCAAGCGCTCCCTCTTCGACCGGCGCCTTCCGCTGTCGCTGCCGTTCTCCATGCTGATCGACCGCGAGGGCCGGGTTGCCGCGCTCTACCGTGGCGGCGTGACCGCCGCGGACCTGCTGGCGGACCTGGAACTGCTCGAGTCGCCGCCTTCCGCGCTGCGCGCGGCGTCGGCGCCGTTGTCCGGCCGCTGGTTCACCGAGACCCCGGAGGAGGTGTCGCTCGCGAGCTACGCGCGCTGGTTCGAGGACAGCTTCCCCGCCGAATCCGTGTCCCTGCTGCGACGGTCCGTCGAGGTGGAGCAGGCGCGACTCGGCGCCGGCGCGGAGTTCGAGCAGCGCGGCGCCCGGGACCGACTGTTCAAGTCCCTCCAGCGTCTGGCTGTGATCGAGAGCCGTCGCGGCGATCACCAGGCCGCGGTGGGCCACGCGCGCGCCGCCCTGGACCTCGAACCGGACGATCCAGGCAGAACGCCCTGGTCGACGCCGGTGACGTGGACCAGGTGCGCGGCGACGTGGAAGCGGCACTCGCCGCGGACCCGGACAACGTCGCCGCCCGCGTGCGTCTGGCCGAACTCCTGGACAGCGAGGGGCAGACGGAGGCCGCGGCCGGGGAACTCCGCCGGGCCGTGGAGCAGAGCCCCGACGATGTGGATCTCAGATACCTCTACGGCCAGTTGCTCGGCAAGCTGAACCGGCTGCCGCAAGCGATGGAGCAATTCGCGGCGGTCGTCGACCGTGACCCGCGGCATGTCGAGGCGCACCGGATCCTGGCCGTCGCGGCGGTCCGCAGCGGCTACCTGGAACCCGCGGCCGCGCACTACCGCGCAGTTCTTGCGGTGGAGCCACGGGACGTCGACGCCCTGTACGGCGCGGCTCAGGTTGCCGCCGGCCGGGGTCGTCTGGACGAAGCGGTGGAGGGCTATCGTTCGCTCCTGGAGCACGCCCCGAATCACGCCGCGGCCCGGCACGCACTCGGGCTTGCTCTGCTCCAGAGTGGCTCGGCCACCGCGGCGGAGGGCGCCGAGCAACTGCGGCGCGCCTACGTCGAGGACCAGCGTCTGCTCGCCCGGGGCAACGAGATCGCGTGGAGCCTGGCGACCCACAGCGACGCCGCCCGCAGGGACGGCCAGCTCGCTCTGGTCATCGCGCTCGAACTCAACGCGGTTGCCGGCGGCGCCGAACCGGCCCTGCTCGAGACCCTGGCTGCCGCTTACGCCGAGACCGGTGATTTCGAGGCTGCGATGAGAACGGTCGAGAGCGCTCTGGAGATTCTGGGCGGCGCCGGCCGGGAGCAGGCGTCGCCGGCTGATCGGGAGCGGCTGCTCGAACTGCTGAACCGGAGGCTGGAGCAGTACCGGCAGCGCGTCCCGGTGCGGTCTGGCCGGTAGGGCAGGAGTGGAGCAAGGTTGACGAAACGCGAGTTTCTTTCCGGAAAACCGGCGGCGTCGGCGCACCCAGTGTTTCTACCGGAAGTCATGGCTCGGAATCCGCTCCAGGCGGTCGATCGGCCAGAACTTGTCCGCCTTGACGGATAGGGAGCCGTCCTTCTTCTGCAGCACGCCTTCGACGATCAGACCGGAGGAGGAGACGATTGTGCGGCGGTGCTTCTTGAGTTGATCGGGCATGACGACGGCCTGGCTCATGCCGGTCTCGTCCTCCAGGGTCAGGAAGAGCAGGCCGCGGGCGGTGCCGGGGCGCTGGCGGACGATGACGGAGCCGGCGGTGCGCACGCGTCGGCCGGCGGGCTTGTCGGGGAGGGCGGCGGCGGACACTACGCGGCGGCGATCGAGAGCGCGGCGGTAGTACTCCATCGGGTGGGGTCCGGTGGTGATCGAGGCGACGGCGAAGTCTGCGGCGGTCTCTTCCATCGGCGTCATCTCGTCGAGCGGCGAGGGGGAGGCGGCCCCGAGATCCGCGAACAGGGGACCCTTCGGCTTCTCGACCTGGGCCGCCTGCCACAGCGCGGCGCGCCGGCCCAGACTTTCGTGCTTTCGCCGGCCGTTGCGGGAGAACCCGAAGGACTGCTGTTCCACCTGCCGGCAATCTCCGAGCCCGCCCAACGCGCCGATGGACGCGAGTGCTGTGAGTTCGTGCCGGCGCAGGCGGCAGCGTTCGGCGAGATCCTCGATCGACCGGAACTGTTTCGCTGCCTGCTCGGCTTCGATCCGCTCCGCCGCCTCGCGTCGCATTCCCTTGACGTAGCGCAGCCCGAGGCGGATCGCGCCCGGTGGGGGCGGTTCTCCGGCTTGCTCCGGCTCGCCGGCGTCCGCCGGCCGGTCCTGCCAGCGGCACCTCACCCCCGATTCGTTCACGTCGATCGGCAGCACGATGCTGCCCGCGCGCTGCGCCTCGCGGACCAGGGTCGCCGGGTGGTAGAAGCCCATCGGCCAGGCGTTCAGGAGCGACAGGAAGAAGGCGGTCGGGTGATGGCGCTTGAGATAGGCGCTGGCGTAGGCGATCAGGGCGAAGCTGGCCGAGTGCGACTCGGGGAAGCCGTAGAGCGCGAACGAGGTGATCGCCTTGACGATCTGCTCCTGAGCTTCGCCGGTGATGCCGCGTTCGTTCATCCCCGAGCGCAGCCGCTGCTCGATCTGCTGCATCCGCTCTACGGAGCGCTTGAAGCCCATCGCGCGCCGCAGGTCTTCCGCCTCGCCGCCGGAGAAACCGGCCGCGACCATCGCGACTTTCAGGATCTGCTCCTGGAAGATCGGCACGCCGAGGGTGCGCTTCAGGATCGGTTCGAGCAGCGGGTGGGGGTAGGTGACCTCCTCGCGGCCCACCCGGCGTTCGAAGAAGGGGTGGGCCATGCGGCCGACGATCGGGCCGGGGCGGATGATCGCGATCTGGATCACCAGGTCGTAGAACTTGTAGGGCTTGTGGCGCGGCAGGGATGCCATCTGCGCGCGACTTTCGATCTGGAAGACGCCGACCGTGTCGGCGCGGCAGATCATCTCGTAGGTTGCCGGGTCGTCAGGCGGCAGGTGGGCGAGATCGACCTCCTTGCCCTCGTGCCGGTGGATCAGGGGCACCGCCTCCTCCAGCGCGTTCAGCATGCCGAGGCCGAGCAGGTCGACCTTGATCAGCCCCAGGTCGGCGCAGTCGTCCTTGTCCCACTGGACGATGACCCGGTTCTCCATCGCCGCCGGTTCGAGCGGCACGATTTCGTCCAGCCGGCCGGCGCAGAGCACCATGCCGCCCGAGTGCTGGCCCAGGTGGCGTGGGTGGTTCTGGAGCTGCCGCCACAGGCGGACGAAGATCTGGATGCGCCGGTCGCGGGGATCGAACCCGAGCTCGGTGAGCTCCTCGTCCATCTGCTTGCTGTCGCCGCGGCTCAGGTCGTAGTGCCAGTGGCCGAGCCCCTTGGCCAACCGGTCGACCTGGGACTTCGAGCATCCCAGCGCCTTGGCCGCCTCGCGCGCGGCCATCCGGTCGCGGTAGGTGATCACGTTCGCGGTCATCGCCGCGCCGTGCCGGCCGTAGCGCCGGTAGACGTACTGGATCACCTTCTCGCGCTGGTCGCCGGACGGCAGATCGAGGTCGATGTCCGGCCACTCGCCGCGTTCCTCGGACAGGAAGCGCTCGAACAGAAGGTCCATCTTGACCGGGTCGACCGCGGTGATCGACAGGGCGTAGCAAACGGCGGAGTTGGCGGCCGAACCGCGCCCCTGGGCGAAGATCCGCTGCTCCTTGCAGAAGCGGACGATGTCCCAGACGATCAGGAAGTAGCCGGCGAGGTCGAGCTTCCCGATCAACGCGAGTTCCTTCTCGAGTTGCGCCCCGGCCCTGGCGGTGAGCGGCCGGAAACGTTCCCGGGCCTCCCGCCAGGTCAGTTCGCGCAAGTAGGAGATCGGCGTTTCGCCCCTGGGCACGGGGTAGTCCGGGAAGCGGTAGCCGAGGTCGGCGAGGGTGAAGTCGAGCTCGGCGGCCAGTTCGTGCGCCGTATGGACGGCCCGCGGCAGATCGGCGAACAGCCGGTGCATCTCCTTAGGCGCCCTCAGTCGGCGCTGGCGTTCGCGGGCGAGGCGGGCGCCGGCGTCGTCGACCGTCACGTGGTGCCGGATCGCGGTCATCAGGTCGTGGAGTGGCTTGTCGCGGGCCGCGGCGTAGCGCACGCCGCCGGTGGCGACGACCGGCACCCGTAGCCGCTCCGCCAGCCGGACCAGGGCCTGGTTACGGTGTTCCTCGGCGCGAATGCCGTGCCTCGAGAGCTCCACGTGCAGGCGGCCGGGGAAGACAGCGTGCAGGCGCTCGAG
>JAGWAG010000082.1:0-883 GCA_021296535.1 Acidobacteriota bacterium | reverse complement strand
TCGAGCAGCGTCCAGTCGATCCTTGCCTCACCCTTGGGGTGGCTGAGCGCGCCGGCGGTCAGCAAGCGGCAGAGGTTGCGGTAGCCGCGGCGGTTTCGCACCAGCAGGTTGACCCGGGTCTCCTCGTCGTCCAGGGTCGGCCGCTCTTCGCGCTGCCGTGAGACCGTCGACGCCTGTGGCCGGTCGATGACCGCCTCGGCGCCGACCAGCGCCCGGATCCCCGCTTCCCGCGCCGCCTTGTAGAAGCGCGGCGCACCGGAGACACCGTTTCGGTCGAGCAGGGCGACCGCCGGCAACCCCAGCGCCGCCGCCCGCGCCACCAGGTCCTCGGGCTGCGACGAACCGCGCAGAAAGGAGAACGACGACGCGGCATGGAGTTCAGCGTAGGGCGGGGGCCGCAGCCGGCGCTTCGGCGGAGTCCGGAACTGGCGCCGGCGCAGTTGCTCCTTGACGCGTAACCGGGGTTCGGCTCGCCCCGGGCGTCGAGCAGGCCGTTGCCGCCGCGTTTGCCGAGGTCGCTGCCCTTGCGCATGGATCCAGACAGCCCCATGTTGCGAGCCGGGACGTCGACCTTGGGTTTGGGGGAATTGTCCCGGGCCATCCATGAAGCGTAAATAAGACGGTAATGAAAGGCAAGAGGTTGCATGGAACAGGCTCGCGCTCGCTGCTTCGCAGCATCGCGCTCGATGCGGACCGGAAGGTCCGCGCACCCAGAGAACGGGCGTCAGGCGGCGACACTCTCTACTGCGGCCTGACTCCTGGGAGCGCGGGCATCCTGCCCGCATCCGGTGCGGTCTAATCGACCCGCCGCGGCGCCCGCAACGGCTGACGCGCCTGGTAGAGCGCGAGGCGATCAAGCCGCTGGGACGAGTTGCCCCCGGCT
>JAGWAG010000081.1:20972-29773 GCA_021296535.1 Acidobacteriota bacterium | reverse complement strand
GAAATCATCAACGTGACGATGGGTTCGCCCTACAGTTGCCCGCACCTGTCGCGGCCGTTCACGTACCCGGCGTCGGACAGCTACCTGCCTCCCGAGGATCCGCTGCGCTCCGTGCTGCGTCAACTGGCGGCCGCACGGGCGGTGCGCGCGGCGTTTCCTCGTCTCCCTCTGGTCGGAACGGGCTACAGCTACCTGCAGGAGTGGCTGCCCTACATGGCGGAAGCGGAAGTCGGTGCCGGCCACGTCGATTTCGTGGGCCTCGGCCGGATGGTTCTCGCGTACCCCCGGCTGCCGGCGGATGTGCTTGCGGGTCGACCGCTGGAACGCCGCCGGATCTGCCGCACCTTCAGCGACTGCACGACGGGGCCGCGCAACAACATGGTCAGCGGTTGCTACCCGCTGGACGAGCACTACCGGCAGACGCCCGAGTTCGCCCGGATCCGTGACATCAAGAAGGCGGCCGCCTCGTGAGCGCGGACCGCCAGCAGAACCAGCCCAGCAGCCTGGCGCCGCTGCCGAGGCTCTGCTACGCCGCTCTTCATGTCGTCGTGCGCGGCGGCTACTCCGAGGTCGACCACTCCCTCGAACGTCCCGGCTCGCCCCAGGAGATCGAGCACTGGATCGACTGGAAGGCGACGGCCGGCCTGCGCCGGTTCATCGACTCGCTCGGTTTCGGCGTCGCCGAGGCGATGGACACGGCGCAGCGCTTCGAGATCGGCTGGCCAAGCGCGCGGCGGCTGATCGAACTCTGCTCTTCCCTGGAACTCCGGAACGGTTTCGTCGCCGGCGCCGGCAGCGACCAGCTCGACGCGGTCGGCAGCAGGACGGAGCTGATCGACGCGGTGGCGGAGCAGGCGGAGTTCATCGACGGGCTGGGAGGCGTACCCGTGCTGTTGCCGATGCCCCATCTGTCGACGAACGGCGCCTCCGAGAGGGAGTACGTCGACGTGTATTCGGCGATCATCGACCAACTCGAGGGACCGCTGTTCCTGCACTGGCTGGGCGAGATGTTCCACCCGGCGATGCGCGGTTACTTTCCCGGGAACAGCCTGGAGCGAATCCTCGCCCGGCATGCGGACAAGGTGCGCGGGGTCAAGCTGTCGCTGCTGGACGAGGAGTTCGAGGTGCGGCTCCGCCGCCGCATCGCCATGCGCGGCCAGATCGTCCTGACCGGCGACGACTACCACTTCGCCCGGCTGCTGGAAGGGCGCCCGCCGGCCAGGGGTTCAAGGCTCCCCGCCACGTTGGAGCTGAAGGGCCGCCGGGTGCGCCTGGGCGACTACAGCCACGCGCTGCTCGGCGCCTTCGACGCGGTCGCCGAGCCGGCGTCGAGGGCGCTCCGTGCCCTCGGCGACGGCGACATCCATCGCTACCGCGAGTTGATGGGCCCCGCCGAGGAACTCGCCCGCTTCATCTTTCAGCCGCCGACGCGTCACTACAAGGCCGGACTCGCCTACGTCGCCTGGCTGCGCGGCCTGCAGGACAACCCGATGCTGGTTAACCGGGAGGACCTGGCACGGGACGACGACTACTACCGGGGCGTGGCCGGCTTGGCCGCGGCCGCCGGGACGTTGGGCGACGGCGAAGTCGCTCGTCGCCGGCTGGCAGAGGTCCTCAAGCCCGGTCCAGCCGCCGGTCGCTGATTCGGTTTGAGTGCTCGCGTGCCGTCCTACGCCGCCGAAATCACGGTCCGGGACGCCCGGAGGCTGGCGCTGGCTCGGGCGGGTCTGCTGAAGCGCGAGTGGACCGGACTGCCGCGGTCGGCCTCCGGCCGGGGCTTGCGGGCGAGGCGCGCGCTTCACGCGCTGATCGAGCGGTTCGGCTACCTGCAGCTCGACACGATTTCGATTGCGGGGGCCCGGACCCACGCGCTCGTGCCGCTGTCCCGCTGGCCCGGCATCGACCGGAATCTGCCTGAGGAGCTCCTGCAGCCTGGCGAGCCGATCTTCGAGTACTGGGGTCACGAGGCAAGCTGGATCCCGATCGATCTCTACCCGGCGTTCGGCTTTCGCCGGGACGGGTACCGGAGCGGCAGGACCTGGCATGGTGGCGGGATACGCGAGTACCCGGAGGTTGCGAAGGCGATCCTGCGCCAGGTGGAGGCCGAGGGGCCGATGCGGTCGCTCGACCTCAAGGGACCGATGATGGGCGAGATGTGGCGGTCGAAGCGGGAACGGTGGGTCGCCTACTCCTTGTGGACGACCGGCGAACTCGCGATCCGCTCGCGGCACAACTTTCAGCGGACGTTTGACCTGCCCGAAAGAGTGATTCCGGAGCAGTGGAGACGCGAGGACTGGAGCCTGGAGGAGTCGCTTCGGGCGCTGATTCTGCGGGCTCTGAAGGGGCACGGCTGGGCGACGAGCGGCACTCTCGCCGATACGTGGCGGCTCAAGAACTTGCGGCCGCAGATCCGGGCCGCGCTGGGGGACCTGGAGTCGGCGGGGCAGGCGGTTCCGTGTGACTTGATCATGGTCGACGGCAAGCGGCGATCGGGCTGGGTGCGCCCGGCGGATCTGGAACTCGCCGCCCGGCTCCGGCGCGTGCGCCCGGCGCCGGACCGGGGCGTGCTCCTGTCGCCGTTCGACCCCGTGCTCTGGCGCCGCAACCGGGTGGCGCATCTGTTCGGCTTCGACCAGATCCTGGAGATCTTCAAGCCGGCTGCGAAGCGCCGCTACGGCTACTACTGCATGCCGGTGCTGGCGGGTGACCGTCTCGTGGCGCGGTACGACCTGAAGGCGCACCGCCGCCAAGGGCGTCTGGAGGTGCTGGCGTTGCACTACGAAGCGGAGGGGGCGAAGGCGCCGGCGGCGGACCGGGCCGCGGCGGAGGGTGCGCTGGCGAAGTTCGCGGAAGCGGTGGAGTTGGCGGTGGAGTAGTGGTCGCCGCTTCGCGGCGCACCCAGTGGGCGGTCGCCGCTTCCAGTACGCTGTACCGCGTCATGTCGAGACTCAATCTCGGGAGCGCGCTTCTTGTTCTGGCCGCCACGGTTGGGCTGGCGGTCGGCTGTGGGGGAGGCGGTAGCCCGGCCGAGGACGCCGCCCGGCCGCAGATCGCGCTGATCATGAAGTCCCTCGCCAACGAGTTCTTCGAGACGATGGCCGAGGGTGCCCGTGCGCACCACGAGGCTCACCCGGACGAGTACGACCTGATCGTCAACGGCACCCGGAACGAGAGCGATCTGGCCCAGCAGGTCGCCCTGGTCGAGCAGATGGTCGCTTCGGGCAGCGATGCGATCGTCATCGCGCCCGCGGATTCGAAGGCCCTGGCGCCAGTGCTGGCTCGGGCCCAGGCGGCCGGAGTCGTCGTGGTCAACATCGACAACCGCCTCGACGCGGAGGTGGCGGCGGAGGCGGGTCTCGACGCGCCTTTCGTCGGCCCGGACAACCGCGACGGCGCTCGGCGAGTCGGCGAGGTGCTGGCGGAACGGCTTGCGCCGGGCGATCAGGTGGCGATCGTCGGCGGCATCCCGACCGCCTTCAACGCCCAGCAGCGGCAGGCAGGTTTCGAGGACGCGATGAACGCGGCCGGTGTCGAGATCGTCGACATCCAGAGCGGCGGCTGGGAGCAGGCGCGGGCGAACACGGTGGCGGCGGCGATGCTGCGCGAGCACCCCGAGTTGCGGGCGCTCCTTTGCGCCAACGATCAAATGGCGCTGGGTGCCCTGGCGGCGCGCCGGCAGAGCGGCCGCGACGACGTGCTGATCGTCGGCTTCGACAACATCGAGGCGGTGGCCGAACTGGTCGTCCAGGGGGAGATCCTGGCCACCGCCGACCAGCACGCCGATCGACTCGCGGTCTTCGGAATCGAGGCTGCTCTGGAGATCCTGCGCGGGGAGACGGCGGAGGACCTGAAGACTCCGGTCGACATCGTCACGTCGTCCGGGTAGCAAGAAGGGCACTTCCCGCGCTGGAACCGGCCGCGCTCGCGACCTCGTCAGGGGAGCTTCGTCACGATGGCCTGGCCCGTGGGCAGGGCGAGTGGGGCTTCGGGCCGGTCGGAGAAGAACTCGTCCACGGCGTTCTTTTCACCGCGGGCGGCGGGGAAGCCGTAGTCGTCGAAGACGACGACCGCTCCGGCCGAAAGACGCGGGTAGAAGTAGTCGAGGCAGTCGAGCGTCGAACGGTAGAGATCGACATCGATGTGAACGAAGGCGAAGCGAGAGTCGTTGAGGCCATCGAAGGTTGACGGGATCCACCCCTGGTGGATTCTGAGGGGCCCCGAGAAGCCGCCGAGAAGAGCCTTGACCTCCCGGGCGGACGTCGCCTTGAAGACGCCTTCTTCCAGATCCGGGTCCCTCGTGGGATCGGGCGCCGGGAGTCCCTCGAAGCTGTCGAAGAGATGGAGGTTCTTCCCGTGGCCTTCCAGCACCCTGGAGAGAAGAAGCGCCGTGCCTCCCCGGTACACGCCGCACTCGGCGAAATCGCCGTCGACGGAGAGAGCCTGGTTGCCAAGACGGTAGAGGACCTGGCAGCGGTCGCCTGAAACGACCGTGTATGGCTCGACGCCGTCGTACGCCTTCCGAAAGTCGGGCTCGCCGCGCCAGGGCGCCCAGACCGGCGACGGCGACCTCCACTCGCGGTAGAAGCTCTCGTCCGCGTTCTTTGAGGCGTGAGCGTCTCGGCTCGAGCGGGGGAAGATCTCGAAGTCGTATCCGAACCGACGCAGCATGCCCTTCGTCAGCCGGTACGCCGCGGCCTTCGACCCACCGCGGACCCTGCGAACGAGAGAGCGCACTAGTTAGAGCGCGGGACGCCGTCGAGGCGCCCAACGCCGGGAAGACGCTGGGGCATGGTCATGGGATAGGGGCTCTCGGAGCCAGCCGCGACTGTATCCTCGTCCCGATGCTCGCAGGGCGCTCCAACCGATGACGCTGGCCGTTGCCGGCTGGCGCCGCTCTTTCTCTCCGGGATACCGGGGCGGGCTGGTCCTGGTCCTGTTCGGCCTGTGCGTGGTCTTCGGCCTGGTCACGGACCACTTCTGGAGCGCCTTGACGTTTCGCACGCTGGCGAACCAGTTGCCGCCCCTGGTCGTCGCGTCGGCGGGCCTGACCCTGGTGCTGATAGCGGGCGGCATCGATCTCTCGGTCGGTTCGGTGCTGGCCCTGGCGGCGGCCGTGCTGGGCGTACTGACCGTTGACCAGGGGTTGCCGCTCGTGGCGGCGGCTCTGGTTGCGCTTGCGGTCGGCGGACTTTGCGGCGCGATCAATGGCGTCCTGGTCGCGCGCTGGTCGATCCCGTCCTTTCTGGTGACACTCGGGATGCTCGAGATCGCACGCGGGTCGACGTACCTCGTTACTGCGTCGAGGACGAGCTATCTGGGCGATCGGGTCGCCGCGCTCGGTGCGACGACGCCGGTGCTTGGCCTCTCCGTTGCTTTCATCGGCTCGCTTGCTCTGGTCGTAGGGCTGCAGTTCGTCCTCTCGCGTACGGCGTTCGGCCGCTACGTCTTCGCGGTAGGCGGCAACCGGACGGCGCTCCACCGGTGCGGCGTCCGGCCGGCCCGGGTTCAGTTCGCGGTTTTCACGCTGGCGGGCTTGCTGGCGGCCGCCGCCGGGCTGTGCCAGGTCGGCTACCTGCAGTCCGCGGATCCGAACGCCGCGATCGGGATGGAGCTGTCGGCGATCGCCGCGGTGGTCATCGGCGGCACGTCGCTGCTCGGCGGCCGCGGGTCGGTGACCGGCACACTCCTGGGTGTGCTTGTGATCGCCGTGTTACAGACCGGGCTCGCCCAGGCCGGCGCCACCGAGCCGACGAAGCGGATCATCACCGGCGTGGCGATCCTGCTGGCCGTGGCGACCGACGTCTGGCGACGGCGGCGGAGTGTGGACGCCGTTTCTTGACGCTGGTCTCAGGTCGCAGCGGCTATCCTCCGTCTCGTCCCTCCGGAACCTCCGCAAACCAAGAGGAGCTCGCCATGAAGAGTCGGCCGGTCACCTGGACGCTGACCCTGTCTGTCGCGGTACTCGCCACGACCACGTCCGCTGCAGCCCAGGAACGCGCGATCGAGTTCCCCGATGTCGACGGCTACCGGACGCTCGCCGTCGATCTGCACACCCACTCCGTCTTCTCCGACGGCATGGTGTGGCCGATCATCCGCATGCAGGAATCCGAGCGGGACGGCCTCGCGCTGATGGCGGTCACCGAGCACCTCGAGTACCAGCCGCGCCGGGAGGACATCCCGCACCCCGACCGGAACCGGTCCTACATCGTCGCCAGCGAGTACGTCGCCGAGGAGGAGTTGGAAGTGATCGTGGTCAACGGCGCGGAGATCACCCGCAGCATGCCGCCGGGCCACGTGAACGCCGTGTTCATCACGGACGCGAACGCGCTCCTCGTGGAGACCGGCGACGCGGACTACATGATCCGGCTCCGGCCGTCCACGCCGGAGGAGCAGGCGGCGAGCGAGCGCGAGTCGCAGCAGGCGATCGAGGCGGCCAACGAGCAGAACGGCTTTGTCTTCTGGAATCATCCGAACTGGCCGCGGCAACGGCCCGACGGCGTCGCGAAGCTGACCGACATGCACCGGCGGCTCATCGCAGACGGATTGCTGCACGGGATCGAGGTGTCGAACGGCGATTTCTACTCGGCCGAGTCCCTCCAGATCGCGCTGGACAACGATCTGGCGATCCTCGGCGTTTCGGACATCCACGGTCTGATCGACTGGGACTACATGCCCCACTCGGGTGGCCATCGCACGGTCACCCTGGTGTTCGCCGAGGAGCGGAGCGCCGAGTCGATTCAGGCGGCGCTGCACGCCAACCGCACGGTCGCGTGGCAGGGCAACTGGCTGATCGGCCGCGAAGACGCGCTGATGCCGCTGCTCAAGGCGTCGCTCCGGCTGACGAAGGTCGAACGCAGCCAGGACGACGAGCTGATCGACATCCGGCTCTCCAACGTGTCGGACGCCGCCTTCGACCTGCGGGTCACCAGCGGCCACCGGTTCAACGGTCCCCCGTCGACCATGCGCGTCGAGCCGCACAGCGACCTGGACCTGGCGATCAGCGGCGAGGCCCGCTCCAGCTTCGAGATGGCGTTCGAGGTCCTGAACGCGATTGTGGCGCCGGAGACGCATCCGACGCTGCGGCTGGAGGTGGAAGTACCGGAGGCGAACCCGGTCGAATGAACGAATGGGTGAACGGGCCGGGCGTCGCACTGACCCTGTCCCTGGTCGCGGCAATGCCGGTGACACCGGCAGGTGCGCAGAGCCGGGCGATCGAGTTTCCGGATGTGGGCGGCTACCGCACGCTCGCCGTCGACCTGCACACGCATTCCGTGTTCTCGGATGGTTCGGTGTGGCCCGTCATTCGAGTCCAGGAGTCCGAGCGGGACGGCGTGGCCCTGCTCGCCGTGACCGAACACCTGGAGTATCAGCCCCGCGCCGCGGACATCCCGAACCCCGACCGGAATCGTGCGTTTGCGGTCGCGGCCGAGTACGCGGGCGCTGAGGCCCCCGGCGTGATCGTGGTCAACGGCGCGGAGATCTCACGGGACATGCCGCCCGGCCACTGCAACGCTGTTTTCCTGAGCGATGCGAACGCGCTACTGCGGGACGATGTGATGGAGGTGTTCGAAGAGGCGAACCGGCAGGACGCCTTTGTGTTCTGGAACCACCCCAACTGGATTCCTCAGAGGCGGGACGGAGTGGCCAGGCTGACGGACATGCACCGCGGGTTGATCGCGGACGGGCTGCTGCACGGGATCGAGGTGGCGAACGCACACGTGTACTCGGCGGAAGCGCTCCAGATCGCGCTCGACTACGACCTGGCCATCCTCGGCGTCTCTGACATTCACGGCCTGGTCGACTGGGAGTATGACGTCCACGGTGGTGGGCATAGAACGGTGACGCTGGTGCTGGCTGAGGAGCGGACGGCGGAGTCCATCCGGGAGGCCTTGCACGCCAACCGCACGGCCGCCTGGAAAGACAATGAACTGATCGGACGGGAGGAGGTCGTGGTCCCCCTGCTCGAAGCGTCCCTGAGGGTCTTGGACGTCCGGGTTCGCCGCGGAAGCGTGCTGACCGTGACGCTCGTGAACCGCTCCGGCGCGTCGTTCAACCTTCTGAGCGTCGGCCCGCAGCGTTTCTACGATCGCGGCGCCGTAGTCAACGTGGGACCGTACGAAACGGTGGCGGTCAGTGTGACCGGAGAGAATCGTGCGGACTTCGAGCTGTCCTTCGCCGTGTTGAACGCACTCGTCGCGCCGGAGACACATCCGACGCTGCAGATCGCTGTCGAGGTGCCCGAGTAGTCAGTCGCGCTCGCCGCGTCTTTGGCGGTCGACGATCCTGCGCACGGAGTCCAGGTCCGGCTTCCAGTACTTGAGCTGTTCTTCCGAGGAAGGTTCGACGAGCGGCCGTACGACTCGGAAGCCGAGGAAGCGGGCATTCGTGTGGTACCAGACGCTCTGTGGAATCTGGGGGTCCATCCGCTTCCAAGAGAAGGCTGAGCCGCGGCGCGCGGCGCAGCGAAGAGCGGGCGGTTCATCCTGCCAGGAACCGCCGCGGACGCTGCGAGGAAACTCCGTTGACGGCCAGGCGATCGGGTCCACCGGGATGTCGCCCTCGCCCGGTGCGGCGTAGCCGGCGTAGGCGTCGAGGGTCCACTCGGCCACGTTGCCGTGCAGATCGAAGAGGCCCCACGCGTTCGCTTCGAGCTGGGCGACCTGCTGGTAGCGGCGGCCGCTGTTGCCCGCGTGCCAGGCGAAACGGTCGATCTCCACCGCGGCGTCACCGAACGACCACGCGGTCTGGCTCCCCGCACGGCAGGCGTACTCCCACTCGGCCTCGGTCGGCAGCCGGTAGAA
>JAGWAG010000081.1:0-20936 GCA_021296535.1 Acidobacteriota bacterium | reverse complement strand
GCGTCATCGAGATCGCGGGGAAGCCCTCGACCCCCATGCCGAAGTCCATCGGCCGGTAGGGCGGCGTCGGCCTGCTCACAGCGTCCGCCCAGGGGGCGCCGGGTTCCTCGCCGCCGCGGTCCGTGTCGAACATGAACACGCGGTAGAGATCCCAGGTCGTCTCATGGGTCGCCATCCAGAACGGGCCGACCCGCACACGGCGACGCGGAGACTCCAGCTCGCCGCGCCCGGCCTCGTCCTCGGGGCTCCCGAGCAGGAACTCGCCGCCCGGAACCGGCTCGCCGCCTTCGGCGCTGACGCCGACGATCCGCTCGCGGTAGGGCCGCATGTCGGTCTCGGTGGCTGCGTCCGCGGCGGAGACGTCGACGACCGGCGGCCGCCCCGGGGGCATGTCCGGGTAGCGGCCGGCGCCCGGCTCCTGGACCGCCGCGGCGAACATGAGCGCTAGCAGAGTCGTTGCTCGCTTCAACATGGAGGTTGCGCCGCAGAATACTGGGTGCGCCGGCCTTCTGGCCGGCTCTCAGGAAGAGACGCGCCGCGAAGCGGCGACGTCAGGCGGTTAGCGACCCTTGAACACCGCCCGGCGCTTCTCGAAGAAGGCGGCGATGCCTTCCGCGGCGTCTTCGGTGCGCGCAGCGTTGGCGATTGCCTGCGACTCGAACTCCATCTGCGACTCCAGGTCCTCCGAGAACGAGCGCATGACGAGTTCCTTCGCGGTACCGAACGCCCAGGTCGGTCCGGCGGCGAGCTGCTGCGCCAACTTCCCGGCGCGGGCGTCCAGTTCGTCGGCGGGTACCACCTCGTTGACCAGCCCCCAGTCCTGGGCCTCGGCGGCCGGGAGGACGCGGTTCGTGAGAATCAGCTCCAGCGCTCTGTGGCGTCCGAGGAGTCTCGGCAGGAAGTAGGTCGAACTGCCGTCCGGCGTCAGTCCGGCGCGCGTGTAGGCCAGCGTGAACACCGCCTGCTCGGAGGCGACGACCAGGTCGGCCGCGCAGGCGAGGGAGAAGCCGGCGCCGGCTGCGGGTCCCTGGACCGCGGCGACTACGGGCGCGCTGCCGCGGGCCAGGCGCGTAATCGCCGCGTGCAGGTACACCGTCATCTCCTTGAGGGCGCGGGGCAGTGCGTCGCCGGCCCTGGCGAAGGATGCCAGGTCGCCACCTGCGCAGAACATGCGGCCCTCACTGCGCAACAGGACGGCCCGTACCTCAGGGTCTTCGTCGCATTCGATGCCGACCTCGAGCAGGTCCTTCGACATTTGCATGTTCATCGCGTTCGCCGCGTCGGGCCGGTTGAGGGTGATCCGGGCGACGTTGTCGGTCAGTTCGAATCGGAGCGTTTCGAGGTCGTTCATGGCGGCGGATGGTAGCGGAGGCGTCGGCTAGAGTATTGCGACCAAGGGAACAGGGATCGACCGATACGGATCGACGAGGACGGCACCATGCGGGTGCGGGGAGACACGATGGACACAACCTCCAGGCGCAGTTTCATCACCGGGGCTTCGGCGGCCCTGCTGGCGGGCGGAGTCGGCGGCGGGGCCGCGGCGGCTGCCACGAACACGAACTCGGACGTGGGGCGCGCCCGCGGTGACGCCACGCTGCGGATCGGCCTGATCGGCTGCGGCGGGCGCGGGACCGGCGCCGCGGCGCAGGCCATGTCGACGTCGGGACCGGTCGAACTCGTCGCGATGGCCGACGCCTTCGAGGACCGTCTCGACAACTGCTACGCGCACCTCGCCGAGCTGGGCGAGAACGGGTCGTTCGACAACGGCAAGCGCCTCCAGGTGCCGGCCGAGAACCGCTACGTCGGTTTCGACGCGTACCGGAAGGTCATCGACTCCGGCGTCGACGTCGTCGTTCACGCGACGCCGCCGGGCTTTCGGCCCGAGCACTTCGAGTACGCGGTCGAACAGGGCAAGCACGTGTTCATGGAGAAGCCGGTCGCGGTCGACGCGCCGGGTGTGCGGCGTGTGCTCAAGGCGGCCAAGGCCGCGAAGGAGAAGAGTCTCAAGGTCGGCGTCGGCCTGCAGCGCCACCACAGCGGGATGTACAACGAGACGATCAGGCGCATTCACGATGGCGCGATCGGCGATGTCGTGGCGCTCCGCGTCTACTGGAACGGCTCGGGCGTCTGGGTACGGGAGCGCAAGCCCGGCCAGACCGAGATGGAGTACCAGATGCGCAACTGGTACTACTTCAACTGGCTCTGCGGCGACCACATCGTCGAACAGCACATCCACAACATCGACGTCGGCAACTGGGTCAAGGGCGGCCATCCGGTCGAGGCCCAGGGGCAGGGCGGCCGCCAGTGGCGGAACGGCCCCGACCATGGCGAGATCTTCGACCACCACTTCGTCGAGTACACCTACGACGACGGCGCGGTCATGCTGAGCCAGTGCCGGCACATCCAGAACTGCTGGGACCAGGTCGCCGAGTTCGCCCACGGCAGCAAGGGGCGGGCGAGCCTCGCGTCGGGTCTGATCGAGGCGCCCGGCGGCTGGAACCATCACGAGCCGGAGGACGAGAAGAGTCCCTACCAGGTCGAGCACGACCGCCTGTTCGAGGCGATTCGCGAGGACAAGCCGTTCAACGAGGCGAAGAACGGCGCGATCGCGACGATGACCGCCGTCCTGGGCCGCATGGCGACCTACAGCGGCAAGAAGATCACCTGGAAGGAAGCGCTCAAGTCGGACGTGTCGCTGGAGCCCGCGACCTACGCCTGGGACGCGGACCCGCCGACGGTGCCGGACGAGAAGGGCCGGTATGCGGTAGCGGTGCCGGGAGTGACGAAGGCCTAAGCGCTAGTACGGTGCCGCTTCGCGGCGCGTCTTCCTCAGAAGCCGGCGGGGACGGCGGCGCACCCAGTTCCGTGGCGCTTGAGGTCGATCACGATGCGGATGCCGTCGCGATCCGACGTCTTCTAGGGTGCCGCTTCGAAGGCGGCCAGGAACTGGTGATCGCCCCAGGCGATCCGCAGGACTTTCTTCCCTGCCGCTTCCTTCGGAAGCGCTTTCGCGCCCGGGCCGACGTCCAGGAACTCGATCGTCAGCTTCTCCGTCGGCTCGTCGGTCGTTGAGTGCTCAAGCGGCACCTCGACAGCGTCGGCCGCCGCGTCGCGCTGGCTGCCCCAGATGTCCGCGTCACCGTTGAACACGAGGCTCCAGCCGCCGGCGGTGCGCTTCGGCCACAGGCTGTAGACGCCCGGATAGTCGGGGGAGACGTTTCCGTACGGCACGACGACGCCGCCGAAGGAGAGAGACGCGGGGGTGAGCAGCTTGACCGCCCTGGCGCTGGTCCAGGCCGCGACCTGGCCGGGCTCGAGGGCCTCGAACGCACGATAGTCGCCGCTGTCGGTTGCGAGATCCGGATAGGAGATTCTGAGCTGCTTGCCGACCAGTTCGAGCTCCGCCAGGTTGCCGTACCGCAAGCGGCGGAAACGCTCCCGCCGGGCGGCGGCCGTCGCTTCGGCGTCGCTGTCCGCGGTCTGGGCGGTCGCCGGGGCGGAGTCGGGTCGGCTCGAAGGGCTCGGCTCCTGGGCGGCGATCGGGGCTGAGGTCAGGAGCAGAGCGGCCAGGAGAGCCAGGGCGCTGATCGTGGTCGTCGTTCTCACGGCAGACTCCTGTAGCGGGTCGCGGAGGAGCAGGGCGGCGACAGCCGCCGTTTTCGGGCTTCGTGTAGTTGGCGGAGCTTACTCTGCGCCTCGGCAGTAGACTCCGGGCAGGCGTTTGCCGAGAAGGAACCGTACCGTGACGACACCCGAACAAGACCTGCGGACCCGGCCCGCGGAGGATGCGAGTCCGCTCCGGTTCGTGACGGCTGCGTCGCTCTTCGACGGCCACGACGCGGCGATCCACATCATGCGGCGGATGATCCAGGACCGCGGGGCGGAGGTGATCCACCTGGGCCACAACCGCGGCGTCGACGAGATCGTCCGGGCCGCGGTGCAGGAGGACGCGGACGCGATCGCGATCAGCTCCTACCAGGGCGGCCACATCGAGTTCTTCCGCTACATGATCGACCGGCTGGCGGAGGAAGGCGCCGCGCATGTCCTGGTGTTCGGTGGCGGCGGCGGCACGATCACTCCCGAGGAGATCGCCGAGCTGGAGACCTACGGAGTCGAACGGATTTACCATCCCGACGACGGCTTGAAGATGGGGCTTCCGGCGATGATCGACGATGTCGTCGAACGGACACACGCGAAGCGTCGAAGCGCACCGGAGCCGCGGTTCCGGGTGCGCGTGGCGGCCGACCCGGACGGTGACGGGGAGTTGGCGCGCCTGCTTTCGGCGATCGAGCGCGGTGCGGTGGACGAGGCGGAGCTGCGCCGGCTGCGCAAGGAGTGGCAGCTCGCGGGCGCCGGCGTGCCGGTGCTCGGTCTGACCGGCACCGGCGGCGCCGGCAAGAGCAGCGTTGCCGACGAACTCCTGAACCGGTTCCTGGAGTGCTTCCCGGGCGACGACGCGGGACGGCGGATCGCCGTCCTCGCGGTGGACCCGACCAGGCGCCGCACCGGCGGCGCCCTGCTCGGCGACCGCATCCGGATGAACAGTCTGCGCAGCGGACGCGCGTTCATGCGCTCGATGGCGACCCGGCGGCAGCACCTGGCGACCAGCGAGGTGCTCGGCGACGCGATCGCTCTCCTGAAGGCTTCCGGGTTCTCCATGGTCCTCGTGGAGACGGCCGGTATCGGCCAGAGCGACAGCGAAATCGTCGACCTGGTCGACCTCTCGATCTACGTGATGACTTCGGACTACGGTGCGGCAAGCCAGCTCGAGAAGATCGACATGCTCGACTTCGCCGACGTGATCGTCCTGAACAAGTTCGACCGGCGCGGTGGCCAGGACGCGCTCCGTGACGTGCGCAAGCAGTGGCGGCGCAACCGGCTGGCGTTTCAGACCGCCGACGAGGACGTGCCGGTCTACCCGACGATCGCCAGCCAGTTCCAGGACCCGGGCGTCAACTGGATGTTCTGGAACGTGTGCCGGCTGCTGCGCGAGCGGCTCGACCTGGATGAGGCCGCCTACGAGCGGGAGCCGAAGGCGGCGGTCCTCATCCCGGACAACCGCAACCGGTATCTCGCCGAGATCGCCGAGGCAGGGAGAGCGGCGGAGGCCGATGTCGAAGGCCGCGTTGCGGCGGCACAGAAGGCGCATGGCTGCTACCGGGCGCTGGCCGAGCTGGACGATCCGGAGCTGCCGGAACCGCTTGAGACCTACGCTGCGGCCGCCCTGGAGGCAGCGCCCGACGAGACCCTCGCCCGTCTTCGCGGTACCTACCAGGATGCGCTGGCCGAAGTCGGCGCCGAGGCCGTGGAGCTCCTGAAGAAGTGGCCCGAGCGCGCCCGTGCCGCACGGGCGGACGAGTACAGCTACCCCGTCCGCGGGCGCGCCGTCACCGGCGACAACTACGTGACCACGTTGAGCCACCTGCGGATGCCGAAGCTGGCGCTGCCCGAGTACTCGGACTGGGGCGATCTGCTGCGCTTCCTGATGAAGCACAACCTGCCGGGCGCCTACCCGTACACCGCGGGGGTCTATCCCTACCGGCGCAGCAGCGAAGAGCCGACGCGGATGTTCGCGGGCGAGGGGATTGCGGAGCGCACGAACCGCCGCTTCCACTACGTGTCGCGAGGGCAGCCTGCCAGCCGACTGTCGACCGCGTTCGACTCGGTCACGCTCTACGGTTCGGATCCGGGGCTGCGCCCCGACATCTGGGGCAAGGTCGGCAACTCGGGGGTCTCGATCGCCACGGTCGACGACATGAAGCGGCTCTACTCGGGCTTCGATCTCTGCGATCCGACGACGTCGGTGTCGATGACGATCAACGGCCCGGCACCGACCATCCTGGCCTTCTTCATGAACGCCGCGATCGACCAGCAGGTGGAGCGTCACCTGCGGGAGATGGGCGGCCTGGAGCAGGCGCGCGCGGAGATCGCCCGGATGTCCGCCGGTGACGCGCCGGTCTACCGCGGTGAGCTGCCGGAGGAGAACGACGGTCTGGGGCTGGCTTTGCTCGGCATCTCCGGCGACCAGGTCGTCGAGCGCGACGTCTACGAGCGGATCCGCGCCGACGCGCTGAGCCGGGTCCGGGGCACGGTCCAGGCCGACATCCTGAAGGAAGACCAGGCCCAGAACACCTGCATCTTCTCGACCGAGTTCTCGCTACGGATGATGGGCGACGTTCAGCAGTTCTTCATCGACCACAACGTCCGCAACTACTACAGCGCCTCGGTCAGCGGCTACCACATCGCGGAGGCCGGAGCGAACCCGATCACCCAGTTGGCGTTCACGCTCGCCAACGGCTTCACGATCGTCGAGTACTACCTGGCGCGGGGGATGGCGATCGACGACTTCGCCCCCAACCTCTCGTTCTTCTTCTCGAACGGGATGGACCCCGAGTACGCGGTGATCGGTCGCGTCGCCCGCCGCCTCTGGGCGCGGGCCATGCGCGAGCGCTACGGCGCCTCCGCTCGCAGCCAGATGTTGAAGTACCACATCCAGACGTCCGGTCGCTCGCTTCACGCCCAGGAGATCCAGTTCAACGACATCCGCACCACGCTGCAGGCGCTCTACGGCATCCTCGACCGTTGCAATTCACTGCACACGAACGCTTTCGACGAGGCGATCACGACTCCGACGGAACAGTCCGTGCGCCGGGCGCTGGCGATCCAGTTGATCATCAACCGGGAGTTCGGCCTCAACCGGAGCGAGAACCCCTGGCAGGGGTCATTCGCGCTCGACCAGCTCACCGACGCGGTCGAGGAGGCGGTCTACCTGGAGTTCGAGCGGCTGTCGGAGCGCGGCGGCGTGCTGGCGGCGATGGACACGATGTACCAGCGCTCGAAGATCCAGGAAGAAGCACGATGGCAGCCTGCCCGTCGTCGGGGTCAACACCTTCCTCGCCGAAGGCCAGGAGTTCGCGGAGACGGTCGAGGCGGAGCTCATCCGCTCGACGGACGAGGAGAAGCGACAGCAGATCGACAGCTTGGCCGCCTTCCACCGTCGTCACGGCGGACACTCGGCGGCCCGTCTGCGGCGGCTACAGGACGTGGCGCGCCGTCGCGGCAACGTCTTCGAGGAGCTGATGGAGACGGTCAAGCACTGCTCGCTCGGTCAGATCTCGGACGCGCTCTATCGCGTCGGCGGCGAGTACCGGCGGAGCATGTAGGCGCCTGCACGGGCGAGCGCACCCGTTGGGGTCGTGTTGCCCTTCGGCGGCCGCCTCGCGTCACCCTCATCGGTGTCATTCGCCGTCACCCCTCAGTCCGCGCAGCGGAATGCCGACGTATCGCTCTTGGTGGCGGCGGTTTCGCCCTGCCGGTTGGTGTGCGTCCAGCGCGCGCCGTCCGGCGCCGTCACCCAGAGATTGAACTCCAGGGTCGTCACGGGTGCAACGAAGACCCAGCGATGGCGGTTGTTCCCACAACCGTTGAGCACCTTGACGAGGACCTCGGCGTTGCTGCGGTTGAAGAACCAGAGGATGGCGGACTCGTCGGACCAGGCCGCGGATTTAGCTTGGCCTTCCTCTCCTCCGGGTGTCCGGTAGCACATGCTGATTTCGTAGTCGCCGTCCAACCGGAGCAGCGTGGTAGTCGGCGTGCAGACCTCGGACTGGGGCGGGGGTTCCGGGGCCGGGTCCGGGTCGGGATCCGGGTCCGGGTCCGGCTGAGACGGGCGGCTGCCTCTGTCGGCGAAACCGTCCTTGATCCAGTCGAACACCTTCGTGTTGGGCACCGTGCCGCGCACGTTCTCCGCCCTACGGCCGACCGCGTAAATCATCACGTCTTCCCCGGCGTGCGTCTCCAGGAACAGCGGGACCGTTGCCTCCTGCCGGTACGCCGTGTGGCTGGTGCTCGAAGGAACGGCGCCGCCGTAGCCGGCCGTCCTGTCGCTGTTCGGATTGACGCGCGAGCCGCTCCGATGTCCTGGCCCGTTGGCGTAGCCGAGGATGGTGTAGGGAATGCCGCCCGAGTCTCCACTCTCCGAGATCGTGCCCCCGCTGTCGATGTCGTGGACGGTCCCCAGGATGCCGTTGTGCGGCTGGTTGCGGAACGACGCGGGCACCGAGCGGGGCGTGTAGCGCAGGTCGCCGAGCGGTCGCATTGGGTAGCCCGCGATCGTGAAGACGTGGCTGTGGTCGGCCGTCGCGAGGATCAGCGTCCTGTTGAGATTCACGCTCCGCTGGGCGGTGTTGATCGCGCGATCGAACATCCGGGTGTCGGTGAAGGCCCGATAGGCATTGCCCTCGTGGTGCGCATGGTCGATTCGGCCCGCTTCGACCATCAGGAAGTAGGGCTTCCCCGTCGCGGTGAGAATCTGGATCGCCTTCCTCGTCATCTCCTCCAGGCTCGGCTCGCCGCTGTCCCGGTCCGCTTCGTACTCCAGGTGACTCGACGCGAACAGGCCGATCGCGCGGCCGGAACCGCCCAGGGAATTGAGTCCCTGCCGGTTCCAGACGTAGCGATAGCCCAACTGCTGCAGCTCGTTCCTTAGGTCGCGGCCGTCCGACCGGCTTCCGGGAAGTCCTTCATCGTCCGATGCCGAGGTGGGAAGGAAGTGCCGCCGGCCGCCTCCGAAGATCACGTGAAGCCCCTCTCCGAGTCGGTCGTTGTAGCCGCTTCCACCAGGCGTCATCTGGGCGGCGATCTCGTTCTCCAGGTTGCGGTCGTTGACGTGTGCGAAGACGCCCGCGGGGGTCGCGTGGGTAACGCGCGTCGTGGTGACGATGCCGACCGCATACCCCATCGAGATGGCCAGCTCGCCGATGGTCGTCAACCGCGGGCCGTTGCCGTTGCCGCCCCAGTCCGCGTACTCGGTGGTCGGGCCGTAGCCGATCACGCCCGTATTCGTGTTGACGCCGGTCATCATCGCCGACATCGTGGCGGCGCTGTCTGGCGTGATGTAGTCGGCCGACGCCGTCCTCGAGATAGCGGTATAGGGCATGCGGTCCAGCGCCAGTTGCCCGTCGACGCCGACCGTCGCGATGCGGGTGGACGTGACGGTCGACACCCCCATGCCGTCGCCGACGAAGAGGATGACGTTGTTCTTCTGCGCCGAGGCCGGCAGTGCCGCCACCAGCAGGAACGCAAGTGTCGAGACAGTGCACGTCACCGGCGCGAGACTCCTGTGCGTGCGTCGGGTCGATACGAAGAGACTCTCCATGGCCAACTCCCGTTCTTCGTGGCCCAGTTTCCGGCATGAGGACCTCTTTGTCGGACCGGGCCGCTGTGTGAAGGTCTGATCTCCCTTGCCTGAGGATAGATGATCGACACCGGGTGTCGTCTCCGGTACGGACTGCGGTGCTGCTACATTCCTGCGCCCATGAGCGACTGGCATCACGCGGACATTCTCGAAGCGATCGCTGAACATCAGCCCGAGGCCCAGGCCCAGGCCTTCATCGATTCCCTGGGCGGCGCCCCGAGCCGCCGGTTCACGCAGGCGGCGATGCACCGCCGTGCGAACGGCATCGCGGCAACGCTGATCGGGCGGGGCGCGAAGCACCAGGACAAGGTTGCGCAGTACCTCTACAACGCGCCCGAGTACATGGAGTCGGTGCTCGCCTGCTTCAAGGCGTCCCTGGTTCCGGTCAACACGAACTACCGCTACGTCGAGGGGGAATTGCTCTACCTTTGGGACAACGCGGACGTCGTGGCGGTCATCTTTCACGGCTGCTTCGCGTCCCGGATCGAGGCCCTGAGGGAGAAGACGCCGGCGATTCACACCTGGCTCTGGGTCGACGACGGTTCGGGCCCTTGCCCGGAGTGGGCGATCCCCTACGAAGAGGCGGCCGCGGCAGTGCCGGGTGCGGACGATTCGCTGACGTTCCAGGCCCCCTGGCCGCGCAGCGGCGACGACCTGTGGCTGCTTTACACCGGCGGTACGACCGGCATGCCCAAGGGCGTCATGTGGCGGCTGGACGATCTCTGGCACATCAGCAACGACGGCCGCCTCGACCCCTTCGACCTTTCGGGTGGGGTCGAGGGACTGAAACCCCAGTTCGACGAGCTGCTGATGCGCCGCGTCTCGCTGCCGTCCTGCCCGCTGATGCACGGAACCGGCTTCCTCACCGCGCTGGGAGGCATGCTGAACGGCGGCTGTGTGATTACCCTCGCCAACCGCCGCTTCGACGCGACTGCCACTCTCGAGGCGATCACCAGGGAAGGGATCAGCGCGATCGCGATCGTCGGTGACGCGTTTGCCAGGCCGATGGTCCGGGCGCTCGAGGAGGAGCCCGGCCGCTTCGATCTGAAGAGCCTCGAGGTCGTCGTCTCGTCGGGCGCCATGTGGAGCGCCGAGGTCAAGCGCGCCTTCCTGCGCTACTGCCAGGAAGAGACGATCCTGACCGACAGCCTGGGTTCGTCGGAGTCGATCGGCATGGGGAGGTCCGACTCGACCGCCGGCGAGGCCAGCGAGACCGCGTCGTTCGTGCTCGGCGACAACGCCTGCGTTCTGGACGACGACGGGAACAAGGTCGAACCGGGTTCCGGGGTGCTGGGGCGGATCGCCGTGAGCGGCCATATCCCTCTCGGCTACTACAAGGATCCCGAGAAGACGGCGGCCACCTTCATCGAAACAGGCGGCGTGCGCTACTCGCTGCCCGGCGACTACGCGACCGTCGAGGCGGACGGCTCGCTCAAGCTCTACGGACGCGGCTCGGTGTGCATCAACAGCGGTGGCGAGAAGATCTTCCCGGAGGAGGTCGAGGAGGTGCTGAAGACCCATCCCTCGGTGCGAGATGCCGTGTGCGTCGGCGTGCCGCACGAGCGCTTCGGCCAGGCGGTGACGGCGGTAGTCGAGCTCGACGATCCGGGACGCTTCAGCGAGCCGGACGTGATCGGTTGGGTGAAGCGGGAACTGGCGTCCTACAAGGCGCCCAAGCGTGTCCTGGTGCGGGACAGCGTGGGCCGGGCGGCAAACGGCAAGGCCGACTACAACGGTCTGCGCGATTGGGCGGTGGGGGAACTCGCCGCGCAGGAGGCTTAGACCGTGAAGAAGCAGAAAGTCGTCGTCCAACTGCCCGGCATCGCCAAGGCGGCATCGGTCGAGACGCGCTACCACTTCGAGCTGGAGGCGCTGCTGCCGGTGGCGGAACTCGTCGAGGTCCAGGCGTTGACGGAGGAGGAGTTCCTGGCCGAGGCCGGCGACGCCTCCGCGGTGATCACCTCGTGGGGCTTCCGCATCTCACGGTCGGTGATCGCCGGGCTCGACGAGTGCATCGTGATCGGTGTCGGCAGTGTCGGCGTCGACATGGTCAACGTGGACGCGGCGACCGAGGCGGGGATCGTCGTGACGAACGTGCCCGACGTGTTCATCGAGGAGGTGGCCGATCACACGATGGCGCTGCTGCTGGCCGGTGCGCGCCGGATGCGCGAGATGGACTCCATGGTGCGGCGTGGCGACTGGTTCCAGGGCCGGCCTCTGCTCAACGAGGTTCCGCGGCTGTGGGGCCAGACTCTCGGGCTGATCTCGTTCGGCAACGTGGCCAGGGCGGTTGCGAGGCGGGCCAAGCCGTTCGGCATGCACGTGATCGCTCACGACCCCTATGTCAGCGAGCTGAAGATGACCGGCGAGGGAGTCGAGCCGGTCAGTTTCGACGAGTTGCTCGAGCGTTCCGACTACCTGTCGATGCACCCGCCGCTCAACAGCGAGACGCGGCACATGCTCTCCGGCCCCCAGTTCGCGGCGATGAAGGAGACGGCCGTGCTGGTCAACGCCGGCCGTGGCCCGACGGTTGACGAAGCGGCTCTGGTCAAGGCACTCCATTCGGGCGAGATCGCCGCGGCGGCGCTCGACGTGCTGGAACGAGAGCCGCCGGCCGAGGACAACCCGCTGCTCGGCATGGACAATGTGATTCTGACGCCCCACGTCGCCTCGGCCACGACCCGCATGCGGCCCGTGACCCGGAGGCGCGTCGGCCGCGAGGTCGCCCTGGCGCTTTCCGGTCGCTGGCCGATGAGCTGCGTCAACCCGACGGTGTTGCCGCGGGTCGAACTGGAACGCTGGCAGCCGGTGCCGATGGAGCGCGGTCCGAACCGCTAGGTGCCGTTGCGGGCGCTTGCGGCTCAGGCCGCCTCAACGACCTCTCCCGCAGCCTGGGCGCGCTTGATCCGCGTGCTTTCATCCCTGGCCACGGAGCGCCCGGCCAGCCAGAAGAAGATCACGCCAAGGACGTAGGCGCCGAGACTCGCGAGCATCGCCAGTTGCAGCGAGCGGCCGGAGTCGGCGCCGCCGGCCTCAAGCGTCGTGCTCAGCCAACCCATCAGGAAGGGACCCAGTGCGAGCCCCACGAAGGTCATCATCAGGATGTAGAACGCGGAGGCGGTGCCGCGCATCCTGGGCAGCACGAGGTCGTTGGCCATGGCGACGGCCGAACCGATCCACGCCGATCCGAAGAGCGTGAAGAGGAAGTTGAACACGTAGGCGGTCGTCACGCTCTCGGTCAGGACGAGGAAAGCGCCGAGCGGGATCGAGGCCAGGGCGATGATGAGCCCGCAGAGCGGCCGGGCCTTCGGCGTCTTCTGCTTCATCCAGTCGGAGAACCAGCCGCCGCCGGCGACTCCCATCCAGCCGGCAACTGCCGCCGTGAGGCCGAGAATCAGGCCGGCTTCGCCGGCGCTCTGATCGTGAACCCTCCGGAAGAACGTCGGCGCCCAGAAGCCGAGGCCGTAACCGACGAACGCCATCCAGCCGAAGCCGAACATGCCGTAGATCATCGCCCTGGATCGGTAGATGAGCTCGAATGTTGGCCGGTCCCTCAACCGGAGTCCCTGCACCCAGGACAGGAAAGCGTAGGCGCCGATCGCGAGCGCAATCCACTGCACCGGGTTGCCGAAGACCTGGATCAACCCGTAGGTGACGGCGGCGCATCCGACCGCGATCAGCAGATTGCGAACGACCGTCCTGAAGCCGCCGTTTCGTCCCAGCGAAAACAGGGTCAGCGGCGGCAGAATGGCGGCGGTCTCCTTCCCCAGCTCCTTGAACGGCGCCGGATGCGGCGGAGTCACGATGCCCTCGCTCTGGCCCCGCACGGGCTCTTTCAGAGTCCACACCCAGATCGCCATCAGCAGGCCCGGCAGGCCCACCGCGAAGAAGGCAACCTGCCAGCCGACCAGGCCGAACGGCGCCCCGCCGTCGGCGTAGGCGTTGTTCCATCGGTCGACGATCTGGCCGCCGATCAGGATGCCGAGGCCGGCGCCGATGTAGACGCCGCTCGAGTACATCGCGGTGACCGTGGCCCTCAGTCGGGGCGGGTAGTAGTCCCCGAGCATGGAGAACGCCGCCGGCCCGGCGCTCGATTCGCCGATACCGACGCCGATCCGGTAGGCGGCGAGTGAGACGAAGCCGCGCGCGGTGCCCGACAGCGCGGTCATCAGACTCCATGCGGCCAGGCCGATCGAGATCAGGCTCTTGCGGGTCCACATGTCGGCCAGACGGCCGATCGGAATCCCGAAGATCGCGTAGAAGACGGCGAACGCGGTGCCGTACAGGAAGCCGAGTTGAGCGTCGCTGACGCCCAGATCGTTGCGAATGTCCTCCGCCAGGATGGACAGAATCTGGCGGTCGATGAAGTTGAAGACGTAGACCAGGACGAGGACGCCCAGGACGTAGTTGGAGTACCGCCGGCTGGGTGCCTGCGGTTTGGGCGTCTGGGGGTCCTCTGGTTGTGTCATTCGGCTCCTGAGGTCATTCGGCTCCGTTCGCGCCGGCTTCCGCCATGGCGCCGGGTACTGTGCCTTTGGCGAGTTCCTGATCGATCATCAGCATACCGACGCCGTCGCCGCCGATCAGGCGGAGCCTGCCGAGCAGGGTGCGGGCAACGTTCTCCTCCTCGACCTGCTCGTTGACGAACCACTGGAGCATGATCGAGGCGGCGCGGTCATGCACCTTCTCGGAGAGGTCGTATAGATCCGCGATCGCCCTGGTTACGCGCTGCTCGCTCTCGAGGATCGCGGCGACGGCGGTTTCCGGCGATTCCCACTCGGTCGGCTGGGCCGGAATCTCGGGAATCCGGACGAGCAGGTCGCGGTCGGCGAGGTGGTCGATGATGCGGTGGGCGTGGCTGAGTTCGTCGGCGGATTGTCCCCGCAGCCAGGACCCGAAACCGGGCAGATCGATGCGCTCGAGCCAGAGCGCCATGGACAGGTAGCGGTGGGCGGCCTCGAACTCAAGCTGCAGATGAGCATTCAGGCGGTCATGGAGGGTCTGATCCATCGTGTCCTCCGTGTCGGACGGTTGGAAGTGGACGCGGCGTCAGCATAGCGCCGCATGATGGAAACCCGGTGAAGCTCGGGCGGTCTGCCATCCGTGCGCCCGATGACGGGCGCACGGTCTGGTTCGGGTAAGGCTGCCCTTCCTACGGCAGGAGTTCTTCGACGCCGGCGCGCTCTTCGAACAGCTCGTCCAGCGTCGCCTGCATCCGGCTGCGGCTGAACTCGTCGAGGTCGAGTCCCTGGACGATCTGGTAGTCGCCCCCGCTGACGGTCACCGGGAAGGAGTAGACCACGCCTTCGCGCGTGCCATAGCTGCCGTCGGCCGGAATCGCCATGCTCACCCAGTCGCCGTCGGCCGTGCCCTGGACCCAGGTGCGAATGTGGTCGATCGCCGCCGCGGCCGCGGACGCGGGCCTTGATGATCGCCGCGCCGCGCTGCTGCACGGTGGGAATGAACTCCTCGCGGGTCCAGGCTTCGTCGACCAGCTCGGGCGCCGGCCGGCCAGAGGCGAGGGCGTGGTTGAGGTCCGGGTACTGGGTCGCCGAGTGGTTGCCCCAGATGGTCATCCGGCGCACGTCGGTGGTGTGGGCGCCGGTCTTCCCGGCGAGTTGGCTGATCGCCCGGTTGTGGTCGAGCCGGGTCATCGCGGTGAACTGACGCCGGTCGAGGCTCGGCGCGTTGCTGGCCGCGATCAGGGCGTTCGTGTTCGCCGGGTTGCCAACCACGACGACCCGCACGTCACGGCTCGCTTGCGCGTCGAGCGCCTTGCCCTGGACGGAGAAGATCGCCGCGTTCGCCTGCAGGAGATCCTTGCGCTCCATGCCCGGTCCGCGCGGCCGTGCACCGACCAGCATGGCGATGTCCACGCCGTCGAACGCCTCGTTCGCGTCCGAACTGGGGACGATGTCGTGCAGCAGCGGGTAGGCCGAGTCGCGGAGCTCCATGACGACGCCCGCGAGGGCGTCCATCGCCGGCGGGATCTCCAGCAGATGAAGGCTCACAGGCTGGTTCGGCCCCAGCATCTCGCCAGCGGCGATGCGGAAGATCAGGGAATAGCTCCGGTGACGGCGACTCGAACGGGTGTCTGCATGGCTTGAGGTCCTCCAAATCCGGCGCGCGATCGTAGCACCGCCGCCCTGCGCCCGGGCGGATCCGGAAGCATCGGCGGTGTGGAGGAGTTGGACTGGTTGTTCAGTAGATTTACAGTTCCTTCTGAGGGGAGGAATCATGCGGTGCAACGTCTTCGGAGGTGTTCTGAATCGGATTGCCGCCGCGGGGCTAGCGTCCGCAATGCTGGCTGCAGCCGGAATCTCGGCTTCGGTGGACGTACATGGCTCGATCGGGGATTCGGCCGACGCTGGCCCGGTCCGGGTCTCCCTGGTGCGGGCGCCGTCGCTCCACGAACTGTTCAGCGCCGTGCTGAACGACGACGTGGGCGGCCTTTACCCGGTTGAAGCGACGGTTGACGTCGTGGACGGCCGCTTCGTGCTCCAGGTCGCCGAGCCGGGTGTGCGTTGGATCAGGGTGCGAAGTGCGGGCGCCGTCGAGAGGGCGTTTCTCCTGATCGGGCCGGAGACGCACACGCTGCTGCCGTCGCACGACTTGAAGAAGCCAACGTTCTGCACGGTGTCGCTGGAGACTCCGGCGAGCGCCTGGATCGTGCGTGGCGGGAGTCTGCGCGATTTCGGCTACGCGCGCTCCTGGACTGCCTGGCCGTTCATTCGCCGGATCGAGGCCGGAAGGCGGGTTCGGCACGAGTTCGCGGGCGGGCGGATCGTGTCGTCCCGGTCCGGCTCGCGCCGCTTCGAGGTCCTGACGATCGGCGCTCCCGGCTACGAACCGGAAGTCGTGGAGTGCGAGGCGGGCGCCGACCTGGCGGTGGAGCTGAAGCGGCAGGCGGCGCCGGCCGTCAGCGGTGTGCTGAGAAGAAACGGTGTGCCGGAACCCTTCGCGGTTCTGGTCGGCGAAGACGGTTGGCCGGTCGGCGCGACGGACGAGCGGGGAAACTTCCGGGCGCCGGCGGGCGTCTACCATGTGCTGACCGCCGACGGCAGTCTTGACGCGATCGAACATGTGGCGGGTGCGGCCGATCTCATGGGGAGAGCGCCGCTGCCGGTGGCTGTCAGCTTCAGACGATCGTCGTCCAGGTCCGAGGAAACGGCCAAGTGGGCCGCGGTCCACTGGTCGTCCGGCGGTGCGCCGCTGGCCCTTGATGGGGGGCGCCTGACCGGCGGCCTGCTGATGGCGGAAGGCCCGCCGGGCGCCGCGAGAACGACCGTCCTGGCCGAACGCTTCGCGCCTCTCGAGATCGACTGGGCGTCGCTGCCCGCGGCGCTGTCGCTCGAACCGCTGCTCCGGCTCGAAGGGACTGTTGCGGATCCGGCCGGCGCCGGTGTAGGTGGCGCCAGAGTGTCGGTCAGCGGATACGGCGCACGGCCCGTGGCATGGTCCGACGGCGCGGGGCGATTCTCGCTGGAGGTGTTCGAATCGCCGGGCCGGAGGCAGCTCGTCGCCCGTGCGGCGGGCTACAGCGAGACGCAGCGCGACCTGAGCGAGGTTCGGGGCGCGGGACGGCAGCCGATCGTCCTGGAACTGGTCCCCTACCGGGCCATCCGCGGCCGGCTCGTGTCCACCGCCGGCGGCGGGATTCGAGGAACGGTCGGGCTGGCCGGGCCGTGGCATTCGGAGCGCTTCATCGGCGACGCCGCCCTTTGGAACGTCGGGGACGATCCGACCCTGCTGCAGGTAGTCAGTACGGAGGACGACGGCGAGTTCGAGCTCGATCCCAGCGGCGCGAGGGATGCGTGGCTGGTCGCGGCCGCTCCCGGCCATGGCACGGTGCGGAGGAGGCTGCCGGCATCGGATTCGGGTTCGCCCGGAGAGCAGTCCGTGGGAGACGTGGTCCTGGAACCGGAGATCGTCCTGCAGGGTCGCGTGGTCGACGGGGGCGGGGCGCCGGTCGAAGCCGCCGCGATCGTTCTGGGTGATGGCGAGTCCTTTGTCTATTCAATTCGACGGGGCCCGATGCGCGCTCCAGCCAGGCAACTGAGGGCCGGCCCTGACGGCCGCTTTCGCATCGCCGGACTGGCGCCGGGCGATCAGCTCTCCCTTCTCGTTTCCGCGCCCGGTTTCGTCCGGGAGTCGATTCCTCTGGTCAGGGTGGACGCCTCGCTCGCCGCCGAGGAAGTGGAGGTCCGGCTCCGCGAGGCCCTGGAGTTGAGCGGGCGCGTAACGGACGAGCTCACCGGCAGCGGCGTCGAAGGCGTCCGAGTGCGCTTCGGGCAGACCGCGCGCGGCGGCTCCGCATGGGCGGAGACGGACGAGACCGGCGAGTTCCTGTTGAACGGCTTTCCGGTTGGCGCCGGCGTCCTGAGCGCGCTTGCCGACGGCTACGAGGATCTTGAGTTTCCCCTGAGCGAAGCCCCCGGTGAACCGTTGGAACTGGTTCTGCGACCGAAGCCGGAGATCGACGTGATGGGTACGGTGATCCGGGAAGGGGCACCGGTGGCGGGGGCATCGGTTCGGATCGAGTCCGCCCTGTCGCTGACCGACGCCTCGGGCCGCTTCGCGGTGAAGTCGGCGCAGGGACAGGCGAGCCTGGTATGCCGGGTTCCGGGTGCGTCCCAGGTGATCCACAGGCAGGTCGAGGTCGACGCGAACCTCGGCGACCTGACGATCGACGTCACACCCGTCGTCCTGCGCGGCCGGGTGATCGAACCGGACGGCGTGCCGATGCCGGCCGCCTCCGTGTCGGCTCGGCGTGACGACGGAGGCTGGTTCGATACGCGACGCTCACAGACGGGGCCGGAAGGGGAATTCGAACTGATCGTCGAGCCGGGTTCCTATGCGGTCGCCGCCAGGTCCGACAACATGGAGGGGCCGCGGGTCGAAGTGGCGGTCGCGGAGGGCGAGGCGCCGTACGTGGAACTGACCGGGCCCGGCGCCGGCCTGCTTCGCGTCGTTGTACGTGGTCTAGCTCCCGCCGAAGCGGGCGAGGTGTTTCTTATGGTCGAGACGATCTATCCATCCGGAGGAATGTCCAGTCGGGGGATGCGCGCTGCCACGGGCGGAACGGCAGCCGAGCCGGTGTTCGAGATGTCGTTCCGGCAGCCGGGCGGCACGACGACGGTGATCGCCTCCGTTGAGTCCACCGGTCGTTCCCGCCGGGCGCCCTTGCGGATGGCGCCCACCGGGGTCACCGAGGTGGAGCTCTCGTTCACTGAGGACACCGTTCTCATGGAGGGAGCCGTCACGCTCGACGGGTGGCCGCTGGCGGGCGAACGCGTCTCGGTGACCGACGAGCGGCGGAACCTGGCCTGGAGCGTGAACACGGATCACCGAGGCCACTTCCTGATCGAAGGCCTGCGCAAGGGTGACGAGGTCGCGGTCGCCGCCGTGGGCCGGCGGCGGCGGGTTCGCGTGGCCGAGACGACCTCCCGGGTCGACTTTGAGGCCTACAGCGCTTCGGTCCGTGGCTGGCTGCTCGACGCCGAAACGGGATTGGCCGCCGCCGGGATGCGGGTTTCCGCGGTGCCTGCCTGGAGCGCCGGGGAGAACGATGTGACGCGGACGGTGCGCCGGCAGGCCACTACCCGCACCGCGGAGGACGGTTCCTTCGTGATCGACGGCCTGTTCGCTGAGCCGTACCGGTTGGAGGTGCGGCCCGCAGGCAGGAACCTCTCGACGGAGCTGGTCCTCGGCTCCTCGGACGTCGACCTCAGCGGCGGTGACCTGGACGTGACGCTCGCCGTGCCGGTGGCGAGAGATCGCTAGCGCCGGGACGGCGCACGACGGCCCGGATCCCAGGTCGGCGTAAACCGGCCGCCAATAGACTCCGAGCCATGGCGGAGCGCCGGCTTCATCGGCAGTCACGCCTGCGTCGAGCTGCTGACGGCGGGCTGGGACGTGACGGTCATCGACGACCTGTCGAACAGTTCGCGGGAGGCCCTGCGCCGGGTGGAGGAGCTGGCCGGGCGGGGACTGCGCTTCGTCGAGGGGGACGTGCTGGACGCGGCGGCTCTCGACCGGGCGTTCGGCGATGGCCCGTGTGCAGCGGTGATCCACTTCGCGGCGAAGAAGGCGGTCGGGGAGTCCTGCGCGGATCCGCTCGGCTACTACCGGACGAACGTGGGCGGGACGATCAGTCTGCTGCGCGCGATGCGGCGGCACGACGTGCGCCGGCTCGTGTTCTCGTCGTCGGCCACGGTCTACGGCGATCCGGCGCCGGAGGCGTGTCCGCTGGCCGAGGACGCGCCGCGCTCGGCGTCGAACCCGTACGGTCAGACCAAGCTCTTCGTGGAGCAGATGCTGCGCGATCTAGCCGCGTCGGAGAGCGGTTGGCACATCCTGTCGCTGCGCTACTTCAACCCGGCCGGGGCTCATCCAAGCGGCCGCATCGGCGAGGACCCGCGGGGTATCCCGGAGAACCTGCTGCCGAGCGCGATGCAGGCTGCGGTAGGGCGGTTGCCGGAGCTTCGTGTGTTCGGGACGGACTATCCGACCCGGGACGGCACGGCGATCCGGGACTATCTCCACGTCGTGGATGTCGCGACCGGCCATCTGCGGGCTCTCGACCATCTTTCGGCGGTCGACGGCTGCGCGGAGTACAACCTGGGCACCGGCCGCGGCGTCACGGTGTTCGAGGTGATCGAGGCCGTGCGGCGGGCCAGCGGCCGGGAGATTCCAACCGTTCTCGAAGGGCGGCGGCCGGGCGATGCGACGGCGGTTTGGGCCGATCCGGTGCTTGCCGAACGCGACCTGGACTGGAAGGCCGAGCGCGATCTCGACGACATCTGCGCCGACGCCTGGCGTTGGCAGAGCGAGAATCCGGCGGGGTACGGGACTTGAGCGGGAAAGAGACTCGCGGCTCGCGCGAAGCGGTACTCGAGGTGTTCGTCTACTACGACTTCGCCTCCTCGCTGAGCTACGTCGCCCACCGGGTACTGGCACGGATCGGTCGGGAGCTTGCGGAGGAGCGAATCGAGCTGCGCTGGAAGGCGATCGACCTGACCGGGATCGGGCGTTTCCAGCGCGGGCGGCTGCTCGAACCCGTGCGGCGGCAGAGTCTGATCGAGGTCGCGACGGCGCTCGACGTCGAACTCGATCCGCCCGCCCGCTGGCCGGACTCGCGCCTGGCCGGCGAGGTCGCGCTGACGCTCGATCTGGCGATCGATCGAGGACTCGATCCGGCGGTCGAGCGGGAGTGGCGGCGGGGCGTGTTCACGACGTTCTACGAGCAGGGCGACCGCGACGATCCCGACCAACTGGCGAGTGCCGTCGAACAACTCTTCGGGGAGTTCGAGCGCCGCGGCCACTTCGGCAAGCGCGGCGTCGCCACGGTCGACGACCTCGCCGCGGGCCGCCGGCTGGCAGCGGCGACCGGCAGTGCTGTGGCTGCCGGCGTCGAAGGAGCGCCGACGCTGATGTTCGATGCCTTCCCGCTTTGTGGCATCCACGACGAAGCCACCATGCTGGGGATGATCCAGCGCTACGCCCGTCGGCGTCGCCGGCTGGAGGCGGAGGCGACGGTCGAGGTGAACTGATGGGGGTGCGGTTTCTCGTGGCGGTGGCTGCACTCGCAGTGCCGGCGTGTGCCCCGGAGGAAGGCGCATCGGAACCGCCGGCGCCGGCTTCCGCTGACGCGACGCGGCTGGAAAGCGTCCGCTTCGTCGACGTGACCGCCGAGACCGGTCTCGACTTCGTCCACGCGACGGGCTCGGCGGGTTCGTAC
>JAGWAG010000080.1:653-11174 GCA_021296535.1 Acidobacteriota bacterium | reverse complement strand
GCAGCGTCTCGGCGGCAACCACTCCGCTTCGCCGGTCCATGCCGGAGGCCGGATCTACTTCCAGAACGAAGAGGGCGTCACGACCGTCATCGCGCCCGGCGCCGAGTTCGAACAGTTGGCACGCAACGAAGTCGACGGCTCGACCCTCGCCTCGGTCGGGGTCTCGGACGGCGCTCTATTCCTCCGCACCGGTACACATCTCTACCGGATTGAGGAGTCGCCCTAGCTTCCCGGTGCTGTAACCTCTCGCCGATGCCGAAGACAACCTCTTCGCGATCCAAGGGAAGCGATCGGGCGGGCGACGAGCAGATTCCGAAAACCCGTGCTCGTCCAGCTGAGCAGATTCGCGAAACGCTCCGGGCGACGTTCGGAGCGGCGCCGGACGCCACGATTCCCAGCCGGGACGAATGGGACAACCGGGAGGTCCGGCTGTGGCGAAGCAACTCGGAATGAAGCGGATGCTCACGGCGGTGCTGGCGTTCCTGCTCCCCGGCGCGCTTGCCGCACAGACGGTTAACGCCGCCGGGCACTGGGAAGGTTCGATCGAGGCGCCGGGCCAGCCCCTCGTCGTCATGGTCGATCTGGAGCAGACCGACGGCGCGTGGTCGGGGACGATCGACATTCCAGCCCAGGGAGCGGACGACCTGCCGCTGTCGGCCGTGACCGTGGAGGGCGAGACAGTTCAGTTCACGATCAGCGGCGTGCCCGGCGAGCCGACCTTCGAGGGGACGCTGTCCGAGGGCGGAATCACCGGCGAGTTCCGCCAGGGACCGGCCCGGCTCCCGTTCAGGCTCGGCCGCGAAGCGGTCGAGGTCGAGACGCCGCCACGTCCCCAGGAGCCGAAACCGCCCTTCCCTTACGACGAGGAGGAAGTCGAGTACCGGAACGGCGACGTGACGATCGCCGGCACCCTGACCCTTCCGCCAGTCGAAGGAAGGGTCCCGGCCGCGTTGTTGATCAGCGGCAGCGGCGCGCTGAACCGCGATCTCGAACTCGCCGGCCACAAGCCCTTCCTCGTGCTGGCCAACCACCTGACCCGGCTCGGCGTCGCGGTGCTGCGGGTCGACGATCGCGGCGTCGGCGGATCGACCGGCAGCACGTCGCAATCGACATCCAGGGACAAGGCCGCCGACGTTCTGGCCGGCGTGCGCTTCCTGCGCGCACACGATCGGATCGACCCGGAACGGGTCGGCCTGATCGGCATCTCCGAGGGCGGCCTGGTGGCCCCGCTGGCGCTCAATCGCGTTCCTCCGGGCACGGTGGCGTTCACGGTTCTGCTCGCCGGCCCGGGCGTTCCGGGCGGCGATCTCCTGCGCCAGCAACTCCGCCGAATCGCTGCCGCGAACGGTGCCCCGGTGGAGATGATCGAGGAACTCGCCGCTCTGCAGGACCGGGCGCTCAGGATCATCGGCGGCGAGATGCCTCCAGCCGAAGCCGAGGCCGCACTGCGCGAGGTCGTCCGGGAACAGTTGGCCGCCTCGCCCGAGACGGCGCAGTTGAGCGGCGAAGCGCTCGAATCGACCGTGTCGGCCGCCGCGGAATCGAACCTGAGCCCGTGGTTTCGGTTCTTCATCCGCTACGACCCGGCGCCCGCGCTCGGTGGCCTCGCTGTTCCGACCCTCGCCCTGTTCGGCGGCAAGGACACCCAAGTCGACGCGGACCAGAACCAGTCCGCGATGGAGGCCGCTTTTATCGGCTCCAGCAACGGCGCTTCCCCCAGATGAACCACCTGTTCCAGACCGCCGGCACCGGATCGCCCGCCGAGTACGCCCGGATCGAGGAAACAATGGCGCCCGAAGTCCTCGATCTGATCGGAAGCTGGATCGTCGAGCGGTTCGTCGACTGAACGCCGAGCCGGTCGACTAGACTCCGTCCGGCGGCGGGGAAGGCCGGCTTTGGCCGAACGACGACAGGTTGGGTCCAGATGCCCAAAGATCACCTGCCTGGACTCAGTAACCGGCCTCTTGCCGTGACGAAGGAGGAAGAGACCATGCTGACACGAGAAGCAATGTCGAGCGCGTTCGCGAAATGGGGAGCTGCCTGGAACAAGCACGACCTCGACGGCGTGATGGATCTGTTTCACGACGAGATCTACTTCGAGAACTGGACCGGAGGCTGGGTCAGGGGCAAGGAGAAGCTGCGTCAGGCCTGGGCACCCTGGTTTGCCAATCATGGAGACTTCCAGTTCACCGACGAAGAGACCTTCATCGACGAGATCGAACAGAAAATGCTCTACCGCTGGCAGCTCGACTCGCCCTCATTCGAGAAGGGCCAGGAGGACAAACACGAAGCCCGGCGCGGCCTCGATGTCCTGCACTTCAAGGACGGCAAGATCATTCAGAAGCTCACCTACTCCAAGACCACGCTCGAACTGGACGGGGAACGGGTGCGTCTGACGACGCCGTGAGGCCTACGGTCCGGATGCCCAGGATCACCTACATCGCCCAGGACGGCAGCTCTCGCGTGGTCGAGGCGCCGGTGGGACACACCGTGATGGAAGGCGCGCTGGACAACGACGTGGACGGCATCGTCGCAGCCTGCGGCGGCTCCTGCTCCTGCAGTACCTGCCACGTCTACGTCGACGAAGCCTGGATCGAAGCCGTCGGCCCGCGCCACGCCGAAGAGGACTTCGTCCTCGAGCAGGGCATCGACGTCCGGCCCAACAGCCGCCTGAGCTGCCAGATCGACGTGACCGAGGCCCTCGACGGCCTCGTCGTCCACTTGCCCGCCGAACAGGCCGAGTAACCAACCCGGCTCGCCCAGCGACCCGATCCGAAGGAGACAGCACGCCATGGCCCTCGACCTCACCTTTCTCGGTCACTCCGGTTTCCTGATGAGCGACGGTGATCACACCCTGGCGGTCGACCCCTTCCTGACCGGCAACCCGGTGGCGACGATCGGCGCCGGAGACGTCGAGTGTGGGTCCATCGCCCTCACACACGGCCACTCGGATCATTTCGGCGACACGCTGGCCATCGCCCAGGCGAACAACGCGAACGTGATCGCCGCGTTCGAGATGTGCAACTACCTGCAGGAGCAGGGCCACGACAACGTGAATCCCGGCAACCCGGGCGGCAGGATCGACACGGAGTTCGGCTGGGTGGCCTTCACCCACGCCTTCCATTCCTCCTCCTTCGAAGGCCGGTACATGGGCATGCCCTGCGGCCTCGTCGTCCACATGGGCGGCAGGACCGTCTACCACTGCGGCGACACCGGCCTGTTCGGCGACATGAAGCTGATCGGCGAGATCTACCGGCCGGACGCCGCCTGCGTGCCGATCGGCGACCGCTTCACGATGGGGCCGGAGCTCGCCACCCGGGCCGCCGAATTGATCGGCGCACCGGTCGCGATCCCGATCCACTACGGGACTTGGCCGCCGATCGCGCAGGACCCGGCGGACTTCGCGCCCGCGGGCGTCGAAGTCAAGGTGTTGGCGCCGGGCGATACGCTGGCCGTTTGACGGCGATGCCAGAATCCGCCGGATCGTGACCGCGATCCGGCCGCAACAAGCGCCACACGGTTCCGTAACAGGAAGCCAGGGGCTTGCTGAGGAAGTCGCGCTGCATTCGACCGGCGATGCATCACGTCCAACATCGTTGCTCCTCAGTCGAATAGGCCCCGATATGCTCCTTCGTCGCGCCTTGTTGGACGCGCGCCTCACCGGTCTCGGTGCGACGCCGACTTCTTCAGCAAGCCCCTAGACAACCATGCTTCTGTTCGACCATGTCAGCAAGTCCTTCGGCGACCTGCGCGCGGTCGACGACCTGTCGTTCGAGCTCGAGGCCGGCGAGGTGTTCGGCCTGCTGGGACCGAACGGCGCCGGCAAGACGACCGCGATCAACATGGCGGTCGGCCTGCTCGAACCGGACGAGGGCGTGGTCCGCTTTGCGGGCAAGACGTTCGACCGGGATCCGCGCGAGGCGGAGAATCGACAGGCGCTCGGCCTGGCGCCCCAGTCGATCGCGCTCTACGAGGAGATCAGCTCCGCCGACAATCTGCGCTTCTTCGGCCGGTTGCACGGACTCAAAGGATCCGACCTGGAAGAGCGGGTCGCCGCCTGTCTCGACTTTGCCGATCTGACGGACGTCAGGAAGAAAGCGGTTTCCAAGTACTCCGGCGGCATGAAGCGCCGCCTGAACCTGGCGGTCGCGATCATCCACGATCCGGATCTCGTGCTGCTCGACGAGCCGACGGTCGGCGTCGATCCGCAGTCGCGAAACGCCATCTTCGACCGGGTCGAGCAGCTTCGGGACGATGGCAAGCAGATCGTCTACACGACCCACTACATGGAAGAGGCGCAGCGCCTCTGCGACCGGGTGGCGATCATGGACCGGGGCCGGCTGATGGCGCTCGACACGGTGCGGGCGCTGATCGAGGCGCACGGCGGTCCCGGCAAACTCGCCGTCCAGACCGGCGACAAAGAGAGCATCCATGACACGACCGATCCGCTGGGAACGCTGGCGGAACTCCAGGAACGGGAAACCGTCGAGCACTTCCAGTACCGGCCGCCGGACCTGGAAACCGTGTTTCTGAACCTCACCGGCCGTGCACTGCGCGACTAACGCCGCCAGAACCGCTAGGAGACCAGCGTGAACAAGATCGTCGCGATGGCCGCGAAGGACATCCAGATCCTCTTCCGGGACAAGCTGGGTTTCTTCTTCACGGTCTTCTTCCCGCTGATGATGGCGATCTTCTTCGGCGCCATGTTTGCCAACCTCAGCCGCGGGCCGGCGAGCATTCCGGTAGCCCTCGTCGACGAGGACAGGACTGCCGGTTCCCAGCGCTTCGTCACCAGGCTCGAAGCCGCCGGCGGGCTGGCTCTGGACCAGATCCCGCAAGAGCAGGCACTCGACCAGGTGAGGCGTGGCCAGACCGGGGTCATGGTCACCCTGACGCCCGGGTTCGGCGCCGCGCTGGACAATCCGTTCCGCATCACCCCCGAAGTCGAGTTGACGGTCGATCCGACGCAGTTCGCCGCAGCGGGGATGGTCCGCGGCATCCTGCTCGAAGCTGCCGGGGCCGAACTGCAGGCGTTGATGAGCGATACCGAGCGCATCCAGGCGACCAACGACCAGAACCGCCGCCTGATCGAGCAGTTCGCTCCCCCGTCGCCCGCCCGCGACGACTTCCTGACCTTCATCGACCTGTCCGCGCGCGTGCCGGCGCTCGTCGGACAGCTTGGTCTGGACGGCGCCCCGACCGACGCCGTTAGCGGCGGCTTCGGCCCCCCACTCGAGATCGGACAGACCGAGGTTCAGGCGGAGCAGCGCGGACCGAGCAACTCCTACGCCACGTCCTTCGGGCAGGCCATGCTGTGGATCCTGATCGGCGGGTCCGTGTCCTTCAGCATGTCGATCGCGATCGAACGTAGCCGCGGCACGCTCATGCGACTCCTCGTAGCCCCGATCACGACCCGTCACCTGCTGGCCGCCAAGGGCCTGGCCTGCCTGACCACGACCCTGGTGACCAGCACAGCCCTGATCACGCTCGGAATCACCGTGTTCGGGGTGACGCCCACGTCCTACCCGCTACTGGCTCTCGCCCTCCTCTGCGGTTCGATCTGTTTCTGCGGCATCATGATGGCCCTGAGCGTGATCGGCAAGACGGAGCAGGCGGCAGCCGGAGTCGGTTGGGGTCTCGCGCTTCCCTTCTCCATGTTGGGTGGCGGCATGGTGCCGCTGTTCCTGATGCCGGAGTGGATGCAGCGCATCGCCAACATCAGTCCGATGAAGTGGACCCTGATCGCCTACGAGGGCGCGATCTGGCGCGGCTTCACGCTGAACGAGATGCTGGTGCCTTGCGCCGTACTGGTCGGCATCGGAGTCGTCGCCTTCACGGCTGGCGCGAGCCGCCTGCGCTGGGATACGGGTTAGCTCGTGACTCAGCCCCTGCTCGTCATCGGGTCGGTGAACTACGACCTGATCTTCCGGCATCCGAGGCTGCCACAGGCGGGCGAGACGATCGCCGGCGCCGAGCTGTTCGAGTCCTGCGGCGGCAAGGGCGCGAACCAGGCCGTTGCGGCGGTGCGTTGCCGCGGCGGGCTCGGCGACGGTGAGATCGCCGTCCGCTTCGCCGGCGCGATCGGCAAGGACGCCAACGGCGCCGTCCAACGCACGGTGTTCGCCGAGGACGACCTGGACACCGAGCACCTGCAGGTCCTGGGCGACATCCACACCGGTCTGTCCGCCGTCTGGGTCGAGGCCGCTACCGGCGACAACCGGATCATGAACTCTCCCGGTGCGAACAGCCGTGTGACCGCGGACGCGCTGACTTCGGTGCCGGTGGAAGAAGCGGGTTTGCTCCTGATCCAGAACGAGACGCCGGCCGACGGAGTGCGAAGCGCAGTCCAGCGAGCCGCCGACGCCGGCGTGCCGGTGATCTGGAACCCGGCGCCCATCGACGAGCAGAACGACCCCGGTCTCGATCCGGAGCGGATCGCCTGGGTCACTCCGAACGAAATCGAGTGCGCGGTCCTGCTGGGCCGGGCCGGCGAACGGATCGATGCCGGCAGCGCCCCGGACGCGGCGATGGACCTGCTCGCCATGGGCTACGGCGGCGCCGCCCTGACCCTCGGCCCAGCGGGTGTCTTGCTGGCCGAAGCAGGATCGACGCCGACCCTGGTTCCCGCGCCCGAAGTGGAAGCCGTCGACACGACCGGCGCCGGCGACGCCTTCAACGGCGCCTTCGCCGCCGCCCTGCTCGCGTCCGCCGGCAACACGGCCGATCCCCGTCGGGCCGTCCTGTTCGGCGTCCGCTACGCCAGCGATTCCGTGACCCGGCACGGCACGCAGACGTCCTTCGCCCGCTGGTAGCGTCCACCGGTGGCCAACCGCTCCGCCGCCGAGCTCGCCCTGCTGGGCGGCACCCCAGTCCGCAGCAGTCCGTGGCCGCAGTGGCCGGCCCGGGGGCCGGAAGAGGAGCGCGCCGTCATCGCAGCGCTCCGTCACGGCGACTGGGGCGGCTTTCCGCTGCCGAACGAACGCGCGGCTACCTTCGCACGGGCGTTCGCCGAGCGCCACGATTCAGCCCACGCCCTGTGCGTCGCAAACGGCACAGTCTCCCTTGAAGTGGCCCTTCAGGCGATGGGTGTCGAGCCCGGCGCCGAAGTCATCGTCCCCGCCTACACCTTCGAGGCGACGGCATCCGCCGCCCTGTTCGCCGGTTGCGTGCCCGTGTTCGCCGACATCGATCCGGACACGTACTGCATCGACGTCGGCGCGGCGGAGGCCCTGGTCACGGACCGTACCCAGGCGATCGTGCCGGTCCACCTCGCGATGACGGTCGCCGACCTGGACTCGGTTGGTGCGCTGGCCGAGAAGCACGAGCTCGCCGTACTCGAGGACTGCGCCCACGCCCACGGCGCGCGATGGCGCGGCCGCGGCGTCGGCTCCTGGGGCGAAGCGGGATCGTTCAGCTTCCAGAGCTCCAAGCTGATGACATCAGGCGAGGGCGGCATCGTGACGACATCGGACGACGTGATTCTCGACCGCCTCCACGCCCTGGTGAACTGCGGGCGCCAGCGCCCGGGCGCCGCGGAGCCTGCAGCGATCGGCCACAACTACCGGATGACCGACCTGCAGGCCGCCGTCCTCGAAGTCCAGCTCGGGCGGCTCGACCGCCAGCACGAGATCCGCGCCCGAAACGCCAGCCGCTTGCGCGCCGCGATCGAGGACATCGCCGGTTTGACGAATCTCCGGATCGACGACCGGGTGACGACCCAGGCCATCTACCAGTTCGTGTTCCGCTTCGAGAGCGGCGCCTTCGCCGGCCTCGACCGCGACACCTTCGTCGCTGCTCTCGAGGCCGAAGGCGTGCCGTGCGACGGCCGTTTCTACGAGTCGCTGCCCGCGAGCGAACTGCTTCGTCCCGACCCGGCCCGCTACCCGGCCTGGAGCGCCACGCTCGCACGAAGCCCCGTCCCCGACTGCCCCAACGCCGAGCGCGCCGCGTACCGTGAGGCTGTCTGGCTGCCCCACCAACTCCTGCTCGGTACGACAACGGAGGTCGACGACATCGTCGAAGCCGTGCTCAAGGTGCAGCGGGGCGCCGCAGGGCTAGCCGGGCTTGAGAGCGCCGAGGTCGAACGGCTCCGGCTGGCCCGGTCGGCGCGCTAGCCGGAACTCTCCCCAGAAAGTCCGCCAGAGGGCCGGCGCACCCAGTTCCTGTCGCGGAACCTCCTACGCCCAGGTCAGCGTGCTGGTGCTCTGACCGAAGGCGTCCGTCTCAACGCCCATTCCCTGTAGCAACGTCACGTAGAGGTTGCACAGCGGCGCGTTGTGCTCGCCGTCGTGGACGATGTGCTGGCCGTGGCTGTAGCCACCGCCGGCGACGAGGATCGGCAGATCCCTGGGCTCATGCGAGTTCGCGTTGCCGAGGTTGCTGCCGAACAGAACGGTTGTGCTGTCGAGCAGCGAACCGTTGCCGTCGCCGCGCTCGCCCAGATCGGTCAACAGGTCGTTGAAGCTCTCGACGATCTCGGTCTCGATCTGCTTGAGCTGCGCGATCTTCGCCGGGTCCTGGCCGTGGTGCGAGAGGCTGTGCTGGTCGGAGTTGATGCCCGGCAGGTCGATCACGACTCCATGATCCTGGATCATCAGGCTGATGACCCGGGACGAGTCGGTCTCCAGGATGAGCGGGATCATCCGGAACATGAGCTTGACGCGGCCGATCAGATCGGAACGGGAGGGGATGTCAGTAGGCGCCTCCGCGTCGACTACCGGCTTCGGCTTCTGCTGCCAGGCCTTGACTTCGGCCAGGTCGAGTTCCGCAGTCCGCACCGCGTTGTAGTACGCATCGAGCTTCGTCTGATCGGACAGGCTCACGCGCCGCCGCAGCGCCGAGGTCTGCGACTTGAGCCGGTCGAGGATGCTGCCGCCGTCGTTCAGGCTCTGCTTCTCGCGTTCGACTTCCTCGGGTGTGCCCTGCAGGAACAACTGGCGGAACAGGTTCTCCGGGCTCGTCTCGGCCGGCACCATCGCGCCGCTCCTGGTGTAGGACTGACTCTGCGGCGCCGCGGTACCGAGCACGACCGAAGGGAACCGGGTCGTATAGCCGAGATGGTTCGCGGCCACCTGGTCCATCGAGATCGTGTTGCGGAAGCCGTCGAGGCCGGGGCGTCGCGCCGCCGTCAGGAAGGTGATCTCCGAGTTGTGGGGCTGCCGGCCGGTCTGCTCCTCGTGCGAGAAGCCCGAGAAGAGGGTGAAGTTCCGACGATGCTTCTCGAGCAGCGAAAGGTACTCCGTCGTCTCGTAGCCGGAGCCGGCGGTCTTGGGGAACCAGGCCTCCTTGTAGAGGCCGAGCGTGTTGCAGATGTTGACCATCCGCCGGGGCTCGGTAGCCGCGGCCCGGGCCAGCCCCGGGCTCATCGACTCGAGCATGGGCAGCGCGAGGGCAACGCCCGAGACGCGCAGGAACGTGCGGCGGTCCAGAGGTTGTCTCAGGTTCATCGCTACCTCATCCTGAAGAGGTCGCTCTTCGCGACCTCGTGAATCATCGTTCTGAACGGGTACCCGTCGTCGCGGAGCTTCTCCACGACATCCTCGACGCCGCCCCGGTCCGCGAACTCGATCTCGGCGCCAGTCGAGTAGACGAGAAGCTGGGAGACCAGGTGTCGGGCCACCTGCTCCACGTCCCGGCGGAGCAGCCGCTTGTACTCCTCGATCCCGGCGAACGGCTCGCCGTCGGCCGTCACCCCGGAAGCATCGACCGGGAGCCCCTGCTTGTAGGGCATTCGATACTCGTACCCTTCCGGAGTCGTGCCCGAGCCGCCATCCGCCCGGTAGTGGTTGCGGAAGCCGCCGATCGGGTCGAACGACTCAAGCGCGAATCCCGGCGGATCGATCACCCGGTGACAACTGTTGCAGACCGGCTCGTTGCGGTGCTTAGCCAACTGCTCGCGGATCGTCGTCGCTCCCCGGGTGTCCGGCTCAAGCGCGGTGACGCTCTCCGGCGGCGGCGGCGCCGGCTGACCGAGCAGGTTCGCCAACACGAAGTTGCCGCGCGGAATCGGCGAGGTGATCGTGCCGTTGGCAGTGATCTTGTGAATGCTCGCCTGGGTGATCAGACCGCCCCGGGGGCTGTCCGGCGGCAAGGTCACCTTGCGCAGGTACTGCCCCTCGATCCCCGGGATGCCGTAGTGCTCCGCAAGCCGGCGGTTGAGGAAGGTGAAGTCCGCGTCGATCAGGCTCCCCACGCCGAGGTCCTCGGCGATCAGCTCCGCCAGGAACAGTCGCGTCTCCTGGGCCATCGCCTGGCCCAGGCGATCGTCGTACTCGGGGTAGAGCCCGGCGTCGGGGTTCGTCGCCTTCATCTCGTAGAGCCGGAACGCCTGCCCCGCGAAATCGTGGACGAAGCGCTCCGACCTGGGATCGTCGAGCAACCGCTCGACCTGAGCGGCGAAGACCTCCGGGTCGGACAGGCTGCCGTTGCCGGCGTGAGCGAGCAGCTCGTCGTCCGGCATGCTCCGCCACAGGAAGTAGGAGAGCCTGGACGCGAGCGCGTGTTCGTCGAGCCGGCCCGGGT
>JAGWAG010000080.1:0-507 GCA_021296535.1 Acidobacteriota bacterium | reverse complement strand
ACGACATCGACCACGTGCTCGTACGGGGCCTTGGTCAGGATGACCTCGCCGGCATCGTCGAACTCGATGCCGGCCAGCAGCTTCCGGGCGCTCGGGGGCGGCCAGTCATCGAACAGCGGTCCCTCGATCGTCAGGGAACGAAGCGCGATCCCTTCCCCCTTGTAGTTCTCGACATTCCTGTCAGGAGGGTAGTAGTCGAAGTACTCGCCCGGCGGCGGATCCGCCTCGGCAAGCGACGGAGCGAGCAGGTCGCCCGGCCGCAGGAAGGTCTCGAACTGCACCGTCCGCGGTTCCTCGCCGACCAGATCCCAGTAAGCGATCAGTTCGTCGAGTGAGGCGGCGGCCGCCTGCTTCGAGCCCCTGTAGACGGTCAGGGTCACCGCTCCCCTGGGCTGATACGCCCAGCCCTCGATCGTGGCGCGATAGCGGCCGGCGTAGGGAACGTTGTAGCCCTCGGTCTCGCTGTGCATCAGGTACGTGGACCCGCCGTCGACGAACATGACCGCG
>JAGWAG010000079.1 GCA_021296535.1 Acidobacteriota bacterium | reverse complement strand
CCGGACAACAGCTACCCCCAAACGTCTAACGCCACCGCGCCAGTCGTCGACTCTACTCACTCGCTCCGGTTGGTCGGTGATGAGTGCGATGTCGTCGGGGGTCGCTCGTTCAGAGGCACCTGGGAGCAGACCCCTCCTGACCCGACTGGGCTGGACGTCGGTGCCGAGGGGCGGGGGACGGCTACCGTACTGGCCGGGGTCCGCTGGGACTTGGTCGCGGGCAAACTACTGGGTGCGCCGGCCTTCTGGCCGGCATTCCGGATCTTCTGACGGGCGCACGGACTGGTTCACGGGTGTCGCGGGGCGCCACCCGGGATCTGGCCATTCCGGATCTTCTGCATCAGGGCCCCGGCGCAAGATGGAGGTGGCTGACCAGGGGCGCCGACCGGTCTGGAGGGCGGTGCGGGGTGCGCCGCTTCAGAAGAGGGTGCCGCGGACCGGCAGGCCCAGGTGTTCGTATGCGCGCGGGGTGGCCACGCGGCCGCGGCGGGTGCGCTGGAGGAATCCCTTCTGGACGAGGTATGGCTCATAGAAGTCCTCGATCGTGCCCTGGTCTTCGCCCACCGACGCAGCGAGCGCCTTGAGGCCTGCGGGGCCGCCTCCGTACTGCTCGATCAGCAGGCGCATGATCTTGCGGTCGATCTTGTCCAGGCCGTACTCGTCGACTTCCTGCTGGAGGAGGGCCTCACTGGCGGTGGCGCGGTCGATCCGGCCGTCCGCCTCGATCTGCACGTAGTCGCGCACCCGGCGCAGGAGCCGGTTGGCGATGCGGGGTGTGCCGCGGCTGCGCCGGGCGATCTCGTTGGCGCCCCCCTGGTCGACCGGCACTTCAAGCAGCTCGGCCGAACGCTGGATGATCACGCTCAGGACATCCGGACTGTAGAAGTCGAGACGGTGGACGATGCCGAACCGCGCCTGAAGCGGCGGTGTGATCAGACCGGCGCGGGTCGTGGCGCCGACCAGTGTGAAGCGGGGCAGATCGATGCGCACCGTCTTGGCCATCGGCCCCGAGCCGATGACCAGGTCGAGCTGGAAGTCCTCCAGCGCCGGGTAGAGGATCTCCTCGACGGTTGGGCCGAGGCGATGGATCTCATCGATGAAGAGGACATCCCCGGGTTCGAGATTGGTCAGGATCGCTGCCAGGTCGCCCGCCCGCTCGAGAACGGGACCGGAAGTGGACCGCAGCGTGGAACCCATCTCCCTGGCGACGATGTGCGCCAGGGTGGTCTTGCCCAGCCCGGGGGGCCCGAACAGCAGGACGTGATCCAGGGCCTCGCCTCGGCCACGCGCTGTAGATGTCGAGCAGCTCGACGATCTTCTCCTGGCCCAGGTACTCGCTCAGGCGCTGAGGCCGAAGCGACGGCTCGACGCGGCGATCGTCGCCGTCTGGAGCCGGCGAGAGGACATCGTGTTCACTGTCGGCATCGCCGGACCCGGCCATGGGCGGATCGTATCGCGGCCACTGGCAGTTTCCGCCGCGCGGATGCCGCCTACGGCGGATGCGGACCAGAACCCGGGTGGCGCGATCCGCGACAACCGTGAACCAGTCCGTGCGCCCCGTCAGAAGATCCGGAATGCCGGCCAGAAGGCCGGCGCACCCAGTGAGACAAGTCGGTGCCATGCGGTCCGCTTCAGGCCCCTCGGCACCGCCGTCCAGCCCAGTCGGGTTCAGGAGGGGTCAGCTCCCAGGTGCCTCTGAACGAGCGACGCCCACCGACATCACACCCACCACCGCCCAACCGGAGCGAGTGAAGCGGAGTGAGCGCCACCCCCTCCCATCTCCTCCCAAGCGCGAACGTCACCTGGGAGCTGACCCCTCCTGAACCCAGGACGGGCGGGTGCGTCCTCCGCCGCCGCGCCGTCGCCGCGCCGCCGCGCCGCGCCGCGCCGCGCGCTCCACGCGCGCACGCGCTTCGCCTCCCTACAGCCGGGATAGCTGGCGCAGGCTCAGGCGCAGGAGTTCCTGGAATTCGACTTCGGGGTGTTCGGCGAGGACGCGGGCGACCGCCCGCTGGGCTTCGCTCGGGCGGTAGCCGAGGTTGATCAGGGCGCCGGCGATCTGGTCATGCTCGCTCTCGAGCTCCGGCTCCGGCTCGGCCGGTGGGGGTTCGGCGCCTGACTCCGCCAGCAGCGTCTTCGCCTTCTCTTTCAGCTCCAGGACCATTCGCTCGGCGGTCTTGCGGCCGATACCCGGGATTCGGGTCGGCGACCGCCGTCAGGAGATCGGCGGTCGACCCGCCGGAGAGGACGACCTGGGCCAGCCGGGGCCCGATGCCGGTGACGCTGAGGCAGTGCTCGAAGAGGGTCCGTTCCGCCTCGCTCCAGAAGCCGAAGAGTTCGATCGCGTCGGCGCGAACGTGGGTGTGGATGTGCAGTCCGAACTCGGCGTCCGCCTCGAGCCGGTCCAGCTCGAACCAGGTCGACAGCGGGATCCGCACCGAGTACCCGACGCCGCCCACGTCGAGAACCAGGAGTTCGGGCCCCAGGGCCTGGCGACGACCGCGCAGGTAGCCGATCAAGCGGGGCTGGGCCGCCCGGCGGCGGTCAGGTTCCGGCCGCCTCGGTCTCGCCGAGACCGAAGTTCTCGATGAAGTCCTGGGTGTAGCTGACGCCAAGCTCTTCGCGCAGGCGCCCAAGCACGGACTGCAGCAGGGTCAGCGTGCGTTCGGAGAGCAGTTGACTCCGCGTGGCCGCGGGGTCGAAGCCGACCGGGTCGAAGGACTCCCGTTCCGAGACCTCGAACAGGACGCCGCCGAACGGTGTATCGACCGGGCCGCCGAACTGACCGGCGGAGAGGGCGAAGACCTCCCGGGAGAGTTCCGGCGCCGCACCCAGGGCGCCGATCGGCTGGCGCAGTCCGAAGCTGCCGCTTTCCTCGACCACGGCGTCGAATTCGTTCGCCGCATCGTCCAGGGCGAGTCCTCCTTCCAGCCGTGTCTTCGCCTCGGCGAGCGCGGCGGTCAGGAGTTCACCTTCCTTCTGCTGGCGCAGGGCCTCGCGCACGTCTGCCTCGACCTCCGCGAACTCGGCGTCGCGGGGCGGCAGCACCTCAAGCAGCGACAGCAGGGCCCACCCCGCCGCGATGCGTACCGGCTGCGACCACGCCCCGGTTTCGAGGCCGAACGCCGCGGAGGAGAAGTTGAAGTTGCGCCCCACGCCGGGAATCGCGTCATCCTCGGCGAAGGGCTCGGTGACCTCGAAGCTGAGCCCCTCGGCGGCCGCCAGTTCCCGGGCTTCGGTCTCGCCCTCGAACGGTTGGTCGCCCAGTCTCTCCGCGAGGGCGTCGATGCGGTTCCGGCCTTCCTCCTCCGCCTTCGTCGCGAGGAGCTGGACGCGGATCAGGTTGCTGACCTCCTCCAGCGTCTGGCGGCCGCCTTCGCGACGATCCTGGATGAGGATCAGGTGATGTCCGGTACGGGGTCCGAGTTGATTCTCGATCGGTCCGACAAGGTCGCCGCTGCTGGCCGCGAAGGCCGCCTCCTCGAACTGCCGGGTCATCGCGCCGCGGCCGAAGTAGCCCAGGTCGCCGCCGGCCGCGGCGTTCGCCTCGTCCTCCGAGTACTCGGTGGCCAGGGCGGCGAAGTCCTCTCCGGCCTCGATGCGACGGCGCAGGTCGTTCAACTGGGACCGCGCCTGCTCGCTGCTGCGACTCGCCGTCTCGAGTAGAAGGATGTGGCTGGCCCGCACCTGTTCGGGTACCTCGAACTGCTCGCTGTTGTCGGCGTAGTACTCCTGGACTTCCTCGTCGGTCACTTCGAGTTCCGCGCGGACGGTGTTCGTGTTGACCAGGAGGTAGCCGGCCCGCCTGCGTTCGGGTAGCCGGAAGTCGTCGCGGTTCGCCTCGAAGAAGGCGGCCGTTTCGTCGCCCGAGGGTTCGGCCTCGGCGGCGTAGCGGCTGGCCGGAACCTGGATGTAGCGGATGGCCGCCCGCTCGGCCGCGTCGCGGGCATGCTTCTCGACTTCGGCGTCAGAAACGTGCGCCACCTCGCTCAGTGCATTCTGCAGCTTGGTCACGAGCAGGGAGGTCCGCAACCCGGCCTCGAACTCATCCACGGTGTAGCGGTTGCTGCGCAGGAGCTGCTGGTATTCGCGCGCGCCGATGAAGTTGCCGGCAGCGTCGGTCAGGCCGGGAATCGCGAGAATCTCCTCCTGCAACTCCTCCCTGCTGACCGTCAGTCCCAGCCGTTCGGCTTCCCGGGTGAGGAGGCGGTCGTTGATCAGCGCTTCGATCGCCTGAACGGGCAACTGCAACTGGTCGGCGAGATCGGCGGTGAACGCGTCGCCGTAGATCTCGCGGTAGCGGTTCTCGGCGTTCCTGTAACTGCGCTCGAACTCGACGAAGGTGATGTCCTCCCGGCCCACCTTGGCGGCAATCGGGTTGGCCTGGGTGCCGTCCAGCGATTGGAAGTCGGTGAAGACGAGGAGCACGAACACGGCCGCCAGCCCGATCGCCAGCGGATAGAAGCTCTTGATGTTCTTGCGGATGACGTTGAGCATTGAAGTGCTTCCTGCCGGATGCTCGAAGAGTTGGCGGCCGTCTGCGTTCCGGAAGCGCGGGTCAGAAGAACCGCGTCAGGTTCCCGCCGCGTACGAAGGCGGCGCCGATGGTAACAGGATAAGGTTCCGCCCGATGCGCTTCCTGCATTGGTTCTCAAGCGACCTGGCAATCGACCTGGGGACCGCGAACACCCTGGTCTTCACCCAGGCGAATGGCATCGTCGTCCGCGAGCCGTCGGTCGTGGTCGTGAACAATCAGAGCAACCGCATCGAGGCGGTCGGCTCCGAAGCCAAGGAGATGCTGGGCCGTACGCCGGGCATTCTGGCACTCGTGCGGCCGATGAAGGACGGGGTCATCGCCGACTTCGACATGACCGAGCAGATGCTCAAGCACTTCATCCGCAAGGCCCACCACGGCCGCCGCTTCGCCCGCCCGCGAATCGTGATCGGCGTGCCTTCGGAGATCACACCGGTGGAAAAGCGCGCGGTCCGGGAGTCGGCGATGAGCGCCGGCGCCTCGGAGGTCTACCTGGTCGAGCAGGCGATGATGGCCGCGATCGGGGCCGGCCTGCCGATCACCGAACCCACCGGCAACATGATCGTCGACATCGGTGGCGGCACGACGGATGTCGCCGTTATCTCGCTCGCCGGAACGGTCTACAGCCGATCCCTGCGCGTGGCGGGCAACGCGATGGACGACGCGATCGCTCACTACCTCAAGCGCAAGCACAACCTCCTGATCGGTGAGCGGACGTCGGAGGGAATCAAGGTGGAAATCGGTTCGGCGTTTCCGCTTCAGAAGGCGCTGCACATGGACATCAAGGGTCGCGATCTCGTCAAGGGCGTGCCGCGCAGCCTGAAGATCTCCGACGGAGAGATCCGGGAAGCGCTGGCCGAGCCGGTGAAGGCGATCGTCGACTCCGTCCTCCAGGCGCTCGAACGGATGCCGCCGGAACTGTCGGCGGACGTGATGGACAAGGGCGTTGTGCTTTCCGGGGGTGGAGCGCTGCTACACGCGCTGGACCAGCGCCTGCGCGAGGCGACGGGGCTGCCGGTCTTTGCCGCGGAGGATCCGTTAGCTTCGGTCGTGCTCGGAGCGGGCCGGATGTTGCGGGATATCGATCTGCTGCGAAGGGTTTCCGTTCGATAGCGCCCCGAAACGCCTGGCAGGTTCCTGACCGGAGAGAACATCCATCATGAGCGAGCGTCGGGTTGCGGTCCTGTTCGCGGTGGCCGTGGCCGTCCTCCTTGCGCTCCTGACGCTTCAGTCGCCCGAGCAGGCAGGCGACATGGCGTTGTGGTTCGAGGGGCCGATCAAGCGGTTCGTCGCGGTGGTTGGCGGGGCTGTGGACCGCGTCCGGGAGGACCGTTCCACGAGGGCCGCGCTGGAGCGGGAGAACGAGGAGCTGCGCAATCGGCTGCGTAGCGTGGAATCGGCCTACGCGGCCGTGGTGGGCGCGCGGCTGGAGGCGGATCTGATGTCGGAGCCCCTGCGCTTCGAGCCGCCGCCGCATGCCGATCTGCTGAGGGCCGACATCGTCTACGTCGATCACCGCTCGTGGCGACGAACGGCGATCCTGCACTTGCCTGAAGACAGGGACCGGGAAGACTGGGCTCGGCGGCCGGTGACCACGACGGACGGCCTCCTGGGCCGTGTCGTCTCGGCCAGCAGCAGGTACGCGCGGGTACTGCTGGTCACGGACCGGGCCTCGTCGGTAGGCGCGATGATCGAGCGCACACGCCGTCAGGGGATCGTCAGGGGCACCGCGGACGCCGGCACGCTGTCCCTGATGTTCCTGCCGCTGCAGGTCGATGTCCGGCCTGGCGACCGGGTGATCACTGCCGGCATCGACGGCGTCTTCCCGCGCGGCGTCCCGATCGGCACGATCACTTCCGTGGAGTCGAACGGCGACCTGTTCCACGACATACGGATCGCCCCGAGCGTGGATCTCGGTTCGCTCAGTCATGCTTTCGTGTGGCGTCGCGAACCTCTGCCCGAAGGCATCATGGACGGTGCGGATGGCATCAGCCGGTAGGTTCGTCGGCGCCCTGGCGGCGGTTGCCCTGGTCGAAATGCTGCTTGGTGGGCTCCTCCCGGAGGTCGCCGAAACCGTCGGCCTTTTCGTGCTGCTGGTCGTCCTCAACAGCGTGCGGGGCGATTCTCTTCGAGGTCTGGCTGGCGGTCTGGCCGCTGGCCTCGTTCAGGACGTCGTCACGTCGTCGGTTCTCGGTCTGCACGGCGTGGCCTGCTGTGTGGTCGGATACGGCGCCGCACGTGTCTCGCAGCGGATCCTCACGACCCAGCGGGTGGTGACCCTGGCGTTGATTGCGACCGGCGTGCTGGTTCATCAGGTCATCGTGATCGGCCTCATCGCGATACTCGAGATTGCGCTGTTCAACCCGAGCGCGATCGCCGTGCTGCTCCGTGTGGTGTTGACGACGGCGGTGGGCCTTGTCGTTCTCTGGGTGACGGATCAGATGCGAGGTTGGATGGAGAAGCGGACGAAGGGGCGTACACTGGAAACCGGACGGCCCCGTTGGTTCCGTGGAGGTCGTCTCCGTTGAGACTGCGCTGAGCAGCGGTGTTTGGAAGGTGAACCTGGAAACCCCTGGCCACGAGCACAGTGCCGACCGCGTACTGCTCCTGATGGCGGCGCGCCTGAGATGGCTCGCCGCATCTTTGGCGGTGGGCTTCTTCGTTGTTCTGAGTTCCTACTGGTACTTCCAGATCGTTCGTTCGGAGCACTACTGGGAGCTGGCCGAGAACAATCGGCTTCGGGTGGTCCGCCTGGAAGCCGCGAGGGGCCTGATCTACGACCGTTCCGGTCGAGTCCTGGTGGAGAACGTTCCCACGTTCCGGCTCCTGATCGACCGAAGCCTGAGCACCGATCTGGACGCCAGCCTGGCGTTCGCAGCCGACATCCTGGAACGGGACGCAAACGAACTGGAGGATTCGCTCCAGCGCTATCGCGATGTGCCTCGGGATGTGCCCGTCCTCGTGGCCGAGGAACTCGAGTTGAACCAGGTGGCGCGGTTCGAAGTCGCCGGTGACATATCGGAGCACCCGGAGTTCGAGATCGCCGCCGCGCGGCGCCGCCTGTACCGGTACGGCGACCAGATGGCGCATCTTCTCGGGTACCTGAGTGAGCCGACGGCGGCTGAACAGGAGCGGGACCCGACACTCGTTGCCGGCGACATGATCGGCCGCAGCGGCGTGGAGCAGTTGCGGGACCGGGAACTGCGCGGGACCGCCGGCGAGCGGACGGTGGTCGTCGACAGTCGCGGCCGCGTCGCGGCGAGCGGGGACGTCGATCGAACCGATGCCCGGGCGGGAGAGTCCGTCACCCTGACCATCGACCTCGGGCTGCAGCAGGAAGCGCAGAAGCTTCTCGATGGCAAGGTCGGATCGATCGTGGCCCTCGACCCGCGCGACGGCGCGGTGCGGGCCATGGTCTCCTCGCCGTCCTTCGATCCGAATGGCTTTGCAGGCCGCCTCAACCAGGAGGACTGGGAGCGGATCGTCGGCGCGCCGAACAAACCGCTTCAGAACCGGGCCATCCACAACGCCTACCCGCCGGGTTCCGTGTTCAAGATCGCCATGGCCGTGGCCGCGCTGGCCGATGGACTGATCGATCCGAAGGAAGAGGTCTACTGTGGTGGTTCCACCCGGCTGTACGACCGCCGCTGGCGATGCTGGCAGGCGAGAGGGCACGGCCGCCTCGACCTCCGCGGGGCTCTCCAGCACTCCTGTGACATCTACTTCTACAGGCAGGGCAGAAAGATGGGGATCGAGAGGATCGCCCGGTACGCCCGAATGCTGGGCCTCGGTCGGCGGACCGGCATCGAGTTCCCCGCCGAACGGGAGGGGTTGGTGCCCGATCCCGAATGGAGTCTGACCAGCCGGGGTCTGCCCTGGTATCCGGGTGAGACGATCTCGGTGGCGATCGGCCAGGGACCGGTTCTCACTTCGCCGCTGCAGATCGCGGTGATGACCGCGGCGGTGGCGAACGGCGGCTTTCTGGTGCAACCCCACGTGCTGGAAGGCGGAGCCCGGCCGCCGGAACCGACCGGGGTGGATGCCGACGTGATCACCTTCGTCACGGAGGCGTTGGCGAACGTCGTCGCGGACGGGACCGGGCGCGCCGCCAGCACGCCGATCGTTCAGGTCGCGGGCAAGACCGGTACCGCCCAGGTCATCGCCCAGGCGACGTGGACGCGGTCCGAGGTCCTCCCGTTCGAGCACGCGGACCACGCCTGGTTCACCTCCTACGCGCCGGTCGAGGCACCGGAACTCGTCGTCGTCGTGTTCTTGGAGCACGGAGGGCGAGGCTCGGAAGCAGCGGCGCCGCTGGCGAGGCGAATGGTCGAGACGTACTTTGGTTCTCCCGCCCAGACTTGACCCGCGGACCCTGGCGCGCCAGGTCCGTCCCATCTCATGGCAGCTCTTCGGCTCGGCGTTCGGCCTGTCGGTCATCGGCCTGGTCCTGATCTCGAGCGCTTCGGCCGAACTGACGACCGACTACGTCTCACGCCAGTCGGTGTGGATCGTCGCCGGGGTGCTGGTCCTGGTCGCCGCGGCCCTGGTCGACTACTCCGTGCTGCTTCGGCACGCCTTCTGGATCTATCTGGCTTCCGTGGCGGCGTTAGCTGCCGTCACGTTCTTCGGCCACGAGGCGGGCGGCGCCCGCAGTTGGGTCGGCATCGGGGGGTTCGGGGGCCAGCCGTCGGACTTCTGCAAGATCGCGACCGTTCTGCTGCTGGCGCGACGTCTCGCCGGCTACCGGAGCCCGGTTCCTCCGCGCGGCGGGCGGTGGGCAACCGTGGCGATCGTGGCGGTTCCGGTGCTGCTCATCGCGAGACAGCCGGACCTGGGCGGCGCCCTGGTGTTCGTGCCGGTGCTCGCCGCCATGGCGGCCGTCACCGGTGTCAGCGTACGGTCGGCGCTCGCCGCCGCCGCCGTTGCGTTGGCCCTGGGCGGCACCCTCTGGATCTTCGCGCTGCAGGACTACCAGAAGGACCGCGTCCTGAGCTACGTCCGGCCCCAGGCGGATCCGCTGGGGTCCGGGTACCAGGTCCGTCAGAGCAGGATCGCGGTCGGTTCGGGCCAGGCGCTCGGCAAGGGTCCCGGCGAGGGGACGCAGTCCAACCTGCGCTTCCTGCCGACTCCTCACACCGACTTCGTGTTCGCGGTGCTGGCCGAGGAGTACGGGTTTCTCGGCGTCACCCTCGTCCTGGTCCTGTTCCTCCTCTACCTGGGGAACGGCGTCCGCGTTGCGCTGGCGGCGCGGGATCCCGCGGGCCTGCTGCTCGTGGTCGGACTCCTGGCCTTCATCGCCGGCCACGTTCTCTACAATACGGCGATGGTGGTCGGGCTGTTGCCGATCACCGGCATTCCGCTGCCCTTCCTGAGCTACGGCGGCTCCTTCATGCTTTTCTGCTGCGCGGCCACCGGACTGATCATCGGCCTCGACCTGCGGCGGTTTGTCAACGTCTGATCGGCTTGGCACCCCGGCGGACGGGGATCGCCTGCCTGAAGGAGATGAGCGATCCGGACCTCAAGCCCTGTGCCCCGCGGACCCGGATCGCCTACGTCCCATGAACAGAGAACTCCTGGTGGAAAGCGATGCGCTCCAGACGCGGGTAGCTCTGCTCGAGTCCGGCCGGTTGGTCGAGCTCTTCCTCGAGCGCCGCGGCCGACGGGGCCTGGTCGGCAGCCTCTTCAAGGGACGGGTGCGTCGGGTACTCCCTGGCATGAGAGCCGCCTTCGTAGATCTCGGACTGGGACGGGATGGCTACCTCTGGGCCGACGACGCGGGGGACGCTGAGACCGCGCCGGCGATCGACCGCCTGCTGCGGCGTGGCCAGGACCTGATCGTCCAGGTCACCAAGGACGGGCTGGCCGGAAAGGGAGTGCGCATCACGAGCCAGGTCACGCTTCCCGGTCGCTATCTCGTGTTGACGCCGACGGGTGACCGGGTGGGGATTTCGAGGCGGATCGAGGACACGGACGAGCGGGATCGCCTGAGGCAACTGGTTCTGGCCGCTCGTGCCGAGTCCGTCGCCCTGCCGGGTTGCATCGTGCGCACAGCGGCGGCGGAGGTGGCGGGAGAACAGATCCAGGAGGAGTACGCGGCGCTGGCCGCGACCTGGCGGCGGATCGAGGAACGTTCGGCGGCCGTCGCGGCGCCGGCTCTGGTCCAGCGCGAGGACGAACTCGACGTGCGTGTGATCCGGGACCTCTTCGCCGCGGACTTCGACTCGCTGCTGGTGGACGGCGCCGACGCCTACCGGCGCATCGCGGAGTACCTGGGAGGGGTGCAGCCGGAGCTCCTCGAACGGGTCGAGCGAACGCGGAGGGGGCTGTTCGAGCGCTATCGGATCGACGAGGCGGTCGAGGCCGCGCTGCGGTCCCGCGCGCCGCTGCCGTCAGGCGGCTATCTGGTCATCAATCAGACCGAGGCTCTGGTCGCGATCGACGTGAACACCGCGGACTTCGACGAGACGGTTCTGCGGACCAACCTGGAAGCGGTCGCGGAGGCGGTGCGCCAGATCCGGCTGCGCGATCTGTCCGGCATCCTGGTCATCGACCTGATCGACATGGAACGCGAAGACCACCGCGAACGGGTGTTCGCCCGCCTGGAGGCGGAACTCGAGAAGGACCGCGCCAGGCACAGGGTGCTCGAAATCTCGGAATTCGGACTGGTCCAGCTGACTCGCCGGCGCAGCCACGCGAACCTGGAAACGCTGCTGACCCGGGAATGCCCGACCTGCGGGGGTGGGGGCCGGATCAAGTCGGTTGCGACGATCTGCCTGGAGCTGCGACGGACGTGCCTCGCGCGGGCCGGGAGGGGTGTTAGCCAGTTGGCGGTGCGGGTCCACCCGGAGGTCCTGGACGGTCTGCGTGGCGCCGAGTCGGCGGTGCTGGACGGCCTGCAGGGAGCGTTTGAGGCGCGGAGCTGCAGCGCGAACACTTCGTCGTCACCGACGTGCAAACCGGGGACCGGAACTGACCGCCGGAACGGACGGGCCGGAGCGCCGGTTCGAGCTCGACGGCCTGAGCGGCGCCGTGGCCTCGGCGGCCGTGTCGGGCGACCTGGATGCCCGCTTCGAGGCGGCGGTTCGGCGCGTTCTCGAGCCGGCGAATGCCACCCGCAGCCTGCACTGGGGCAGGAGCTATCTGTACGAGACGGCGTGGCGGAAGCCCCGGGATCGCCGTCGTCGTGAAGCAGTTCCGGCACGACGACCTGCGGGCCAGGCTTCGCCGGCGCCGGCGGGGCACGCGGGCGCGGCTGAGCTTCGACGCCGCGCTCAGGCTTCGGCGGCTGGGCGTCGCGACGCCGGAACCGCTTCTCTACGCCGAGTCGAAGACGCTGGATGGTCCCGCATGGTTCGTGTGCCGGCTGGTGCCGGAGGCCCTGGAGTTGCGCTACGTGCTCAGAGCCCTGAGTGCCGGCGAGGGCTCGGCGCGCTTTCCCGCGATCGACGGCGCCGCTCTGCTGCGGCGCGTCGGCGGCCTGGCCGCGACCCTGCACCGTCACGGCATCTGGTTCCGTGACCTGACGTCGGGCAACGTGCTGCTGTCGGAGCCGGCCACGGACGCGGAGTTGTACCTGGTGGACCTCAACCGCGCCCGCTTCCGCCGCCGGCTGTCCCTGAGCCAGCGCCTGCGGGACTTGAGCAGGATGCCGGTGTTGCGGCCGGCCGACCGCGCGGAGTATCTGTCCGGTTATCGCTCAGGGGGGCTGCCCCGCTATCAGCGGCTCCTGTTCGAGGTCTTTCATTACGGTTTCCGTCTCAAGATCCGATCGAAGGAAGGCGCCCGCCGGGGGCTGCGCCGCTTTGCCGATCTTCTGCTGCCGCGCCGCCGCGCCCATCCCCACATACCGGAGGCGGACCGCGGAGCGAAGCCCCAGGAGCGGGCCGTCTGGGATCCGCTCACGGACCAGCCGCATCAGCAAGCGACGCGCGGCCAGCGCCTCGGTGTCCGATTGCGCGACGCCGCCCACCATGCCCGCCCCCTGCTTCGCGGCGCGGGGCCGCTGCTCAGGTCGATCGTCGAGGGCAAGCGTCTCCGCCGCCGGCTCGAACGGGTTCCGGAAAGGGTGCCCTTCCAGGGCCTGGGCGTCGCGGTGGGTCCGGATTCGGCGCCGGTCGGCGCCCTGGTCGAGGCGATCGGCGATCTCGGGGTGGAGAACGTGCTGCTGCGCTTCCATCTCTGGCAGGGTGTGGACGGCGACCTCCTGCGCCTGGCGGA
>JAGWAG010000078.1 GCA_021296535.1 Acidobacteriota bacterium | reverse complement strand
AGCGGCCAGAGCCAGCAGCAACACGAAGATGATCAGGATGGCGATTTCGGCCATCGTCAGACCGAGGACGAGGCCCCGCGGGAACGTCCGCCCGCGGTTCGTCACCAGGAGCCCCAGCCCTGCGCCCGACGCCGCTCCCGCACCTCCTCTTCGGCGGCGGCGTCGAGCCTGTCCGCCATCCGTAGCAGAGACCGGTTCATCACCTCCATCCGCTCCGGCGCGTCGTGCAACTGGCGCCTCGCGGCAGCAAGCTCGCTCACGACCGCGCGTGTCCCCTCGCTGTACCGGTCGATGTGGGCTCGCAGCGACACGAGCGCGTCCGTGGCGTTCCTGAAGCCGCTCGCCGCCCGCGCGTTCGCCTGCGAGAAGCGACGGTTCTCGTCGAGGATCTCTGCCAGCCGCGCCACGGCGGCCTGGTTCTGCTCCATCACCCGCAACTGACCGGCCTCCAGTCGCCGCAAGCTCTCCACTACGGACAGGAACTCCCTCGCCAGGCCCTGAAACTGCTGCGATGTCGGCTCGATGAGTTCCTCGATGAACTCGCGCCGGAAGTCGACGGAACGGAAGTTCTCCAGCATCTGCCGAAGCGAGTCGCTCACGCTCTGTGCCTCGGAAACGAAGAGCTCACGCTGGGCCTGGATGTCCGCAACCGCCGCGGCGGCGGACGCATCGACCTGGGCAACCCGCTCCCGGAGCGCCCCAAACCTCGCGGCGCTGCCTTCGAGCTGTTCGATCTGTCCTTCGAGCGCCGTGCCGGCGGCGCTCACACCGTGGTCCAACTGCTGGAACACCCGCTTCGCTTCGGTCCGGAACTGCTGGAACTCGTCGATCGAGTACTCCATCTCCGCTCGCAGGCGGCGATTCGCGCGTGCGAGGTCCTCGCGGGCCCGTGTCTCGGCATCGGTCGTTGCTTCGTCCTGCGGCTGATTCAGGAGGATGCGGCCCGCGAGCCCGAGGATCGTGCTCGTAAGTGCGAGGCCGAAGTTCGTGATGATCGCGCTCGTCGCCCCCTCCGTATTGAACTGGTAGAGCGAGATGGCCAGCGAGATCAGCGTGTAGAGAAAGCCGAGGTAGTAGAAGTTGTCCCCCGCGAACTCCACCCGCGGACGCAGATCGGGCCACTCGACCAGCAGCAGGGCATAGCTCCCCATCAGCAGGATCGGCAGGACGACCGCGAGGATCGGACTGTCACTGAGCGACTTCATCAACAGGATGGCTACTGCGCCACCGAGAAAAAAGCCCAGGAACAGACCGCGGCCGCTCGGCAACCCGGGTCCAGCGGGCGGGCGGCGAGACCCCGGCGCCATCAGTTCACGCCGTCGATGCGGGCGACGCGATTCAGAGTGCCTCCCTGGTCCTCGATCCACCGCTCCCAGAAGTCGATCAGGCCGCGGGTGCCGTCCAGACGCTGGTGGGCGGCGCGTTGCACGAACAGGACCTCGACCGCGGTGCCCCGCAGGTCGGTGGCCAGGGCAACGGCGCCGGCCGTCGCGGCGAAGCTGTCGTAGTCGACCGCCCGGCGGAAGAATGAAAGGTTGTCCGTGTTCTGCATCAGGTCCGACACGAGAATCAGACGTTTCGGTAGGTCCGCGTACTCGTGCCGGCCGAGAACGGAAACCGCCACGCTCTGCACGCTCTCCATGAGCGGCGACGTGGGCGCCTCCTCGCGGCCGAGGAGGTCCGCAAAGAGAACCTCGAGCGGCCGCTCGAACCGCTCCTCGAGGCGCCGGCGAATCAACCGCGGGTTCTCGGTCCATTCGCTTGCAGCCTCGGGGTCGCCCGGGTGGCAGACGGAAAGCAGCGGGTCGCCGATCTCACTTCCGACCGGCTTCGCCTCGTAGGCCAGGACCATCTCGTCCTTCCGGCTGCCTGCTATGTACTCGTCGAGGTGCGCCAGCACGTCCGCGCGGCTGATCGCGCCGACCTGGTCCGTCACGTCGATGAGGATCGCGGTCAAAGCCGCCGGCCCGCCCTCCGGACAACCCGTCTCGGGGTCGCGGTCCGGCAGCCTCGGGGCGAAGACCGTGAAGCGCGCGCCCACGGCCAGCAGAACGAGCAGGACGACCACGACCGTTCCACCAAGAAGCGCGTCTCTCGGCGAGAGGTCTCCGCGCCGGGAACGGCGACGCCGGCGTCTACGAGCCGGCATCGACCGCGGGAACCTGACCGGACGAACGTGTGCGAGAGATCGAACCCTCCAGGTTCAGCCGCGACTGGGTCTGCTCCCACTCCTCGTGCACCCGGTGGAGCGCGGCCTCGTACTGCCGGTTCAGGGGATCCAGATCCACCTCCTCGACCAGACCCGCGTCGCGGCGTTCCCGGTGGGGCGCCGGCGGCGCCATCGTCCAGGGCGTGGCGTGAGCCTCGGGATGGCCACGATCGAAACGCACCGAACGGTTCGCTTCCCGGTACTCCTCGATCAGCATCGTCCCGAAGCGCTGCAACTGCTCGACATGGGCGTCGAATGCCGCCAGCAGCTTCGCCTCGCTCTCCGCCGCACGCCGCCGCTCGACCGGCTGGATCTTCGCCTGGTGAGCCGTACGCCGGATCGCGTCGAGGCCCTCTTCGCGGATCGTCCGCAATTGGTCGACCACGTCCTGCCAGAGGTCGTCATGGTCGGCACGGGCGTCCTCCATCTTGCGGTGTTTCCGGGAGTAGCCGGGATAGGCATCGCCGAAGAGCTTGCGGCCGTCGAAGAAGGCGACGCCGGAGAAGAAGAAGCCGAGCACGAACAGAAGCCATGACTCCGCGTCTTGCAGCCCCAGCGGCGAGGCCTGGAAGCGGCTCAGCGCCTCGGCGCCGATGTTCTCGCTCAGATCGGCCGAGGCGTCCCGGAAGTGCGCGAGTCCGAGGTTGAGAACCAGCGCAGTGCAGAGCCAGCCGAGAATGCCAAGCGCGCCCACTCCCTTGAGGAGCAGGCTGATGTGGCTTACATAGCGACTGACGGGTCCGAAGAAGAGTGCCGGCAACACCAGGTTCACGACGCTGAAGCCGAGCGCCAGACCCCATCCGCCGACCAATCCCCCCTCGCTGCCGACGGCAAGGAAGGCGCCGTTCAGACCGCTCTCGACGACGAACAGGAGTACCACGAGTCCGATCAGGATCGCCGTCGTGCGCGGACTCACGTAGTCCGGCTCCCGGTCCAGCCCGTTGCGGTGCTTGAAGTCGAAGAAATCCCGACGCTTGCGCTCGAACTCGTGCAGGCTCGCCTTGAGCGCCTGCAGTTCGCTCTGTTCGACCTCCCGGAACTCGGTCGCCGCCTTGCGCGCCGACGATTCCAGGTCGCCGGCGAGCACCGCCTGGTCAAGCTGGTCCAGGTGACGGTCCACCTCCTCGAGTTGCGCGTCGCGCACCTGTACCGCCTCGTTCTTCTTCGCCTCGACGTACTCCTCGATTTCCGTCTGGCCGGGGTCGTCCGTCGCTGTCAACGGCGGCATGCCGCGCTCTCCCGCCTGACGTCCCAGCCGTTCCGGCTCGATCTCCGCGCGCAGATCCTCGATCAGCAGTTCCGGGAAGACCTTCATCGCCGGCTGGGGGCTTCCTTACTCCACCGGCAACGCGAAGGTGAACAGCGCCCGGCCAGCGGCGATCGTCACATGCTGCTGCCCGCCCGCCTCGTAGCTGATCGGCGCCGCGAAGACGTTGCCGCCGAGGCGGCGATGCCAGAGCTCGTCGCCGGTCTCCGCATCGAGGGCATAGAAGATGCCGGCCACGCTGCCGCCGAACACCAATGCCCCCTGCGTGGCGAGCAGGCCGGACGTGGACCGGGGCTGCACCTGGTACTCCCACATGCGGTCGCCCGTCAGCGGATCGATCGCGCGCACCGCGCTGACGTACTGGTCGCCGGGCCCGGCCGGCTTGCCGTAACCGCCGACGAAGAGTTCACCCTCTTCGTATTCGGCCTCGGCCATGTAGTAGAGCATCTCCGCGTCGTAGGCCTGGATGTAGAAGAGGCCGGTGTCGGGGCTGTATGTGGGCGAGAACCAGTTCGCGGCGCCCCCGATCGTCGGCGCGACGAGGGTGCCCTCCTCGCTGGGGAACATGTTCGGCACCCGGATCGGCCGGCCGGTGTCCTGGTCGATCCCCTCGGCCCAGGTCTGGCGTGCGAACTCGCGCGCGAACAGGAACTCGCCCGTCTCGCGGTCCAGCAGGTAGAAGAAGGCGTTCCGGTTGGCGAAGGCCATCAGCTTGCGCTGCTCGCCCTGGTACTCCGCGTCGAACAGGATCGGCACCTGGCAGGCGTCCCAGTCGTGGACGTCGTGGGGCGTGAACTGGAACGTCCAGACGATCTCGCCCGTGTCCGGACGGATTGCCAGCACGGAGTCCGAGTGCAGGTTGTCGCCCTCGCGGACCTCGCCGTTCCAGTCCGGACCCGGATTGCCGGTTCCCCAGTAGAGGAGGTCCAGTTCGGGGTCGTAGGAACCGGTCATCCAGGTCGGCGCGCCGCCCGTCTTCCAGGAGTCGCCCTCCCAGGTCTCGTTGCCGGGTTCGCCGGGTCCGGGAATCGTGTAGGTGCGCCAGCGGAGTTCGCCGCTGTCCGCGTCGTAGGCGTCGAGGAAGCCGCGGATGCCGTACTCGCCGCCGCCGATCCCGGTGATCACCAGGTCGCGGATGACCATCGGCGCGGCGGTGATCGACTGCCCCGTGCGCGGGCTGCCCACCTCCGTGTCCCAGATCACCGAGCCGGTCTTCGCATCCAGGGAGACCAGGTGCGCGTCGATCGTTCCCATGTAGAGCCGGTCGCCGCGAACGGACACGCCCCGGTTCTGCTTGCCGCAACAGAGGGCGAGCTGGTCCGGCAGCTCGTGAGCGTAGGACCAGTACCGCCGGCCGGTGCGCGCGTCGAGCGCGATGACGACGTTGTCGGCCGTCGTCGCGTACATCACTTCGTCGATCACGAGCGGCGTCGTTTCCAGCCGACCAAGGGTCGGCATCTGATGGACCCAGCGGAGCTGGAGCTCGGCCGCGTTCGACCGGTCGATCTCGTCGAGGCGGCTGAAGCGCTGGCTGTTGAATTGGCCCGAGTACATGAGCCAGTTGCCCGGTTCCTCGGCGGCCGCCTCGAGCCGCTGGTAGGACACTTCCGTCTGGGCGGAGGAGGCCATCGCCACCAACAGGAGCGGCAGCGCGGAACGGACGGCGGCCTTCGTCTTCGACTCGATCATCACGATTACTCCCGCCGCAGCGAGTAGAGGTAGGCCACCAGATCGTCCAGATCGCGACCGCGGAAGAAGCTGCCGAGCGGCGGCATCAGCGACTCCTCGGGTTTCTCGATCCCTGCCAGTTCCGCCTTCTGAAACGACCTGAGGTTCTCGAACTCGTCGAAGAGCTGGATCGAGAAGCGGTCCTCGTTCCGCAGCACGCCGCGCACGATGGCACCGCTTTCCGTTCTTACCTCGACCGTCCTGTAGGTCCTGTCGATCGACTCCGAGGGCTCCGCGATCGAAGCGCGAATGTGGTCGGGCGCACGCCGCCAGCCCAGATCGCTGAGGTCGGGGCCAAGCCGGCCGCCCGAGCCGTTCAGCCGGTGGCAATCGGAGCAGGAGCCGCGGCTCATGTACAGCATCCGGCCCCGTCGCGGATCGCCGGGCAACTCTTCGTCGCCGCCGCCCCGGCTGAGCGACCGCACGTAGGACACGACCTGCCAGATCGACTTGTCCGGCTGGTAGATGCCGCCCATGCCGGTGTTCGGGATGCCGGTCAGGATGTTCCGAAACAGCGCGGCATCGCTGCTGCCGTGACGGAAGACGCCGCGGGTCAGGTCGGGCCCGTCGCCGCCGGTGCCGTCTGCTCCGTGGCAGAGCGAACAACTGCGCTGGAACACCTTGGCACCCGCCTCGACATCCGCTTCGGCGGTGTGGGGATTCTCCTGAACGCGGTCCTGGAGCGCTTTCGAGAGCACGTTCTGGGCGGCGACCGGGTGACTCCACAACGTGATCCAAGCCAGGAGAGCTGACGCCGCGAGCAGCGAAACCCGGAAACGGGGGTCGGAAGACCCCTTCGAACCTCGGTCGAACGGACATCGTCGAGACCGTGATTCGGCGCTCCTGGACAGTGTAGATTCGGCCGAAAACATGGCGGTGAGCGTAGCACTCGGACCAACGCGCAGGACGAAACCCGAGGGCCGGAGAGCCGTATAGTCCGATACTGTGCAAGCCACATCGGACGCACCAGCGCTCCAAGTCGTAGACGCATTCAGCATCCGCAAGGTTGCATGAGACACCTTCATCCGACTACCAAGGACACGACATGAACCGGATCCCCCAACGCGTTCTCGCGGCAACGACCACGGCCCGGCGGTTTGGCCGCCGGCCTGGCATCGTCGTCCTCGCCGTCGCCTCCGTTCTCGCCTTCCTCTTCGGCTCGCTCGTCCTGCCGGCGACGGGCCTCGCCCTGAACATGGACCAGCCCACGTTCGTCGACGACATCGCGCCGATCCTCCACGAGAACTGCGCTTCCTGCCACCGGCCCGACGAGATCGCCCCAATGTCGCTGCGCACCTATCGCGAAGTGAGGCCGTGGGCACGCTCGATCGCGCGCGCGGTCGAAAACCGCGACATGCCGCCGTGGGATGCCGATCCCGGCTACGGCCCCTGGGCGAACGACATCAGCCTGAGCGACGACGAGATCGCCGCGATCACGCAGTGGGTTTCCACCGGCGCGCCCAGGGGCGACGGCGACGAACCGGTCTACGAGCAACCCGCTGAGCAGGCCGAGTGGGCGTTCGGCGAACCGGACTGGGTCTATGAGTTCGACCCCTTCGACGTGGCTGCCGACGGCCCGGACCTGTTCGCCATGATCCCGATCGCACCCGGCTTCGAGGAGGACCGCTGGATTCGCGCCGTCGAAGTCCAGCCGGGCGACCGCGAGGTGCTCCACCACTTCATCCTGTGGCGGGCATCCGAGGCCAGCGCGGAGGTCCAGGACGCCTGGATCGACGCCTGGGCGGCCGGCGGAGGGCCCACCGTGTTTCCACCTGGCAGCGCCCGCCTGTTGCCCGCAGGCCGGAATCTCCTCGGCGACTTCCACTACCACCCGAACGGCAACGCCTCGACGGACAAGACGCGGGTCGGCGTCTGGTTCGCCGAACCCGAAGAGGTCGAGAAAGAGCTGATCAACCTCTGGGTGATGAACTCGACATTCAAGATCCCGGCCGGCGACCCCAACCACGAGGCGCAGGCAAGCCACGTCTTCTCTCAGGATGTCGTCGTGCGCTCGCTGGCCCCGCACATGCACTACCGGGGCAAGGACATGAGATACATCGCGTATCTCCCGGACGGCGAGGAGCGGGAACTGCTCAGCGTCAGCCGCTTTGACTTCAACTGGCAGACGTTCTACGAGTTCGAGGAGCCGGTCGAGTTGCCGGCCGGCACCAGGATCGAAGTCACGGCCCACTGGGACAACTCGGCGGACAACCCGTTCAACCCCGACCCGACCGTGGACGTCACCTGGGGGAACGAATCGACCGACGAGATGCTGATCGGCTTCGTCGACTACGTGGCCGCCGAGGGCCTCAGCCCAGAGCCGGTGAGCGCCGTGGTCTCCAAGCTGGCAGAACTGGCCCAGACCCATCCGGGACAGGCGTGGCGATTCGACATCACCCGGCAGCCGGGATCGGGGCCCGAGCCGACCGCAATGCTGCTGCCACGCGATGGCGCTTCGGGCGGCTGGTTCGTCCAGTTCGGCTCGCTGGCGTTGCCGGCGCCGATCGTCGACATCGTCTGGGACGGCAACAACGTGACCGCCACCGCGCAGACGCCCGGCAACACGATGCAACTCAAGGGTTCCCTCCAGGAAGACGGCACGCTGCGGCTGCACATGGGACCGGGCGAGATGATCGGCACGCCGGCCGAGAACGAGACGCCGTCCACCCTGCCGACCGGCTAGTCTCGGCGCATGCTCAAGCGCTCCGCCGCCCCACGGAGTTCCAGGTCGGCCCTTCTCGCGGCGACCTGCATCTCCGCTGCGGCGGTGCTTTTCGGCTGCGGCGGCGACCCGCCGCCAGGGCCGGCCATCGACACCGAAGCTGCGGCCCCTGAAACGGCTCCGGAGTTCACCGCCCCGATCGTCTTCCAGCGTTTCGCGAACACCGGCGCCACGCCCACCGTCCCCGGTTTCTACGGCGGCGCCGACATCTGGATCATGGAGGGAGACGGCAGCGGAGTTCGCCTGGTGCGCAAGGGCGTCCCTCAGCATCTGGACCACCCGTCCCTGACCTTCGACCTCAAGAGCGTGGTCTACGCCGAGTTCACCGACGCCGATGCGGGAGTCGAGGCCGGCGCCCGGATCTTCCGCGAGAGTCTCGCGACCGGTGAGCGCGAAGTGCTGCGCGAAGTCGAGGGCTGCGCGGTCCACCACGCCACCATCTCGCCGATCAGCCAGGAGCTCACTTACGCCCGCAACTGTCCGGAAGGCGACGGCTTCAACAAGGGGCTGATCACCGAGTTCGGCGATCGCCGCCTCGACGCGTCGGTCACCACGGCGCTCGGGATCGGCAACGGCGTCGGCCTCAACCGCGCGGTCCTGTTCCAGGCCGAGAGCGAGCCCGTAGACGGCGAGCGGCGGATGGAGATCGCGATCATCCGCTTCGACGGCTACGGCCAGGGCACCTACACCGCGCTGACCGACCGCGAGCACCGCCATCGCCGGCCCGCGGTCTCACCCGACGGGCGGACGATCGCCTGGCAGACGAACCGGACCGGCCCGACGGACGACATCTTCCTGGCCGACATCGACGGCTCGAATCAGCGCCGCCTGACCATGTCCGACGCGAACGACGGCCACCCGTACTTCTCCCGCGACGGCCGCTGGATCGTCTTCGAGTCGGACCGCTCCGGGAACTGGGAGATCTGGAAGATCGAGATCGCGACGGACGACCCGGCCTACGTCAGCACGCGGCCGCGCTGGTAGTACCGGCGGCGGTCGCCGCCCCCTGACAGCGGTGCCGACACACGCAACGAGTGATGCGTTGATGCTACGATGCTCTCATGCGAACCACAGTCACCATCGACGACGATGTCCTGGCGGTAGCCAAGGCGCTGGCCGCCCAAAACCGCAGCAGTCTGGGCCGCGCCCTGTCGGAACTGGCTCGGCGCGGATTCAGGAGCGTCGATCCCGTCCGAAAGGGCGAAGACGATACGGTGTTCGCCGTCCGCGCCGATGCGGAGGCCATCACGAACGAGGACGT
>JAGWAG010000077.1 GCA_021296535.1 Acidobacteriota bacterium | reverse complement strand
AGGAGGCGTCCTCGATCGTGTAGGCGTTGCCGTCGCCCCAGTCGGCGATGTCCGCGAGCAACTCGCGGTCGGACTCCACACCGATCGCGACCGTGGAGACGGTGATTTCCTCCTGCCTCATGCGGAGCACCAGGTTCTCGTACTCGTCCGGGTAGGTGCGGCCGTCCGAGACCAGGATGACGTGCCTGACCTCGGACTCGACCGCCGAGAGCTGGTCCAGACAGGCTTCGAGCGCCGGATAGAAGTTGGTCTGGGCGCTGGCCTCGATGCGGTCGACGCGGTCCGCGAGCCGCTCCTGCTCGCGCACGAACTGCAGCGGAACGATCTCGTGAGTGTGCCAGTCGAAGGCGACCAGGCCGAAGCGGTGTTGCTCGTTCAGCATGCCGAGGGCAGCCTTGGCCGCCTCCTTGGCCAAGTCCATCTTCGGACCCTTCATGCTGTAGGACTTGTCCAGCACCTCGCTGCGCTCCTCCTCGATCTCGAAGTCGAGCGGCAGCACGCCTTCGAGCGGTGAGTCGCGGTACCCCTCCTCGCCGAAAGTCGCCTCGCCGGCGACGAACAACAGGCCGCCACCTTCGTCCTCGACCCACTCGCCGAGCGTTCGCTGGGCCGGTTCGGGAAGGCTGTCGGCGGCGACGTTGCTCAACAGGACGGCGTCGTACCGCAGAAGCGCGGTCGGATTGAGCGACGTCCGATCCGGCGTCCTCCGGGTGACCTGCAGGCCCTGATTCTCCAGCAGTCGCTCCAGGTCGCCCGAGTGATTGGTCGGCGCGAGGAGCAGGACGCGGTGTTCGGGCGCCACACGGAGGCTGCCCCGCCACACGGCACCCTGGGCCGGAGCGTCGCCTTCGCCGCTCCCGAGCACGGCCTCGAAGGTCTGGAGTCCCGGCTCAGGGAACGTCCATTCGAGCTGGATCTGCGTGACGCCGGGTTCAAGCGGGACGCTGTGCAGTTCTTCGGCGCCGCCCCCGCGCAGGGTCAGGGGAGCCTCGGGCAGGGACGCCCGGCTGCCGATGCGGAAGATCCAGTTGTGAGGCTCGCCCGCGCGCAGGGGCCGCTCGTCGTCGTCGAGTTCAACGGACTCGATCCAGACCGGCGGCGCTACCCGGTCGAGGACCGCGGTGTCGATTCGGAGTTCCGGATACTCGGTCGCGGTTCGCCCGGCCATGCCGCTCGCGTTCTGGCCGTCCGAGAGAAGAAGGATGCGGCGGACGCGGTCGGCCCGGAGCGCTGCCGCCGTCTGACGAATGGCGGCGTCCGGACGCGTGCTGCCGCGGTCGAGCGCGGCGGTGCCGGCGGAGGCTGTGCTGGAGTCGGCGACCTCGAGTCGCCGCAGGTCATCCGCGTCCGCAGCCGCCGTCGCGCGGTCCGCGAAGGCGAACAGACGCACCGGCGCCTCCGCATCGATGCCGCGGTCGATCGCCTGAAGCGCCCGGTTCAGGCTCGCCGGTTCGACGCTGGCGGAGACGTCGACGAGCACGGCGACATCGAGCTCGCGGCTGCTCCATGTGATGACCGGTTCGGCAAGCGCCAGGACGACCAGCACCAGCAGCGAACCGCGCATCCACAGCAACCGCCGCCGCTGCCGGTCGGGCCGATCGCTCCGCTGCGACCACAGCAGCCCCGCGACCGGCAAGGCCGCGAGCAACCAGTACGGCTCGAGGAGGGTCATCGGTGAATCACCCGCCTGCGGAGGGGACGGCGGGGTCGGCCCCAGGGGTCGTTCGCGCCGGTCGGTGAATCACCCGCCTGCTCCCGGGGGCGTCGGGGTCGACCCCAGGGGTCGTTCGCGCTTGTCGGATGGGGGTAAGGGAGTGCGCTCACTGCACTCCGCTCGCTCCGGTTGGACGTAGTCGGTTGGAATGTTGTCGGCAGTCGCTCGCTTCGAGCACCCCTGGGGCCGACCCCGCCGCCCCCTCCGCAGGCTGGGGGTCGTCGCCGGGCGTTTCGGAGCCCGTGGCGGGACGTCTCGGGTCGGCCCCGGGGGTCGTTGGCGCTTGTCGGATTGCAGAGGGTGGTCATTCCAGTTACACCGTGAGGCCGCGGAAGAAGGTGATCGCCTCGATGGAGGCGAGGAGGAGGCCGGCCAGGGCGAGGGTGCGGGTGTCCCGGGTGACTTCGGCGAAGCGGCCGGCGGGGACGGGGTTGAGGTTCGAGTCGTTGATCCGGGTGGCGCGCTCGTTCTGGAGATTGATCGTGTCGTGGAGGCCGGTGGACGCCGGTTCTCCGGTCCCGGTGTCGACCGTGGCGAGCCACTCGGTGGCGTTCTGGAGCAGTGCCGCCAGGTCGGGGCGTTGGGACAGGGGGGAGAGGTCCAGGTCGAAGGCGATGACGACGGAGCGGGCCGTGAGCGGGAGTGCCGGGTCGAAGGACGAGACCGGCGGCGAGGCCGGGTCGGCGGGATCGCAGACGGCGATTGCGGTCAGGTCGCCGGCTGTGGCGAGGGGTCTGCAACGGGGATCGAGCTCGCGCGCGGAGATCGTTGCGGGTAGACCAAGCAGTGAGACGCCGGCGAGGATCGGGTGGTCCGCGTCGATGCGGTTGATGCGACGCTGGCCTTGGGACCCCGCCTCGGCGGGGGAGAGTCCGCCGGCAGGAAGGGCGTCCGGAGGGTCGAGGAACAGGCTGGGCAGGGCCATGAGGCCCGCCGGAGCGGTGCGGTGGAAGATGGCGACGTCGGCTGAAAGCGGTTCGGTCGCGGAGTCCCGGTCACCGGGAGTGACCGCCGGTGTCCCCGTAGCGGTTTCGCCGTCTGTCTCGTCGGTTTCCGAGTGCACCGCGACGACCTCGACCGAAGGGTCCGCCGCGAAAGCCCTGGCGACGGCCGAGTCGTCGAAGGAGGCGCGACTGCGGGTCTGAACGAACAGATGACGTTCGCTCTTCGGTCGCACTACGCGGGCCGAGCCGGCTGTCCGAGCGGCGACCAAGGTGGCCCGGTCGTCCAGCGGGAAGACATCGCCGGGCGTCTGGAGCCGCGCCACAACAGGGCCGGGGGCGAAACCGGCGATGTCGATCAGGGCGGTGAAGCGGTCGCCGGGCGGCAGTTCCAGTTGGCGCCGGATACGGATCGTCTCCGAATCGGCGACCGTCAGTTCGGTCCGTACGGGACTGCTGGCGTCGGCTGAGTCCGTCGTGAGCACTTCGAGAAGCGCCTCGGGCTTCGCTTCGTGGCTGGGTGCTGGGCGGGTCACGAAGAGGACGATGCCGGCGTTTCTGGCCGGGGCGAGGACGGACACCGTGCGGGTCGCGGTGGCTGGGTCCGTGATCGGCCGCCAGTCGGAGACTCCGTCGGTGAAGAGGTAGGCCGCATCGCCTGAGGGGATCGCCGGTTCGAGGTCGGCTTCCACGGCCTCCGGCTCGACGGAGCCGGACAGGGCGAGCAGCGCCTCAGCGGAGGTGAGCGGAGTCGGGTCGGCGCCCAGGGTGAATCGGCTGCCGGAATCGGCTTCGGCGATCGTGCGGCGCGCTTCGGCGATGGCCAGCTCCATCCGCGTAAGGGCGGCGCGCATCGTGGGCGAGGAGTCGAAGGCGAGGGCGATCAGGTCGCCGCCTCCGGGCTGCAGCCAGGGGGCCTGGCCGGCGGCCAGTGCCAGACAGCCGGCCACGGTCATCGCGAGAAGCAGGGAGAGCAACCAGCGCAGCCGGTCGTGGCGCTTACGCCGGGCGGCCAGCAGGCGCCGCCAGAGCAAGGTGGAGGCAACGGACAGCGTCTGCGCGGTGGGCCGGATCAGGTAGATCACGAGCACCGCGAGGGCGGCGAGCAGCAGTGGTAGCCAGACAGGCACCTTTAGCGTCCCCGGCTGCGCCGAGGGCCAGCTCCTCGAAGCGCATCTCGACCGGCGCCTGGATGAAGGACCAGCCGCGGGCGGTGCAGCGGGCGCGGATCTCGTCGCGATGGGTGTCGGCTTCGCTTTCCAGCTTGTGGAGCAGCGTGGGTGCTCCATGAACGCGGAGAGTGTCGCCGGTCTCGCTGTCGACCAGGGTCGTGTCGCGGTCGAGCGGCGCCTCCAGGTCCTGGTGGTCGGTGACCTGGAGGACCGCGACATCGTGCCGCAACGGCAGGAGCAGGTCGAGACCGCCCTCCGTCGTGTCCGTGAGGAGGTCGGAGATCAGGATCACGAGGCCGCGGCGCCGGCCGGCCGCGAACACCTGGCGCACGGCGTGGTCGAGCCGGGTATCGCCGCCGGTGTCGAGATTGGCGAGGAAGTCGAGCGCGCGCCATACCTGTCGCGAGCCGTGGAGCGGTCCGAGTACCTGGTGCGCGTGGCTCGAGTAGGGCGCCAGCGTGACCCGGTCGAGGGTGGCGAGGGCAATGTAGGTCAGGGCCGCCGCGATCCGGCGGGCGGCGTCGAACTTACGGCGTCCGGCGTCGCCCGGCGTGGGCGCCATCGAGCGGCTGCAGTCGAGCAGGATGTAGACCGCGAGGTCGCCGTGTTCTTCGAACATCCGCAGCAGCAGGCGGTCGAAGCGCATGTAGGCGCGCCAGTCGAGGTGACGCACGTCGTCGCCCTCGACGTAGGGGCGGTAGTCGGCGAACTCGATTCCGGAGCCGAGATGGGTGGCGCGGTGCTCTCCCTTGAAGCCGCCGGCCGGAACGCGGCGGGTCAGGAGCCGGAGGCGCTCCAGCCGGGCGAGGAAGGCCGGCTCGAAGGCGAAGGCGGAGTGGTCGGCCACGGCTAGGTTGCGCCGGAGTTCTTCAACCCTCGGGCACGTTGTCGACGAGGTCCTGGAGCAGATCGTCCAGGTCGATCCGTTCCGCCTCACCCTCGAAGTTGAGCAGGACCCGGTGCCGCAGGGCGGGCAGAGCGACGGCGCGAATGTCCTCCCGGGCGACGTGGACGCGGCCGCGAATCAGGGCGTGGACCTTGGCGCCGAGGACCATCGCCTGGACGCCACGGGGGCTGGCGCCGATGCGCACGTAGCGGCGGACCGCCTCCGCGGGCCGGTCTCCTTCGGGACGGGTCGCCAGGCCGATCCGGATCGCGTATTCCTGGACCGGATGGGCAATCGGGGCGAGACGGGCGGCGCGACGCATTGCGATGACCTGCTCGGCGGTCCACAGTACGGCCGCGGTCGGCGTGTGCCCCGAGGTCGTGCGGTCGAGAATCGTGTGCAGTTCGTCGGTGCCGGGGTAGGACATCCGCAACTTGAACAAGAAGCGGTCGAGCTGTGCTTCGGGCAGCGGGTATGTCCCCTCCATTTCCAGCGGGTTCTGGGTGGCGAGGACGAAGAATGGCGGCCCGAGGGGATTCGTCTCGCCGCCGACGGTGACCGTCGTTTCCTGCATCGCTTCCAGCAGGGCCGACTGGGTCTTCGGCGTGGCGCGGTTGATCTCGTCCGCGAGCACGAGATTCGCGAAGATCGGTCCGGGCTCGAACACGAGCCGACGGCCTCCCGTCTCGTCTTCGCGCAGCACGTGGGTGCCGACGATGTCGGCGGGCATCAGATCCGGCGTGAACTGGATACGGGAGAACTCGACGTGAAGGGCTTCGGCCAGGGTACGCACCAGTCGCGTCTTGCCGAGACCGGGAATACCCTCGAGCAGTACATGGCCGTCGGCGAGCAGACCGATGATCACGCCGTCGACCACCTCCTCCTGGCCGACGATCACCTTGCCGATCTCACTGCGCAACTGGCCGCAGCGTTCGGCGAAGTCGGTCAACTGTTGAGCCAGGTCGGCTGCGGTCCGTGGTTCGGCGGTGTCGTTCACTCCCTGTCCTCCGGGGAATCGTCCTCCAGCGACTCGAGATAGCGCCGCACGGAAACGCGGTGGCGCCACGCGATCGGATGCCTCGGGGGCGGCAGATCGCCGGCGGCGGCTGTGGAGTCGCTGCCGACGACGATGCCGGAGCTTCGAATCGCCACCTCCGCGGCCCGGAACTGGGTCGCACTGGTCGTGGTCAGGGGTCTGCGGAAGGCGTCCTCGGGCGACTCGAGCAGGGCGGTTTCGAGTGCCTGTTCGAGGCTGAGGGCCGGGGTGAGGAGGTCGCCGAAGGGGTCGACCATCTCGTCCTGCGGTCCGGTGCCGACCCCGGCCGCCGCGCCGTCGGCTTCGGCGCTGCTGTTGCCGGGTTCCTCGCTTGCGGTCGCGGCCGTGCCGCTCTCGTTGCCGGAGCCTTCGCCCTCGTCCGTCGGCTCGCCGCCGGCGCCGTCGCCGGTCGCCGTCTCGGCTCCGGCCTCGGCGCCTTCGCCTTCGCCCGGCGTGCCCGGTGCGCTCAGTTCGTCTTCTCCGGCTCCCTCACCCGTGTCGAGTTCCCGCATGAGGTCGGCGCCGGTTTCGGCTTCCGCTTCACCAGCGAAGTCGCCCGCAGCGGCCTCGCCGCCCTCGGCACTACCGTCCGTGCCCTCGACTTCCGCGTCGTCGCCGAGACTCCCTTCGGTGGCGTCTCCGACAGCGTTGCCCGCATCGTCGTCGTCTCCCGGTTCGCGGATCCTGAGGCTCAGGAAGGGCAGGTCGCTGAGGCGGACATCGAACTCCGGGACTCCCGGCCTGCGACCCGGCTCTTCCTCGAGAAACGCCGCCGCCTCGAGGTCCCGGGCCGCCTGGTCGGCGTCGTCGCCGCTCATCGCGGCGGCCAGCGTCTCACCGACGAAGGAATTCGGCAGGGCGATCGGCACCAGCAGGACGGCGCTGAGGATCGCGGAAACCGTGGCGCCGCGGGGGGCGAGGCCGGGCACCGCCCGGCGCGCACCGGTGCGGTCGAGGCCCGCGACGCCGCGTTCGAGGATCAGTTCGATCCAGGGCCGCGGCCACGCGGCTTCCGCCTTGTTCGCTACGGGAGGCCGGCCTTCAGGACCCGTGGGCAGGCGCTTCTCCGCTTCCAGGGCAGTGGCGACGGCGTCGCGCAGATCCCCCGCCTGGTCCACTGCCCGGGCAGCCGCGGGAAGATCGCGGCCAAGCGAAGCCGCCTCGCGCAGCAGAAGCGCGAGGAGAACGATGCCTCCCGCCCAGGACGGCCAGAGAGCCGCGGCGCTGCCGTCGCCGCCGGCTGCCGCGCGTAGCAGCCAGGTCGAGAGCAGCCAGAGGCAGGAGGCGGGCGCGAGCCAGACGAGCGCGGCGAGGGCGCGCCGCAGACGCAGCCGCCGGTCCACCGCGGCGAGGCCGCTCAGCAGTTTGCGGCGGAGGGCGTCGGCGGCTTGACCGGCGACCTCGAACTCGACTTGCGGCGGGTTCAATTCGGTTCCCAGAGGGCGATGCCGCCAGCCTGCTTGCCGATGTCGATCTGGGCGACCCGGCGCAAGGCGCCGTTGTCATAGACCTCGACGACTCCCGGCTCGCCTCCGATGCCCTCGACCGTGACCAGGCTGAAGCGGCCGTCGGAGGTGATGGCAACACCGTGTGGAATGCGTCGGGTGGTGGCTAGTCGAGCGACTTCGCTGCCGGTCTCGAGGTCCCAGAAGCCGATCGAATCGCTCTTCTTGTAGGTGACGACGAGCAGGCTTTCGTCCGGCCCGACTGCCGCGTTGTAGGGGCCGGCCGGCGTGTCGAAGCGTCTCGTTACTTTCCACTCGCCGGTGTCGACTTCGTAGATCGCATTGCCTGAGAGAGCCGTGATGTAGACGAGGCCGTCGGCGGTCGGCGGCGTGACCCAGGAGGGCTCGACGGCGGCGTCGGCGTGGGCGCCGCCGTGGCTCGCCGCGGTCTGATGGTCGCCGTGATCCCCGTGCGCTGCACTCAACCCGGCCTTCGCACCCAGCTTCAGGCGCCGGCCGACCTCGAAGCGGAGCGCGTCGACCTCGACGAGTTCGTCATCCATCATGTTCACGCTGTAGAGCTTCCGGCCGTCCCGGCTGAGCCTGGCGCCGTGCGGCATCGTGCCGCTCGTAAACTGTGCGATCTCGGTCATCGACGACGTCTCGACGACGGAGATGGTGCTCGGTACGTGGTCTCCGTAGAAGTCCGAGTTGACGACGAACAGCAGCCCCGTCGTCGCGGCGATGTCGAGAGTGGCGGGGAACATCCCGACTTTCACGTCGCCCAGCCACTCGTCCGTCCCGGTCTCGTACTTGTGGATCGAGCCGAACGGGTTGCCGTGGGCGATCGAGACGTACCAGTAGCGGCCGCCGGCGGAGATGTTGATGCCGTGGGGACCCTCGATCTCGGCCGGGAAGCTGCCGACCGTAATCGTCTTCGTCACCTCGACGCCGGAAGGTCCGAACCGGATCAGGGACACCTCGTCCTCCGACTCGGCGCAGACGTAGGCGTAGTAGTTGCGGGACGGCGGGACGGGATCGGTCTCGGCGCGGCCAGGCGCCGGGGCCACCGTGGCGGCGCCCGCGACAAGGGCCACCGGCGCTGCCCACGATGGCAGCCAGGAGGTCGACGTGCGCATGCGGCGAACCCCGATTGCCGCTAGTGCGGCTCTCCGATGATGCGGTGCGGATCGTCGGGGTCCTTCAGCTTGACCGCCCACAACCCGGAATGCCAGTCCGAGAAGAAGATGTGGTCCTTGTAGGGCTGGGGGCCCCAGACGAAGGGTGCGTTCGGTACCAGCGCGTCGGGATCGAACGGCATGAACATGCCGATCTCGCGGCCCTGCCGGTAGAGATCGCCGCGCAGTTCGCCCGAAACGTCGACGACGCGCAGGCCGCCGTTGTAGTAGGCGACGTACATGATGTCGTCTTCGATCCAGAGGTTGTGCGTTCCCGCCTCGGGCACCTGGTAGCGGGCGACCTCGCGAGGATTCTCCCAGTCGTCCCATGCGATGACGTGAATCCAGCCGGCCGCTCGGGGCGGTGCGGCACGGGGGTCGCGTCCGAGTTCGCCGTAGGGGAACGCCTCGTCGCCGGCGAAGACGTAGAACTTGCCTGTCGATTCGCTGCGGTACGGGTAGGCGGCGTGGTTCCAGCCGCTGGGGTAGGCGTAGCTGCCGAGCTGCACGGGGTTGTTCGGTGCGCCGCCCATGCCGGCGCCGCCGACGTCGATCGCGACCACGCCGTCGTCCCAGTTGGAGGTGAAGGCGACACCATCGACGACCCAGACGTCGTGGATCGAGTGCCCCGGGGTCTCGAGTTCGAAGCGCCCGACGCGGTAGGGCTGGGTCGGATCCTCGATGCTGATCACGTCGAAGCGCCGGCCGTTCGACAGCGCGTAGACGTGCTCGTCGTGGATGAACACGTTGTGGACTCCGCCCCGCAACTGATCGTCGAACCGGGACAGGATGCGCACGCCGACCTGCGGTTCGGAGACGTCGAGGACGACGAAGCCGTTCTTGCGGTTCGAGGCGCCCTCGCGGCTGATCACCGCGACCCGGCCGTCCTCGGAGACCTTCACGTCGTTGACGGTCCGGGCGTCGACCCGCACGGCGTCGATGAGGACGATGCTCTCCGGGTTCGTCACGTCCCAGACGTAGGCGTGGCCTTCGGCGCCCCAGGTGCCCGTGATCGCGTAGTCGTTCCCGTCGGTTCCCTCCCACACCCAGAGGTCCGAAGTGCGACGGTCGCTGACCTTGCCCTGGCCGACGAACTCGACCTCCTTGTTCACGCGCCGCGGCGTGATGCGAACCGGGTGGCTCGCGGAGTGATTGCCCGCCAGCGCGGTGACGGTGTAGATGCCTGACCGTTCGGCGACGAACGCGCCGTCCTGCTCGATTTGGGCGGTAGCGCCGGGAGCGAGAATCCGGGTCGCCGCCTGGCCCGCGACCAGGAAGCGCACGGGCAGGTCGTCGACCGCGTTCCCGTCGCCGTCCAGACCCACGGCTTCGAACCAGACGACGTCGCCGGTGCGCGCTTCATCGGCTGAAGCAGTCAGTTCCAGGCGCTGCGTGGGGTTCGGGGCGACCGTGATCTCGACCTGGTAGGAGGCGTCCTCGGCGGTCGCGGTAAGGGTGGTCTGGCCGGGCTCGACCAGGTCCAGACCCCCGAACCCGTCCGGCGCGGCGACGGCCGAATCGGAGCTCGAGTAGGTCACGTCGACGTTGTCGCGGACGACGTCCGTGATGTCGACGACCCGGGCGTGCAGTGGCAGGTGTGTGCCGGCGTAGAAGGCGCCGGGGAGGTCCACGATCTCGACGCTTTCGACCGGGGGATTCGGGATCGTCACCTCGACCTCGACCCGGAGCAGGGCTTCCGCCCGCCGCGGCTCGTCCTCGACCTGCTTCGGCACCAGGGCGATGACGGTGACGTCTCCCGGGCCGTGCGCTTCGACCTCGCCGGCCGGGTTGACGCCGAGTCGCCGGCGGTTGCGGGAGAAGAAGACGACATCGACGCCTTCGATCGGTTCGCCGTCCTCGTCCACGACGGTCGCGGCGAGCGACGCCTTGTCGCCGACTTCGAGGGTCAGTTCGGTCGGCGACACCTGGAGCTCGGCGCCGGGCGGCACCGAGACTTCTTCCTCGTCGTCGCCGGAACCGGCCTCATCGGCGCCGTCGGTCTGATCGGCGGTTTCGGCGTCCGCTTTCTCCGGGGCGGGTTCCTGCGCCGTCACCGGCAGTGCGGTGAACAGGACGATCGTGGCGGCCAACGCCAGCCAGATGGGCGGACGAGTGCGGAAGAGTGTCACGATGCTCGGTCTCCGGGAAGTGCGCCTCTGGGGTGGCGAAGAATCGGCGGGGTAGCGAAGAACCGGCGCAGTCTATCAGCGCCGCGTGAAACCGTAGCGTTCCCTGAGGTTACGAATCCCGGACCCGAAACCGAACCGGCCGGCTACATGTGGATGGCTCGGCCATGCACTGCCAGAGCGGCCTCCTTGATCGCCTCCGCCAGCGTCGGGTGAGCGTGGGAAGTCCGGAACAGATCCTCCGCCGAGGCGCCGAAACTGATCGCCGCCACGGCTTCCGCGATCAGGTCGCCGGCGTGGCTGCCCAGGATGTGGACGCCGAGTATCTCGTCCGTCTCCGCGCCGGCGAGGATCTTGACGAAGCCCTCCAGGCTTCCCGTGGCGCGTGCCCGGCCGATCGCGCGGAAAGGGAAGGAGCCCTTCCGGTAGGCGATTCCGGCTTCCTGCAGTTGTTCTTCCGTCTTGCCGACGGAAGCGACTTCGGGCTCGGTGTACACGATGCCGGGGATTTCGTCGTAGTCGATGTGCACGTAGCCGCCGGCGATGCCTTCGACGCAGGCCATCCCCTCTTCCTCCGCCTTGTGGGCCAGTTGCGGGCCGCCGATCACGTCGCCGATCGCGTACACGCCGGGCGCGGAGGTGGCGAAGCGCTCGTTGACCTCGATGAAGCCCCGTTCGCCCGTCGCGACACCCGCATCCTCGAATCCCAGGCCATCGCTGATCGGCGTGCGCCCGACCGCGACGAGAACGCGGTCGCACTCGATCGGGTCGGCTCCCTCGACCTCGACGACGCAGTGGTCGCCGTCCTTGCCGCTTGGTACGGAGGCTCCCAGAACCCGGCTGCCGAGGCGGATGTCGAGCCCCTGGCGGCGGAAGATCTTCTCGGCCGCCGCGGCGATCTCGGTGTCGGCGCCGGGAAGGATGCGGTCCAGGTACTCGAGAACGATGACCTTGGAGCCCAGCCGGTTCCAGACCGCCCCCAGTTCGAGCCCGATGTAGCCGGCGCCGATCACGACCAGGCGCTCCGGCACCTCGCCGTACGCCAGCGCCTCCGTGCTGGCCCCGATCCGGTCGTCGTCGAGTTCGATGCCGGGCAGGCTGGCGGGCCGCGAACCCGTGGCGACGATCACGTTCCGGGCCCGGATCTCCCGTTCGCCGTCCGCGGTCGCTACCAGGACGCTCCGATGCTCGCCGTCCTGGGCGCCGAGCTTCGCCCGACCCTGGATGTGGTCGACCTTGTTCTTCCTGAGCAGGGAAGAGACGCCGCGCGTCAGGGTCGTCACGACCCGATCCTTGCGCTTCATCATCGTAGCCAGGTCGAGTCCGATCTCGCCCGCGACGCCCCCGTGGGCGGCGAGCTCGCTGCGGGCCGCGACGAGTCGCTGGCTCGACTCGAGGAGCGCCTTGCTCGGGATGCAGCCCACCCGCAGACAGACGCCCCCGGCCGCCGGATGCTCGTCCACGACGGCAGTGCTGAAGCCGAGTTGGGCCGCGCGGATCGCGGCGACGTAGCCGCCGGGCCCCGCGCCGATGACGGCGATATCGAAGATCTCGTCAGACATGCTGGCGGAGGCTACACCTCGACCAGCATCCTCGCGGGATCCTGGATCGCCTCCTTGATCCGGACCAGGAAGGAAACCGCCTCGCGGCCGTCGACGATGCGGTGGTCGTAGGTCAGGGCGACGTACATCATCGGCCGGACGACGATCTCGCCGTCGACGACCATCGGCCGGTCCTGGATCGCGTGCAGGCCGAGAACGCCGCTCTGGGGCGGGTTGATGATCGGCGTCGACAGCAGTGAACCGAAGATGCCGCCGTTCGTGATCGTGAAGGTGCCGCCCTGGAGTTCCTGGAGTTGGATGCGGCCGGCACGCGCCCGACCCGCGAAGTCGGCGATCTGGCCTTCGATCTCGGCGAAGGACATCCGCTCGGCGCTGCGCAGGACCGGCACCATCAGGCCGCGGTCCGTGCTGACGGCGATGCCGATGTCGTAGTAGTTCCGGTAGATGATGTCGGAGCCTGTGATCTCGGCGTTCAGGCGCGGGAAGCGGCGCAGGGCGTCGACGGCCGCCTTGACGAAGAAGGACAGGAAGCCGAGGCGCACGTCGTGCCGTTTCTCGAAGTCGTTCCGGTACTGCGACCGGAAGTCCTTGACCGCGGACATGTCGATCTCGTTGAACGTGGTCAGGAGCCGACCAGGCGCTCCGCGATCCGGCGGCGGATCGGGGTCATGGCGACGCGCTCTTCGGCGCGGTCGCCTGCGGGCCCGGCGGCCACGGCTACCGGTTGCGGCGGGGCAGTGGCAGGTGGGGCGGCCGGTGCGACCTGCGGTGCCGGTGCGGCAGCAGCCGCGGGCGGTGCGGCGGCGGGGGTCCCCTCGGCATGCGCCGGCGGTTCCGTCTCGCGGGATGCGAGGTAGGCGACCACGTCAGCCGGCCGCCCTTGCCCGTCGCGGGAATGGCGCCGGCGTCGAGATCGTGTTCGGCGATCAGGCGCTTCGCCGCTGGCAGGATGCGCGGAGCTTCGGCAGTCGTTGACGCCTGCGTCGTTGCGGGTGGGGCCGCCGGCGAGGGCGTGTCCACGGGAGGCGGTGCGGCGGGTGCGGCCACGGGACCGGGCGCGGGCGTGGCAACCGTTTCGGCCGCAGCCAGAAGGTCCGCCTGCGCGCCGGCGGTTGCGGTGGCTGCCGGCGTTGCCGCCGCGGCGCCCTCCTCGATGCGGGCGATCACGCCGCCGACCGGAACCGTCTCGCCTTCCGCAGCGACGATCTCGGAGACGACACCGGCTACGGGCGAAGGCATCTCGACGGTCACTTTGTCCGTCTCGAGTTCCACCAGGGGCTCGTCCCGGCCGACGTGATCGCCGGGGTTCCTGATCCAGCGCAGAATCAGAGCTTCGGTGATCGACTCGCCGATCTCGGGGATCGTGACTTCGTACGTCATTGAGGGGGCCTTCGAGAGATTGTCACGCAGATTCCGGCGAGTCGGCGAACGCCGCTTCGACGAGTTGTTGCTGCTCGAGCTTGTGGCTGCTCGGAGAGCCGGTAGCCGGGCTCGCCGATTGCGGTCGGTAGACGCCCGAGAGAGGCCGGCCGCCCATCAGGAAGCCGAAGTTCAGCCGCAGGTAGGACCAGGCGCCCATGTTCCGCGGTTCCTCCTGCACCCACCGGACCTTCGCTTCGGCCGGGAACCCGGCCAGCGCGGCGTCGAGCTCGTCTCTTGGGGCCGGGTAGAACTGCTCCATGCGGAGGATCGCGTGGTCGTCGGCGGAGGTCTTCCGGCGGTGAGCGTCCAGATCGTAGAAGACCTTGCCGGAGCAGAGCAGGATGCGGCGGACCTTCGCGCGGTCCTCGTCGGTCCGGATCGCCGGATCGGCGAGGACGGGCTGGTATGCACCGTGGCCCAGTTCGGCCAGCTCCGAACCGACTTCCTTGCGGCGCAGCAGGCTCTTCGGGGTGAACACGATCAGCGGCTTGCGCAGAGCTCGTTCCACCTGCCGGCGGAGCAGGTGGAAGTACTGCGCCGGCGTCGAGGGGTTGACGATCTGCACGTTGTCTTCGGCTGCCAGCAGGAGCCAGCGCTCGATTCGGGCGCTCGAGTGCTCCGGTCCCTGGCCCTCGAAACCGTGCGGCAGGAGGATGACGAGGCCGCTCAGCCGGTTCCACTTGTCCTCGGCGCTCGTGATGAACTGGTCGATGATCACCTGCGCCGCGTTGACGAAGTCGCCGAACTGCGCTTCCCAGAGCACCAGCCCATCCGGGTAGTCCAGGCTGAAGCCGTACTCGAAGCCGAGCACGCCGGCCTCGGACAGCGGGCTGTTGAAGATCTCGACCGGCTCCTGGTTGTCGGCCACGTTCATCAGCGGCCGG
>JAGWAG010000076.1:18438-32513 GCA_021296535.1 Acidobacteriota bacterium | reverse complement strand
CCTGACCAGTCCCGCAGGTACCACTTGGGCTCCTTGCGCAGCGACCGAGAGAGGTTGCGAAACCAGGGGCGCACCAGGAAACCCAGGTGAAGGTAGACGAGCGCCGCGACCCAGCGGCGAACGGTGTCGGCCGCCACCCGGACCTGCCTGGCGAGATTGTCGTAGACAACCTGCTGTCCGGAACGGTCGGAGAGCACACGCACCAGGACCTCCAACTGGTCCAGTTGCTGGATTCGGGTCAGGTCCCGCACCTCCTCACGGACCAGTTGTCCGAACCGGAGAGTCCGCCAGCGACGGGTGAAGCGGATATCGCGCCTGAGGTACGGCTCGGGAAAGCCGCCGTGCCTCCAGAGGGCCTCGAAATCGCCGTCGCCAATCGCCCGGGGCGGAAGCAGGAGGCCAGGCGGCTCGGACGGATCCCGCAGCGCAACTTCAGCCACCGAAAAGGGGTGCATTCGGTAGAGGAAGTAGCGTCCCATCAGGCTGTCGCCACCGCGCCGGTAGACGTCCAGCCGACTGCTCCCGGTGACCAGAATCCGCATCCGCTCCCCGTAGCTGTCGAAGAGCCCCTTGAGAAAGGACTTCCAGCGCGCGAACTTGTGCAGCTCGTCGAACAGCACGACGGGCGGCGTCTCGGACAGGCGGTCCAGCCCCAACGCATCGACGACCCGCCGGGGGCCGGCGAGCACGAGTTCCCGATGGTCGAGATCGTCCCAGTTGAGGGTTGCGTCGGCCCGGGCGCGACAGGTGGTCGTCTTGCCGACTTGCCGCGGGCCGCTGACGAAGGCCATCTGCCGATTCCGGCCGAGATGCTCCGTCAGGATCGGGTCATAGATCCGCGGCGACTCCAAGTCCACGCGACCATTCTTCTTACTATCGTGGAATAGTCAAGACTATTCCACGACAACCCTCTGAATGGACGCGCCCCGTCAACTCCTCCTCGACGGCTTTCCCAGCAGCGCGTCGGACACAATCTTCAGCATGATCTCCGACGTCCCCTCGAAGATCTTCGTCAGCCGCGCGTCGCGCCAGTAGCGCTCCACGGGGTAGTCCGTCGTGTAGCCGGCGCCGGCCAGGACCTGCAGCGCGTCGGAGCACACCCGCTCCGACATCTCGGCGGCGTAGTACTTCACCATCGCCGCTTCCTTGGCGGCTGAAACGCCGCTGTCGATCTTGGCGCAGACCGAGTAGTTCAACTGGCGGGCCGCCTCGACCTCGGCCGCCATGTTCGCGATCTTGAAGCGGATCGCCTGGAAGTCGGCGATCGGCCGCCGGAACTGAATGCGCTCCTTGGAGTACGCGATCGCCTGCTCCAGCGCGCCCTGGGCGAGGCCGATCGACCGTGCCGCGGTGTGGGCCCGGGCGCTCTCGAGCCCGCGCGCCATGCCGTAGAACGCCTGGCCCTTGGCCTCCTTCTGGCGCTTCGTGATCGGCACGCGCACGTTCTCGAAGTGAAGCTCCCAGGTCTTCCAGCCGTGGTAGCCGATCTTCGGGATCGGCGAGCCGGTGACGCCCTCCGGCAGCTCGCCGGGCGGCTTCTCGATCCCGATCCCGGTCAGCGCGGCGTGGCGCTTCCTCGGATCGCCCTCCGTCCGCGCGATGACCTGGATGAAGTTCGCGCCGTCGGCGAAGGTGCACCAGTACTTGTTGCCGCCATCCGCGCCCGGCAGGTGATCGACGAGATGTCCGACCCGACCTCCGGCTCCGACATGGCGAGCGCGCCAAGGTACTTCCCCTGCGCCATCAGCCTGATCCGCTTCAGGCGCTCCTCGCCCTCGAAGGGGATCGACCGGTAGAACCCGTTGCCGCGGGCGATGATGCTCGCCACGCTCATCCAGCCCCGCGCCAGCTCCTCGGCCACCAGGCAGTACTCGAACGCCCCCAGGCCGGCGCCGCCGTACTCCTCCGGGATCACGATGCCGAAGAAGCCCAACTCGCCCATCTGGTCGATCAACGACTGCGGGATCGCCTCCTTCTTCGGGTCGAGTTCGTTGGCTACGGGCAGGACTTCCTTGTCCGTGAAGTCCCGCGCGATCCGGCGCAGCATCTCGCGCTCCGGCGTCATGTAGCCGACGGTCCGGGATGGAGTGATGTCGTTCATGGTGTGGTCAATAGACTGCCAGCACTTTGGCGCCTCCTGGTAGCGTCACGAATCGCGAAGCCAACGGAGCGGAGCCAATGGAAGACCTGAGTGTACGTCGGTCGAACAGTGATGAGCCGGTCGGCACGACGATCAACCCTCCCCATCCCGGCCACAGCATCCGCGAGAACTGCCTGGAACCGCTCGGCCTGAACGTGACCGATGCAGCCAAGGTGTTGGGCGTCGCCCGTCACACGCTGTCGCGGGTCTTGAACGGCCACGCGGCGATCTCGCCGGAAATGGCTATTCGGCTGGAGAAGGCTGGCTGGTCCAATGCCGAGTTTTGGCTGCGACGGCAGGGGACCTACGACCTAGCGGAAGCACGCAAGCGTGAGGACCGAATCCACGTCGCCCGGTACCAGCCGCAGCCGACCGCTTGAATCAGCATCGCAGGGCGAGGACCGCCGAGGGCGGTGTGGCACCGTCAAAGCAACTTGCGCGCGAGCGCCTTGTATCGGAGATCGTCTCGTCGTGCCTCTTTGAACTTGCCTCTCCATCGGGACGCGAACGAAGAATCGCTTTCCCGCGTCATCTCTCTGAGCGATGTCTCTACGAGGGACGACAACGAGACCCTGCGAGCCGCAGCATGGTGCTTCGCTCGGCGGATCAGCTCGGCGTCTACGCTGATGGTCAGCTTCCTCTTCATCCTCAGGCTCCCTACTGGCAGCACGAACCGCATGGACTATCGTAAGCGCTGCGAGGAGGAGACCATGTCAGAGCCGAAACCGCACAAGCTGGCAAAGCCCGAAAAGCGGCTTGAAGCGCTGGCTCTGCTCAAGCTCCTCGAGCTGAGCGACCGCCAGATCGAGGCCGGCCAAGTCCAGCCGGCGGCTGATGTGCTTGCGCGGCTCCGGAAGCGATACCAAGGCGACTGAACGAATGCACGTCCGTTCCGTCAGCGTGGCGGGCGATAGGTCTCGACCGGCGGGAGCTGCGAGCCGGACAGGTCGGCCGGAACGCTCTCCTCGGCTACGACAGTCCCTCGATGCTGGCGCTGATCGTCTCGCCCGCCTGCAGGTACCCCGAGCCTGTCGCGCGCTGGACGCGACCGGCGCCGGTTCCGCCGGATGTCCCGCTTTGCAGAACGTCACCAGGGAACACCGTAATGAGCGACGACGCATACTCGATCAGCTCCGGGATGTTGTGGATCATGTCTCCCGCCCTGGCCTCCTGGACGGTCACGCCGTCGATGACCAGGGTCTGGTGCAGGCGCTCCATCGGGTCGCCGTAGAACTCCTTCGGAACGATCCAGGGCCCATGGGGCGCGAACGTGTCATGGCCCTTGCCGACGAACCAGTCCAGAGCGGCGCCGAAGCCACCCGGCGGCCGCCCGCCACGATCGGATATGTCCACGGCGACCATGTAGCCGAACACGTGGTCGTATGCACGGCTCGCGGAGATGTACTTGCCCGTACGGCCGAAGACGATGGCCATTTCGACTTCCCATTCGATCCGGTCACGGCCGTAGGGCATCACGATGTCCTCGCCGGTGCCGATGATCGCGCCGCGTGTGGGCTTCAGGAAGAGATAGGGCACGCCCCGGTTCTCCTGCCGCTCCCTGGTCCGCGCCTTCAGCTCCTCCTCGGTGCAGCCCTCGCACGCGTGTGTGTAGAAGTTGACCGCCGCGTTCATCAGCTTGCTCGGATACAGGATCGGCGCAAGGATCCTGACGTCGTCGACGTGGTGGACGTAGGCGGCGCGCGTGCCCTCCGACAGCCGGTTCCCGGCGACGAGGTCGTTGACGATCTCGTAGAGCCGGTACTTGAGGCCGTACTCGTACCGGCCGATCAGCTCGAGCATGTCGGCCGGCATGGCGAGGCGGGGGTAGCTTGAATCCAGCTCCAGCTCGGTGTTCGCCGCGCCGATGTCGACGATCAGCGAATCCCGCAGCACGAGCCCCACGACGGCCTCCCCGTCGATCTGGAAGGTGCCGACTTTGAAGGGTTCGGCCGATTCGTTGGCCTGGGCCTGGAGCCCGGCCGGAGCTGCGAGCACCACGAACAGGGCAGCGAGAGTAGTTGAGCGCATTCAGCCCTCCGTGTGAATCGAGTTCAGCGTTCCAGAATGACCGCTCGGAGGGCTGTCGTCAAGACCGGTATCCTCGTTATGGATGTGGCGCCCGGGGCCTACCTGGGCAGCATCGAACTCCCCGGCTTGCCCAACTCACATCGTCTTCTTGCTTCTCTCCGGTTCCAGATGACCTCGGCGCTGTCGGACGTCAGATCGAACTCCGCGTCAGTAGGACAGGTTCTCGGTGACGCGCACCCACCGTCCGTCCTGTACCTCAGCGAGGAAAGACTCGTCCGTGCCGAAACGCTTCTCCGGCCCGAAGCTCAGGACCGGGCCGCCGAAGATGTCCTGGTAGTCGTCTATCGACTCGATCGCGGCGACCAGCGAGTCGACCGTGAGGTCCGGCCCGGCGTCGCGCAGAGCACGGACCATGAAATCGGCGAACAACCAGCCGAACAGCGAGCCGGTGTTGGGCTCCTGGCCGTAGCGTTCCTCGTAATCGGCGACGAAGTCGCGGACCTCCTGGCGGGGATGATCGGCGTAGGGAAACTCGAACGACGTCATCGCGTAGAAGCCATTGGCCACGCCGCCCTCCGCCTCCGCGACCTCGGACTCGAACGTCGCGATCGGGCCGACGAATTCGACGTCCCAGTCGATCGCCCGTGCCGCTGAGATCGCCAGGATCGTGTCGCCGATGATCGTTCCGAGCACGATCAGGTCGCAGTCGGCCTGTCGGAGCCTGAGGATCGCCGCGCTGAAGTCGGTGTCGAGAGGCCTGTGGGCGGTCGACTCGGTGACCTCCCGTCCCATTTCGCCGAGCTGATCGTTCGCCGCGTCGGTCAGCTCCGTCCCGTAGTCGGTGTCCTGGGCCATGGTGCAGATGCGCTCCTTGCCCCTCTCCTCGATGAAGTACCTGATGGCGGCGCGCGTCTGTTCGTAGTAGGTGGAGATACCGGCGAACTTCAACGGATGCAGCGGTTCTCCCATCGAACGCGCGCCCGAGAGCGGGAAGATGTTGGGAACGCCCGCCTCGAACTGGCTGCTCATGACGGCGTTGTTCATCGGCGTCCCGAGGGCGCCCACCATGGCGAAGATCCTGTCGCGGTGGATCAGCTTGTTGGCCGCCTGGACTGCGCGAGGCACCTGGTACTGACCGTCCTCGACGACGAAGCGGATCTGGCGGCCGTGGATGCCGCCTTCCTCGTTCACGCGATCGAAGATCATTCGCGCCGAGTTGATGCTGCCGACACCGATGGCCGCGGCCGGACCGGACAGGTCACTGTAGGTGCCGAGCACGATCTCCCCGGCGTCCGAGGTCTCGCGATCGGAGCTCCCGCATCCTGCCAGGACGGCGCCGACAACCATGCAAGCGATGGTCAGGGAACGGTGTCTATCGGTCATGCCTGCTGTCCTCCGTACATCGAATCGACCAGGGGGCGGTACTTCTCGTTCACGAACTTGCGCTTGAGCTTCATCGTCGGCGTGAGCTCGTCGTCCTCGGGGGTCAGCTCCTGGTCGATGAGGCGAAACGTCTTCACCTGTTCGACGCGCGCGAACTTCGCGTTGACGGCCTCCACCTGAGCCTGGATCAGCTCGACGATCTCCACCGCGGCACACAGGCTCTGGTAGTTGGTGAAGGGCACGTGATGATCCTGAGCGTACTTGACGACGTTGTCGTGGTCGATCATCACGAGACATGTCAGGTACTTGCGCTTGTCGCCAATCACCACCGCGTCGGCAATGTAGGGCGAGAACTTGAGCTGGTTCTCGATCTCGCTCGGAGTGATGTTCTTGCCACCGGCCGTGATGATGATGTCCTTCATGCGGTCGGTGATCTTGAGGAAGCCCTCGTCGTCGATCTCGCCGACGTCGCCGGTGTGGAGCCACCCGTCACGAATCGTCTCGGCCGTCTTCTCCGGCTGGTTGAGGTAACCCATGAAGACGAACTCTCCGCGGATCAGGATCTCGCCCTCCTCGGAGATCCTGACTTCGCCGTAGGGAACCGCGCGGCCGACCGTGCCGGGCTTGATGTCGCCCGGCCGAAGCATGGAGGCGATGCCGGTGTTCTCGGTCTGCCCGTAGCCCTCCACCATGTCGATGCCGAGTGCGAGATACCAGCGGATCAGATCGGGCGAGATCGGCGCGGCCCCGGTGCCGATCCAGCGACAGCGGTCGAGGCCCAGGGACTTGCGAATGTTGCGCAGCACGAGCACATCGCCGACGCGGTAGGCGAGCTCCAGGACCGCCCCGGGCTTTCTGCCCTCGAGGCGTTTGTCCGCTCGTTTGAACCCGATCCCTATCGCCTTTCCATACGCCCATCGCTGCAGGAAGGTGGCGTCGGAAAGGGCGATGCTGATGGCCGAGTAGAACTTCTCCCACACGCGCGGCACCGAGAAGAACAGCGTCGGCTGGATCTCCCGAGCGTTCTCCGGCACCGTTTCCGGATTCTCGACGAAGTTGAGCTTCGTGCCGGTGTAGAGGGAGCCGTAGACGAAGATCCGCTCGGCGATGTGACACAGCGGCAGGAAGGCCATGCGCTCGTCGTCCTCGCCCTGCGAGAGGACGTGCGGGGCGTTGACGCATTGGAACACGAGGTTGTGGTGGCTGATCATCGCCCCCTTCGGAGGCCCGGTGGTGCCGGAGGTGTAGACGAGGATCGCGAGGTCCTCGGGCTTCGCCAGCTCGAGGCACTCGCCCCAGGCCTCGGGGTGGAGCTCGTCCTGTTCGCGTCCGAGCGCGAGCAGGTCGTCGTAGCTCATGGCCTGCGGATCTTCGAAGTCCCGCAAGCCCTCCATGTCGAAGATGACGATCTGCTCGAGCGTGGAGCACCTCTGGCGCACCTCGAGCACCTTGTCAAGCTGCTCCTCATCTTCGACGAACATCACCTTGCAGCTCGAGTCGTTGACCAGGTAGTCCACCTGCTCGGCCGCATCCGTCGGGTAGATCCCCGCGCACACGCCGCCGACGCCGAGCACCCCCATGTCGGCGAACATCCACTCGATGATCGTGTTGGAGAGGATGCAGGCGACGTCGCCCTTGCCGAAGCCGAGCGACCGCAGCGCCAGCCCCGTGTGGCGGGCCTTCTCGCCGAACGTGCGCCAGGAGACGTCCTGCCAGATGCCGAAGTCCTTCTCCCGCATCGCGATGCGGTCGCCGTACTTCTCGACGCGGCTCCAGAACATCGTCGGTACGGTGCCGGCGAAGCTGGTGTCGCGCCAGAGCTCGAGCTCGCGGCCGTCGTCGGCCGTGCGCGTCTCACGCAAGAGATCGGGATTCGATTCGAGGCCGCCCATGCTCACCTCCAGGTCTTGCGCTTCTTCCACCGGCGGACCCCCCTCGGCATCTGGTCCTTCATGCCGAGATAGAACTCCTGGATGTCCGGCGACCTCTCGAGCTTCTCGCACGTGTCGTCCATGACCACCCTTCCGTTCTCGAGCACGTAGCCGTAGTGCGAGTGTCGCAGCGCGACGTGGGCGTTCTGCTCGACGACGAGGATTGTCATGCCCTGCTCCTCGTTGATGCGGTTGATGATCTCGAAGATCTGGTGGACCAGGATCGGAGACAGCCCGAGCGACGGCTCGTCGAGCAGCAGCATCCTCGGATGCGCCATCAGGGCACGGCCGATGGCGAGCATCTGCTGCTCGCCGCCGGAGAGCTGGCTCGCCGGTTGAGAGCCCCGATCGGCGAGCGCCGGGAAGTAGTCGTAGACGCGCTCGAGATCGTCGGCGATGAGGGCGCGGTCGCGGCGACTGAAGGCGCCCATTCGCAGGTTCTCGCTCACCGGGAGGAAGGGAAAGACCTCCCGGCCCTCCGGCACGTGGCTCAGGCCGAGGCGCATGACGGCGTCGGGATCGCGACGTGCTATGTCCTCGCCGGCGAAGAGGATCTCGCCCTTCTGGGGATCCATCACGCCGGAGATCGTACGGAGGATGGTCGTCTTGCCCGCGCCGTTGGCGCCCAGGACGGCGACGATTCGGCCTTCGGGCACGACGAGGCTGACGCCGCGGATCGCCATGATCGGACCGTAGTAGGTCTCGACGTTCCTGAGCTCGAGCAGCACCTCCACGGCGGGCTCTTCGTGAGTCTGCGGTTCCACCATGCCGGCCTCAGTCCGCTCCCAGGTAGGCGTCGACGACGGCGGGGTCCTTCTGCACCTCCACGGGGCTGCCCTCCGCGATCACACGACCTTCGTTGAGGGCGAGCACCCGCCCCGCCACCCGGCTCACGAGACCCATGTCGTGCGCCACCATGACGACCGTGACGCCGAGGTCGCGGTTGATGTCTTCGATCCAGAATCCCATGTCCTCGCTCTCTTCGGGGTTCAGCCCGGAGGTCGGCTCGTCGAGGAGCAGCAGCTTCGGCTCCAGGCAGAGCGCGCGGCCCACCTCCACGACCTTGCGCACCCCGTAGGGCAGGTTCGCGATCGTCTGCTCGCGGTAGTGGGCGAGCTCGAGGAGGTCGATGACGTCTTCCACGCGGCGCCGGTGCTCGAGCTCCTCTCGCCTCACCGCGGGGAGGAACAGGAGATGGGACAGCGCCGTCGAGCGCCGGTGGACATGACGGCCGATGAGGAGGTTCTGCAGAACGGTGGCGTGCTCGAACAGCTCGATGTTCTGGAAGGTGCGCGCGAGGCCGAGCGGTGCGATGCGATGTGCCGGCAGCGACGTGATGTCGCGGCCCGCGAACCGAACCCTCCCGCCGTCGGGGAAGTAGATGCCGCTCACCAGGTTGAAGAGCGTCGTCTTGCCGGCGCCGTTCGGTCCGATGATGGCGAACACCTCGCCCTCATCGACGGCGAAGCTCACGTCGTCGACGGCACGAATGCCCCCGAAGCTGATCGACAGGTCCTCGACGGCCAGGTAGCTCACCTCAGTCGCTCCGTGCGCAGGTAGGTCTTCTGGCGCCGGTGCGTCGCCCGTCGATAGAGCGGGAACATCTGGAAGTAGCTCTTGATCTTGAGCCAGCGGCCGAAGATGCCCTGGGGCTCGAAGAGGATCACCAGCACGAGGATGAGGCCGAAGATGCCCGGCTCGAGGCCGGGAGCCTGAGCGATCTGAGCCGGCAGCGTGTCGCGGGCGATGGCGAGGAGCTGAGGCAGGAAGCCGATGAAGAGCGCGCCGAAGATGACGCCCCGCATCGAGCCGACCCCGCCAACCACCACCATCAGGAGGAGTTGCAGCGAGATGAGGAACGTGAAGGCGTCGGGCGAGAGGTAGCCGAGGCGATGCGCGAAGAGAGCACCGGCGAGGCCGGTGATGCCGGCGCTGAGAGCGAAAGCGAGGGTCTTGTAGACGGCCACGTTGATGCCGACGCTCTCTGCCGAGATCTCCGAGTCACGGATGGCGACCAACGCTCTTCCCGTCGAAGACCGCAGGATGTTGAGCGCCGCGAGGAGCGTCACGACGAGGAGCGCGAGCGTCACGTAGTAGTGCTGCCAGCCTTGCGTGAGCGGTATCCCGAAGAGGCTCGCCTGCGGAACGGCGAGGCCGCGAAAGCCCCCGGTGAGCCACTCGGCGCGCGAGATCGTCTGCTCGGTGAGCATGGCGAAGGCCAGGGTGGCGATGGCAAGATAGATGCCCGTCATCCGGAGCGCGATCCACCCCACGCCGGCGCCGACGAGCGCCGTGACCAGGACCGCCGCGGCGATCGAGAGGAGGAACGGAAGACCGGCGCCCAGAAGGAGCGAGTGGGTATAGGCGCCGATCGCCAGAAACGCCGCGTGGCCCAGGCTCACCTGGCCGGTGTAGCCCACGAGCAGCATCAGACCGACGCCAGCGATGGCGTAGATCATCACCAGGTTGAGTTCGCCCAGATAGAAGGTGCCGAGGGCCGCCGGCGCCGCGGCGACCAGCACGAGGAGCAGGCCGTACCAGAACCGGTCGCCACCGTGCTTGAGGTGGTCGATGTCCTGGTTGTAGTGGGTCTTGAAGAGGAACCGCATTCTTTTGCTCGCCGGCCGTCAGACTTTCTTTCGCTGAATCTGTGCGAACAGGCCTTCGGGCCGCAGGATCAAGGCCAGAATGAGAATGCCGTAGGCGGCCATCTCCTGGAAACCGGCGGGCAGGTAGACCCCCGCGAACTGCTCGGAGACGCCGATGATCCAACCGCCGAGCAGCGCGCCGGGGATCGAGCCGAAGCCGCCGATCACCGCGGCAGCGAAGGCCTTGATCCCGATGAATCCCATCCCGGGCTGGACGAGCGAGACGGGCGCCAGAAGGATCCCGGCCACGGCGGCGACTCCGGCGGAGATCGCCCACACCAGAGAGAAGACCCGCTTGACCGGGATGCCGACGTAGTAGGCCGCGAGCTGGTTCTGCGACGTGGCCTGCATGCCGATGCCCAGCCGCGTGTAGCGGAAGAAGAGGAACAGCACGACGCAAAGGACGAGGGTGCCCAGCAGGATCGTGAGGTTCTCGTAGCTCACGACGACTTCGCCGACACGCAGCGACTTGCCGGTGTACGGAGTGGGAAAGCTCCGCGGGTCGTAGCCCCACACCAGTCCCGCCACGGCGCGGAAGATGAAGCCCAGCCCGATCGTCAGCATCACCACGGCGAACTGCGGTTCGCCCAGAACGCGGCGTAGCACGAAGGCGTCGAGGAGGTAGCCGAAGACCGCCAGCGCCAGGACCGACATGAACAGCCCCAGCACCCAGGGCAGACCGACGTCGCCGATCAGGGTCACCGCCACGAAGGCGCCCAGCATCATGAGATCGCCCTGGGCGAAGTTCACCATCTCGGTCGCCTTGTAGACGAGGACGAAGCCGAGAGCGATCAGGCCGTAGATACAGCCGACGGCTAGACCATTGACGAGAACCTGCAGGAGCTGACTCAGAGTGACTCCCTCCACCGGCCCGCGTCCCGCGTCTCGCGTGCCCGGCTCCCCGGTGCTGGATTTCGGAGCGGGCGGAACGGCATGACGCCTAGCCGCCCGCCGCGTCAGACGGCGACCAGTCCGGCGACCCCAGCCGCGTCTGATCCCCCACAATCTCCGCCAGCACCGGCTCGATGTACCCGTAGAACCGCTCCGGGTCCTCCGACATCGGGAAGTGGCCCAACCCCTTCATCGTCCGGTATGTCGCGCCCTTGATCTGGCCCGCGACTTTCTTGGACATCTCGGGCGTCGTCGCGGCGTCGTACTCGCCGGTCAGCAGGAACACCCGCGTCTCCGAGGTGTCGATCTCGGAGGCCCTGTCGCCCAGGTCGTGGTCGGCGCCCCAGTAGAAGAGGTCGCCCCGGAACACGCGCGGCGCGCCCTGGCTGTAGCACCAGCCGACTTCGCGGCGGTACGCCTCCGGCGCCTTGGGCGAGGTGATCCCGATCATCAGGTCGCCCTTGTAGCCGTTGTTGATCTCGGGGTGGTCGAGCAGGTCGATGTTGCCCGGATCCGACTTGATCGCCGCCTCCAAGCCGATGACCGCCTGGAACAGGCCCGGCCGGTGCAGGGCGAGGTCGAGGGCCAGGTGGCCGCCGATCGAGCTGCCCATGTAGACCGGGTCTTCGAGCTGGAGCTCGCCGACGAAGGCGGCGACGAAGTCGAGCAGGAAGCTCTTCGTCAGCTTGTACTCCTGCTTCCACCACTCGATGCCCGCCGGCGGCACGGACTTGGCGTGGTAGGGCAGGTCGTAGGCCAGCAGGTGGAAGTGGCGGCCGATTCGCTCGTCCTCGAGCTGGTGGCGCCACTGGCGGCCGTCGGAACCGGCAGTGTGCTGGAGCACCAGCGGAATCCCGTCCGGGTTCCCGGCCGACTCGAAGTAGACCTCGTAGGAGACGCCCTGGACGGCCAGGTCCAGGTAGCGGCCGACGCGCCGCGCGAACGTGGGCATCAGGCCGCCGCCCTCTGGTCGCCGAGGAGCATCCGCTCAGGATGAACAGGTAGAGCGTGAGGATCGGCGCGCCGAGGAGAAGGCCGCCCACGCCGAGCACGAGCCCGCCCGGCGTGAAGTGGTTGCGCCAGGCCATCCAGAACCCGGAGAGCATCAGCATCCCCAGAAAGTCCAGGTTGAACTGGCCGGGCCACCCAGCCTCGGCGATGTCGCCGAAGAAGACGGCGAACAGGCCCAGGCCGTGTTCCATCGCGACGAATACCGTGTAGAAGCAGCAGGCGAAACGCGTTCATGCGGAAGCTCCCTCGGTTGGGTTGGCGATCTCGCGCATCACCCCGACCAGCCGCCGCAGCGCCGGGTAGTACGCGGCGTACGCAAGCTGATCGCGGTTCAACTCGATGCCGTGATGCACGCTGGCGAAGAACGGGTCCTGGTAGAAGGGCCGCGGCACCTTGCGCAGCAGTTCGCGCCACTCCTCCTCCGGCCCGGCGAGGAAGACATCGGTCGGCGTGTCGGCCTCGCACGGCTCGACCGCCGCCACGGCACCGTCTTCGAAGCGGATCGCGTGATGACGGTCACCCACACTCAGCCGCAGGCTCGCCGTCCAGTGCCGGATCGTGTACCGGAACTCAGGATCCTGCTCGAGGGTCGACTTCAGACTGTTCCAGGGAATCATCCAGGAATCGTAGCGCGCAGAACCACTGGGCGCGCCGGCCATTAAGTGCGCCTCACACTGGGCACGCCACACACTGGGTGCGCCACACACCGGGTGCGCCGCACACTGGATGCACCGCACACTGGGTGCGCCACCCACTGGGTGCGCCGGCCTTCTGGCCGGCTGCCGCCGCAGGCGGCCAACAACACGCGCCGCGAAGCGGCGACCGCTCTCCTCCGCGCACGTCGGCCACACCAAGCGCAATAAAGCACCTCGGCCAAACGTTTAACCTACGAACAGACCGAAAAGGAGCCCCTCGATGAACTGGAGAGCCTTGCTTCTCGCAGCCTCGGCGGCAGCGCCGGCAGTGCCGGCAGCGACCGCCCAGCAGAACGACGAATCCAGACCGACCCCCGTCGATCTCATCAAGGAAGAGATCCACGTCCTCGGAGAGCTCCCCGGGCCACCCCTCTGGAAGGTCACCAAGGGCGACCATGTCCTGTGGATCCTCGGTACTCCCAAGCTCGTGCCGAACGATCTTCTCTGGCAATCGGACTCCGTCGAACACGCGTTGGCCCACTCCTCCGAGTACCTGCCGTCCACATCCCTGGGCGTCACGTTGCTGAACCCGGTGAAGGCATGGCGGCTGATCAAGCGCATACGACGAATCCCGGACCGCGGAACCCTGGAGGACGCGCTGCCGGAGGACCTGTACCAGCTCTTCTCGGAGACCAAACTCAGATACGCACCGAACCAGGACAACCTCGAGAGATTGCGGCCCAGCGTCGCGGCCGAGGCACTCTTCGATTCGGCGGTCCAATCCGCCGGCCTGGAGTCGGGCCGTGCGATTCGTCGAGCAATCGAGAAGGCCGCCAGGAAGCACAACGTCAAGAAGGTGCCAACGAGGCTCACCGAGCGCTACAAGGACTCGCCCCTCTTCGATTCGATGCAGGAAGTGTCGCCCGGTGTGGAGCAAACCTGTCTTCAGGCACGTCTTCAAGAGCTCGATGCCCGGCTTGAGGCGCACACGCGTCTTGCGTCTGCCTGGGCCGTAGGCGATTTGGCGACGCTCAGGGCCCATCCAGGCGATTCGGCCACCGGGACCTGCGATTCCTACGCACTCGCCTTCGACCCAGAGGAGCTGAGCCGGATGGCGTCACGGAGCCGGGCGCTCTGGCTCGAGAACGTCGATCGCGCATTGACCGACAACGACTCCACTTTCGCCGTCCTGCCTCTCGACGCCCTGCTACGGCCCGACGGACCCCTGTCGTGGCTCCGACAGAGAGGCTATGAAGTCCTGGAGCCAGACGAAGCTCCCCCGGACGTGTAACAGGCTGCGCGGGTCTTCTGAGCCACTGGGTGCGCCGCCCACTGGGTGCGCCGACGTCCCCGTCGGCTGCCGCCGCAGGCGGCATTGAAAACGCGCGAGGCGCCAGCCTCGCTCCTT
>JAGWAG010000076.1:15800-18339 GCA_021296535.1 Acidobacteriota bacterium | reverse complement strand
CCGCGAACCAGTCCGTGCACCCGTCTTGGGGTGCAGGGATGACAGGCCGGCGCACCCAGTGTGCGTGGTAGAAACTTCGCCGCAATGCCCGATCCAGACTTCTCCACCTTTCCCCTCAAGAAGAAGGGCAACCGCTACCAGGACTTCGAGGAAGGCCGCACCTTCGAGCACCACTGGGGCCGCACGCTCACCGAAGCCGACAACGCCCTGTTCGCCACCGCGACGATGCGGTTCACGCCGCTCTACTTCAACGCCGAGTACGCGCGCGCCCACGGCCACGACTCCGTCGTCATCGACCCGCTGCTCGTGCTCTGCACCGTGGTCGGCATGTCCGTCGAGGACCTCTCCGAGGGCGGCGGGCCGTTCCTCGGCGTGAACGACGTGAAGTTCCACCAGCCCGTCTACCCAGGCGACACGATCACCGGCAAGAGCCGCGTCGTGAGCCGCCGCGAGTCCGGCTCCAGGCCCCACTTCGGCATCGTCACCTGGGAAACGGAGGCCCGCAACCAGCACGGCAACGTCGTGCTGCGCTACCAGCGCACCAACCTCGTCGCCAAGCGCCACGAGCCCCCGCCATTCCCCCACAGCGTGCGCCGGCCATATGGCCGGCGTTCCCAGAAGACGCGCCGCGCACCCGCCACCACAGCCTCCCCCCCCCCACGCCACACCCCCAGCCCCCGCCATGACCACCCTCACCTCCCCCTCCACCTACTTCGAAGACTTCGCCGCCGGCCAGAAGATGCGCCACGCCCGCAGTACCACGATCGACGAAGTCGAAAGCCAGCTCCTCACCAAGCTCGTCCTGAACACCGCCGACGGCCACTTCGACGAGCACAAGATGAAGGCGTCCCCCTTCGGCCAGCGGCTCGTGTTCGGCCTCGTCACCGGCTCGACGGTCATCGGCCTGGCGACCCAGGACACGGCCGAGAACGCCCTCGCCGAGCTCGGCCTCGACCGGATGCGCTTCCGCGCGCCCGTCTTCCTCGGCGACTCGCTGACCGCCTACACCGAGGTGCTCGAGACCCGCGACGCCGACCGCGACGACGCCGGCGTCGTCCGCTTCAAGCACTGGGGCACGAAGCAGGACGGCACGATCGTCTTCGAGGGCGAGCGCGAGGTCCTGATCAAGCGCCGCTCGCACTGGGGGTCGTAGTGGGCGGCGGGTCAGGCCCCCTCTCCGACCTCGTCATCATCGACTGCACGATGGCGCTCGCCGGGCCGTTCGGCTCGGCCATCCTCGCCGACCTCGGCGCCGACGTGATCAAGGTGGAGCCGCCGACCGGCGACATGTCGCGCCCCTCGCCGCCGACGCCGCCGGACTTCATCCACCCCGCCCAGGGCAAGGCCGGGGTCGACGGCGGCTGCGACTTCGGGGGCTACTTCGGCAGCATCAACCGGAACAAGCGCAGCATCTCGCTCGACCTGAAGGACGACGCCGACCGCGAGACCTTCCTCCGCCTGTGCGAGCAGGCCGACGCCGTGCTCGAGAACATGCGCGCCGGCGTGATGGACCGGCTCGGGCTGAGCTACGAGACGATCCGAGAGCGCAACCCGCGGATCGTCTACGCGGCGCTGCGCGGCTTCGGCGACCCGCGGACCGGCGAGAGCCCCCACGCCGACTGGCCCGCCTTCGACATCGTGGCCCAGGCGATGGGCGGCTTCGCCCACATCAACGGCCCCGCGGGCGACGGCGGGTCCGGAGGGGGCTACCCCGGGGGCGCCTCCGTGGGCGACCTGTTTCCCGGGACGCTGATGGCGCTCGGCGTCGTCGCCGGGGTCCACCACGCGCGGCGCACCGGCAAGGGCCAGTTCATGGACGTCGCGATGGTCGACGGCGTCAACCTGCTGTGCGAATCCCTCTTCGCGAACTACGGCGCCGCGAAGAGCAACCAGCTCGGGCCGCGCGGCAGGCACCACCACAGCCTGTGCCCGTTCGGCATCTTCGACGCGAAGGACGGCGGCGTGGCGATCGCAGCACCCATGCCGGCCCAGTGGGAGATCCTCTGCCACGAGATGGGGCGGCCCGAACTCGTCGACGACGAACGCACGAAGGACTTCGCGGCCCGCCGCAAGAACCGGGAGTTCGTGGAAGGCGTCGTCTCCGAGTGGGCCGGCTCGCACACCCGCGACGAGGTCGTCGAGGCACTGGCCGGCCGGGTCCCCTGCGGCCCGGTGCAGACCGCGGCCGACATCTTCGAGAGCCCCCACACCGCGGTCCGCGAGATGGTCGCCGAAGTCGAGCTGCCGGGCGACAACGAGCCGGTCAGGATCGTCGGCAGCCCGATCAAGTACACCGAAACGAAGACCGGCGTGCGCAGCAGGGCGCCCCTGCTCGACGAGCACCGCCAGGAGATCCTCGCCCAATTCGGGATCGACGCCGGGATCAACGCCGGACCGGACCAGGAAGACCCGCCCAAGGAGAGTTAGCCATGCGACTGAGACGTTCCGAGCTGGCGGTGCCGGCCAGCAACCCCAGGATGGTCGAGAAGTCGGCCTCAAGCTCTGCCGACCTCGTCTTCCTCGACCTGGAGGACGCCGT
>JAGWAG010000076.1:6727-15690 GCA_021296535.1 Acidobacteriota bacterium | reverse complement strand
GTGATCAGCGTCGTCGAAGGCGCCGGCGAGAACCTCGACATCATCATCCTGCCCAAGGTCAAGCAGCCGCGCGACATCTGGTTCTTCGAGACGATGCTCGACGGCCTCGAGCTCAAGCTCGGGCTTGACCGCAAGATCGGCCTGGAGGCCCTGATCGAGGAGGCCGAGGGCCTCGCCAACGTCGAGGCCATCGCCACCTCCTCGCCCCGGCTCGAGGCGCTCATCCTCGGCTTCGGCGACCTGTCCGGCAGCATGGGCATGCGCTTCGGCCACGAACTCGACAAGGACTACCGCTACCCCGGCGACATGTGGTCCGCCCACCGCGTCCGCATGATCGCCGCCTGCCGCGCCGCCGGCATCGACGCGATCGACGGCCCCTTCGGCGACTTCAAGAACGACAGGTCCTACATGAAGCAGGCCACCTACGCCGCCACCCTCGGCGCCGTCGGCAAGTGGTGCATCCACCCCAACCAGATCCCGCTCGCCAACGACGTCTTCGCGCCCTCGCCGAGGGAGATCAAGCAGGCGCAGAAGATGGTGGACCTGTACAACGAGTCCGTGGCGAAGGGCGCCGGGGCTGGAGGCAAGGGCGGGCAGTTGGTGGATGCGGCGACGTTGCGGATCTATGAGCCGGTGTTGGAGAGGGCGAGGGCGACGGGGAGGTTGTAGGGGTGGCTATCAGGACCGAAGGCCTCACTACCGTCCAGCCTACTCACCGCGCTATTCCTAGCGTAGACACTCTCACCAAGCCCCAACATTGCCACTGCTGATTCCCCACCAAGAATGCCTGCAAGACAGACAACCGGTCGCGGCCTCTCTCCGACCGAGGCCTTTGTTGGCCTCGTTGACCACGGCCTCTTCAACGACCAGCTCCCTCCATGTTTCGACTCCACAGGACTGTCTAGTCACGTCTCGCCATCCCTCCAGGTCATCGCGACTGAGACCGTACCTGGGAAGCTCTGGAAGGCACTGCGCGATGCGACCCACGACTACATTCGTCACTACGTACTACGCCATGAGAATCTCCCCAGACAATTCGGTGTGCCTCATCCCGAAAGCTACCTGGCCCAGTGCTTAGCTATCCAGCGCACTTGGGTCACCATCAAGCACCATTGCGCCAAGCCAGCCTTTCCTGTGAGTCGCATCTTTGCGCGGAAGATCCACGGCCACTCCTCCATCTTCCAGATGAACTACAAAGGAGCCGAACGCTCCACCAACATCGAGGTCGATCTACAGAGCATGACGGGAGCCGCCTATCTGGTCCACGCGGACATCTCGGACTGCTTTCCTTCCATGTACACCCATTCGATACCATGGGCGCTGCATGGCCTCACCGCAGCCAAGAAGGATCGAGTTGGTCTCCTAGATGGGAACATCCTAGATAGAGCAACTCAGTGTATTCACGACGGACAGACGAATGGTCTTCTCATCGGGCCGCACGCCTCCAACGTCGTCGCCGAGATCATCCTAACGGCGACGGACTACGCCTTACTTAGAGAAGGGTACGACAACTGTTCCCGCTATATTGATGACTACACCTTTTTCGCCAAGACTCGCGGGGACGCCGAGCGGTTCCTCCACGATCTTCACCTAGGCCTACGCCAATTCGATCTTTCGCTCAACACGCGCAAAACCAACGTGTTATCGATGCCTCGGCCCCTAGAGGACAACTGGATCAGCGAACTCAACCTCTTTCGTCTGTCGGCGATGCGTGGCGCTGAAATCGGGATTGGCCCGCCAGCAGCGTTTCTGGATTTGGCACTACGACTCGCCCAGAACGACTCATACAGAGTATTGAACTACGCGGTCAAGATGGTGCCAGACAGGCTCAATACACATGCCCGCCGCCTCTTTGCCCGGCACGTCGTCAACCTAGCTCTGCGGTATCCTTATCTCGCGCCTATTCTTGAGGAACACCTCTTCGAAAAACACCGCTACGACGGCATTGAAGAGCTCATCCAGGAGTTCGCCAACGAGCTTCTCGTCTCAGCGACGAGACGGATGTTCCCTCATGCCGTGTGCCAAGCCTTGTACTTCGCCCTAAAGTACGGAGTCGTTCTCTCCGATCTTGACGACGCTCTAGGCCAGGAGATCATTGAAATCGAAGATTGTCTAGCGACCACTCTCCTCTTCAGATACGCAGCGAGCCACGGCCTCGCGCTCACTAGCCAACGCATCCAGGAACGAGTGCGGACTCTAAGACAGTTCTCCCGCCAAGAGCAGGATCGCGCATGGCTCTTGATGTACCAAGTGTGCAAGCCCAAGAGCCTGAGAGACGCTGGCCAGGATTTTCTTGCCGATCTCAAGGCCAGCGGCTTCCAGTTCTTGAAGATCTAACTCGGACAGTAGATTCGGAAAGCAGCGCGGTGCCCAGTCAGGAGGCCGGCGTTCGTCGTTGGCGGGCCGGGGCGTTGCTGCGAGTCGCACTCTTACGGGTCACGCCGCGCCTCGATGCGACGAAGCGCTTGCCTTCCTCGCTCCCCGCGCGGCGTTAGCGGCCTGCCGCCGCCTGATCCGCCTCCGCGCGCAACCCGCCTGGCCGCGCACGACCCGCATCAGGGGCTGCCGGCCGTCCGCCGCACACGTTCCGCGGGCAACTTCTGCGAGCCGCACCAGACGCCCACGACCCCAACCAGCGGGTTGAGCCAGTCGAACCAAGCCGGCTGGTGGGCGCCGGCGGTCGCCTCCATCATCGACACGTCGTCGGGACGCGGTCCTGCCGCCATCTCCGGCTGGATCAGGGCATGGTGTTGGAGCGGGCGCGGGCTACGGGGAGGTTTTGGGAGCGAAGATGGTCTTCAAGTCTTGCTGCAGGTCTTCCAGTTCGTACTGCGCGGGCACCTTCCTGCTGCGGGCATAGTCCATCATCTCCCACAGCGACACACCGGCATCGCGCGCCGCCCGTGCGAGCGTCACCTTGCCCTCGCCGTACTGCCGGGCGTAGTGCTCGAGCTTCCAGTCGTGGACCGCGCTCGCGAGCAACCGGCGCACCGTCGTCGAGCGGTCGGACTGTTCGACTCCCCCGATCAGGTCCAGCTCCCGGACGAGCGCCGAAGGCAGCCTGACGCTGACCATCTGTTCCTTCTTCATGATCTCTACACTCGTCCGATGGAGTCCTGAAGGGCCGATCCATGCACTCGCGGGCTACGCGCGCAATTTCCACGATCCGAACCAGACGCCCACGGCCCCGATCAGCGGATTGAGCCAGTTGAACCAGGCCGGCTGGCGGGCACGCGCGGTCGCCTCCATCATCGATACGTCGTCGGGGCGCAGTCCTAACGCCATCTCCGGCGGGATCAGGGCATTCACCACTCCGAGCACGATGACCAGGCCGATCAGAATCGTGGCGCCCCTGGCATCGTGCGCCACCCTGGCACAGACGTGCCCGCCGATGTACGCACCCACGAGTCCAAGTACGAGCTGGACGAGGACCCAGCCGACGGGTACCTCCCAGGAACCCGGCTCGAAGGCGCGCGAGGGCCCCACCGTCAGCCACAGAAGCGAGAAGAGTGCGAAGAGCACGGCGGCCATGGCGATGTAGCCGACGATGGCGGCGAGGATGTTCCTGAGCATCATGTTTCTCCTTGAGACGGCAGGTCAGCGATGGCGCGAGTCTCGCAGGCGGCTCCCCGGGCGGGTCAGGCCGAACTCGATGCGGCAGCCGGAGCCGACCGAGACAGGTCGACTTTGACCGTGACTCTGGCGTTGGCGTCCAAAGCAACCAACATCTTCATCAGCCGATCCAGCGTGAAGCGCCGGAGGTCGGCGTTGCGGATGCGGGAGAAGTCCGCCGCAGCGAACCCGGTGAGACTCGCCGCCTTGCGCACGGCGAGACCACGGTCGTCCAACACCGCGATGATCCGCGAAGCAAGGACGGCCTTCGCCTGCTTCAGGTCGGCCTCGGGGTCACCGAAGTCTCGGAAGACGTTTCCACTTCCGTGAACGAGCTCGATGTCTTTCTCAGTCAAGGTAGTAGCTCCTTTCTTAGCCGCGCCAGGCGGGCCCGGACCAGGTCGATCTCACGCTTCGGAGTCCTGATACCTATAGGTCCTGCGTGCTGTTCGAATCCACCCGATGGGCCGCGTGTCGCCGCTCATCGCGGCATGTTGTCAGATATGACTACGCTTGCAGCCCGGGATCCCGGAAGGGACGCCGCACCCACTTGTCCACAGCCCGAAGTCCAAGACTTCATTCAACCCGAGGGTTGAATGAGGGCGCAGATTCCCGTACGCTCAACCCCATGGTTGAACAAGACCTGAACCGCGTCTTCCATGCCCTCTCCAATCCCACTCGCCGCGCCATCCTCGGCCGTCTCGCCTCGGGGAGAACGACCGTCGGCGATCTCTCCCGTCCTCTTCCCCTGTCGTTCGCCGGCGTGTCCAAACACCTCGGCGTACTCGAACGCGCCGGCCTCGTAACACGCGAAGCGCGGGGCCGGGAACGGGTGTGCCGGCTCAACCCGGCCGCGCTCCGGGACGCCCAGGACTGGCTCGAGTTCCACACGCGCTTCTGGACGGAGCGCCTCGATGCGCTTGGCGCCCTGGTCGAGACCGGCGCCGACGAGGAGGGCGAACGGCGATGACGGACCTGACGCTGCAACGCGTGATCGACGCACCGGTCCAACGGGTCTACGCGGCATGGACCGACCCGGAGTTGCTGAAGCAGTGGCTGGCGCCGGGCAATGCCGTGGCCTCGCGCGCGGTCGCCGACGTCGCGGTCGGCGGGACGTTCCTCATCGAGATGCAGCGCTGGCTCGCCCGCGGCGTGTACCGGGAAGTCGCGCCGCTACGTCGCCTGGTGCACACCTGGCGCTGGGAAGGCAGCGACACCGAGACGCTGGTCACCATCGAGTTCGAACCTGAGTCGGCCGACAGAACGCGCCTCACGCTCACTCATGCCCGGTTCACCCAGGACGAGGCCCGCGACGACCACGAACGGAGCTGGGCGGACTGTCTCGAGAAGCTCAGGGAGCTGTGCGCCGCGTGAACAGGACCTCATCGACCGCCCGAGTCACGCGCGCCGCCTGGCCGCTCTGCTCGACCACCTCGACGACCCTCGCCTTGCCAGTGCTGTCCGCAGGTCGCCGCCCACTGCTCCGATTGAGGCAGTCGTACGCCCAGAAGCCATTCAGCACGCCTTGGCGGCCAACACAGCCGCTGGTCCGTGAGGGCCAAAGGGTGTCACCGGTCGACGGCACCATCTGAGACGGCAACCACGCGACGCAGCGAAGATCGACGGTCTCGGGCAGGATCGCGGCACGGCGGGAGAACCTCCTCCTCCGAGCACTCCCGGCGCACGAGAACGGGGCCAAGCTCACCTAGTGCGACAAGGACCCAGGGACCGAACCGCGGAACGTCTGACCCCCCTGCACTCGACGGCCGGCGCAGCAAGGCCCGCGGCTCCGCGCGCCCCTGGCTACTCTCCAGTCACGTCGCCACTGCTGACCGTCTCTCGGTGCTACTATCTGCGGTTTTGTCAACAGACTTGGCTCGCCGCCCCGGAGAATGTCTATCACATCAGCGCAGTTCTCGCTCGAGTACTACGGACCAGCACTCGAAGAGCATCGCATGGATGCAATCGATCTTGGTTCGGCACTGATCGCAGTCGGCACCCTTTGCCGACGCGCGAAAGAAGTGGCCAACGGAAGCGGTCGCGTGACAGTAGACGTCACGAGTACCCGCCACGGCAGTTTCGAGATCCTCTTGGAGTTGGTCTTGAGTCATTCGGATCTGGCCATAGGATATGCGATTACGGCGTCGACCATGTTGCAATCTCTGGGCCTGATCGGGTCCGACGAGCAGACCTTAGGACTCCTCGAACTACTGAAGTGGAAGGCAGGTCGAACGGTTGGGAGCGTGCGAGAGGCCGAGGACGCCCTACGCGTTGTATCTGTAGGAAACAACAACATCAATGCCAACAACCTGACGATCAATTACTTCCGGGATTTTCAAAGCAGGCGGGCCGCGAAGGGCGTCGTGCATCCTGTGGGCCAGGACGGCGTACATGGTCTGCGTCTTGGCACGAATGGCCACAAGACTCTCGACATCGATGAGAGCGAACTGGAGTACTTCCAAGTGGTCCCTGAAGAGCTTACTGACGTTGACATTCTCCCGCCAAATTGCCTCGTCGAGAGATGGGTGTGGATTCGGAAGGCCATCCTCATTGGTAGCGAAAAGTGGGGGTTGATGTTGGACGGCAAGAGAATCGACGCGACGTTCTCGGACAAGGAGTTCTTGCTTGGCTCCAGAGTCGGTGCTGGCGACAGCCTCCTTGTGGAATTGGCCATTCGAGATCAGATCAAGGACGATGAGAGTATAGGGACGGAGTATGAAGTCGTGAAGGTACTTCGTCGAGGGCCCCAAGAACCGCGACAAACGGGATTGCCGGCTGACGAATGAGGACCCTTCCGGTTGGACTCTGAGCTTGCCCCGGTTTCCTGGACACTTCATCCTTGGAGAAGGAGGTATCCACGATGCCAAGATCAAGACCCCGGTACCCGGCAGAGTACCGGCAACAGATGGTGGATCTGGTCCGGTCTGGGCGCAGCCCCGACCAACTAGCCCGCGAGTTCGAGCCCTCAGCGCAGTCCATCCGTACCTGGGTGGCCCAGGCGGACCGGGACGAGGGCCGCCGGGCTGACGGACTGACCACGGCAGAGCGCGGAGAGCTGCTGCGGCGAGCACCTGATCTACCATCCTCACTTCAACCATCGGCGGGCGGGACCTTCATATGACCACTCTGACTCCGCACCTTGGTACGATTGATCAGGTCTACCAGAAGGTCCTACGCGAAAGCTACCGTACATGGCACACGAAGGACGCCATCCACAAAGCCGATCACTTCTACAATTTCTGTATTACGGCTCATTCGCTACGCGACTACTTCGTAGAGCACAAAGGCTGGGGCGGGGACTCCGAAAACAAGCGGAAGTATCATGCCGAGAGAGAAGCACTGCATACAGAATGGAGTTCCAACGAACGCCTACGGGCCGTCCAAGAAATCGCCAACTCTGCGAAGCACTTCCGTCTCCGTAGGCCACCGCAAACCAAGGGGACGAAGAAGACTACGGGTTTCGCCGTCGAAGTGCATACCGACGGCGACGCACTACACTTCGTCAAGGCAGGATTCCCCGATTTCGTCGTCACTATGGCGTCCGGCGAGGAATTTGATCTCTTTGAACTCATGTCAGACGTTAGCGAATACTGGCGGGAGTTCCTCCGTGCGGCTGGTCTCCCACTCGGGGACGACCCTCATTACTTTCCAGAGGAGGCCCGCTAGCGGACGCCGGCGTGGCAGTCCTTGACAGTGGCTCAGAGTCCGAGCAGGAAGTGGCGGCTTGGCTCGCGCTTTAACGGGCCCGCTCGGCGCGTCGACAACCAGGTTGACTACTCCGGCGCGCGTGCCGGTCCGAGTCCACAGCGCTTCGATGAGAGCTCCGACCAGCAGCGACAGCTTGTCTTCGCTCAGGGCCAGATCGAACGGCCGGGCAGCCGCGGCCAACCGCTAGGCGGCCGCCTCAGTTACGGGGCCGGCGATCTTGGAATTCCCTCTCGAAGAGCTGAGGCGGACCACGGGACTCGCGGCTGGGACCCGTCCCAGGGTGGCGGACGGGGAGGCCACGGAGGAACAGCTCACGACGGGCCCGTGACGTCGGGTAGCAACAGCCTCAGCGGGAGGCTCGAAGCCCTCGCCGACGACGTCGATTGCCCGCTACTCCGCCACCCCCCCAAACCGCCCCACAATCCCCCGTCCCGGCGCAACCCCCTCCACCGTCTCACCGTCCCGCACCACGAACACCCCGTTCACCATCGTGTGGACGATCCCCTCCGAGAACGACAGCCCGCCCTCGAACGTGGCGGTGTCGATCACCGTCTCGGGATCGAAGACGACGATGTCCGCGTCGGCGCCGACCTGGATCCGACCCTTGCGCCTCATCTGATCGGACATCGACGCCACGCGGTCGGCAGGCAGGAGGGTCATCTTCAACAGGGCGGTCATCAGGTCGAGCGTGCCCCGCTCGCGGACGTAGCGGCCCAGGACCCGTGAGTAGGTGCCGGCCGTTCGGGGGTGCGCCTTCGGGGCGTAGGGCATGCCGTCGGAGGCGACGATCACCCAGTTGTTCCCGAGCGCCGTCTCGATCCACTCTTCCTTCATGAAGTGCAGGATGACGGTGCCCCGCTCGCGGCGGTAGCGCTCGAAGGTCTCCCTGGTCAGGCGCTCTCCCGTCGCCTCCCACTGGAGGTCGCCGTAGTCGATGCCCAGGCGGCCTTGCCAGCCCTCGTCGAAGATCGAGCTGTGGAGGCTGGTCGAGCCGGCCGTGTAGGGGTAGGCCTCGGTCGTCACGTCGAGCCCCAGGCGGCGCGCGCCGCCGATCAGGCCGAGCACGGTGTCGATCTCGCCGAGGGCCATGCTGTTCACGTGCACGATGTGCAGGGGCGCCCCGGTGGCGACCGCGTTGGCCAGGACTTCCTGCATCGCCTCGATCGTCATCGAACGGACGTGGGTGTGGATGGTGGCCCGCTTCTCGCCGGCGAAGCGGAACACCTCGACGATCTCCCGGCGGCTCGCGCCGGGGTAGTACTGGACGGCGAGGCCGATCCCCAGGGCGCCTTCCTCGAGTCCCTGCTCCAGGCGCTCCAGCATGGCGGGGAAGCGGTCGGGCGGCAGCTCGGTGTAGTACGTGCTGTCCGCGGCGTCGCGCTCGGCGCTGAGCGGCTCGTCGGCGGAGCTGGCCGCCGTGAAGGCCGCCTCGAGCTCCGCCCGTTCCTCCTGCGGGACGAGCTCCAGGCCCCTCAAGGCGCCGTGGTTGACCGTGGCGCCATAGTTGACGAGCGACTTCGCCCGCCTGGCATCCAGGAACGCCCCCACGTCGGCGACGCCCCACTCCAGCTCGAGCGCGGTGGTCACGCCGTCCCTTGCCTGGTACTCGCGCGACGCCGGGCCCTGGCCGTGGGCGTGGAGGT
>JAGWAG010000076.1:2022-6693 GCA_021296535.1 Acidobacteriota bacterium | reverse complement strand
CGAGGGAGTCGGCGAGGGGTTCCTCCGTCAGGGCGGTGATCGTGTCGCCGCGGATGCCGACGTTGCGGATCTCGTCGAGGCGCCGCTCGGGGTCGATGACGCGGGCGCCCTGGAAGACGATGTCGAAGTGTTGGGGCTCGGCTTCGGTCGTCGCGTCAGGGGCGGGGTTGCAGCCGAGGAAGAGAAGGGCCGCGAGGAACGAGGCCGTTGCCGGTGCCGGCGGGTGGGTTACAACCATGGGGCGCTTACTCTACGGGGCGGTAGAAGTCAGAGGCCGGCGCTTCGCGCCGGATGCCGACGGGGACGTCGGCGCACCCAGTCCGGACGTCGGCGCATCCAGTCCGGCAGCCGACGGGGATGGCGGCGCACCCAGTCCGGATGGCGGCGCACCCAGTCCGGCAGCCGACGGGGACGTCGGCGCACCCAGTCCGGATGGCGGCGCATCCAGTCCGGATGCCGACGGGGACGTCGGCGCACCCAGTCTTTGCCCCCTACTCCCGACCAAGAATCCGCCGATGGTATACACCGATGCACCCCACTCCCGCCGCACCCACGTCCCCATCCAAGGAGCCGCGACCCATGCCGTCGGTTGGTGTACACACATGACCCCACCCCCGCCGGCCTCCGGACTGGGTGCGCCGGCGTCCCCGCCGGCTGCCGCCGCAGGCGGCCAGAAGAACGCGCCGGCCGCAAGGCCGGCGACCTTACCGCTCGGTCGAGCACTGCTCCTCGCCGCGCTCACCCTCACCCTCCTCCTCACCACCCCCCTCCCCGCCCAAACCGCCGACCCCCGCCTCGACGGCTTCGACCCCTGGGTCGAATCCGTCATGGCCGAGTGGAAGGTCCCCGGCCTCGGCGTCGCGATCGTCGAAGACGGCGAGATCGTCTACGCGAAAGGCCACGGCTGGCGCAACGTCGAGCAGCAGCTCCCCGTGACGGCGGACACGCTCTTCGCCATCGGCTCCAACACGAAGTCCTTCACCGCCACCCTGCTGGCCATGTACGTCGACGAAGGCGCCCTCGCCTGGGACGCGCCGATTCGTGCCGTGCTCCCCGAGTTCCACCTCCACGACCCGGTGGCGACGGAGCAGATGACCGCCGTCGACCTTCTGAGCCACCGCTCGGGCCTGCCCCGGCACGACCTGTACTGGCTGGCCACGGGCAAGAGCCGCACCGAGCTGATCGCCGGTCTCCACCACCTGGAGCCGTCCGCCTCGTTCAGGAGCAAGTACCAGTACCAGAACCTGATGTTCCTCACCGCCGGCGTGGTCGCCGAGCGGATCGGCGGCAAGTCCTGGGAGGAGCTCGTCGAGGAGCGCATCCTCCGGCCCCTCGGCATGGAGCGGGCCAACTTCTCCGTCGACGGGATGCAGCAGGACGACGACTTCTCCTACGGCTACGGCGCACAGCAGGAGATCGAGCGGGTGCCGTTCCGCAACATCGACGCGATCGGCCCCGCCGGTTCGATCAACACGTCCGCCCGCGAGCTCGCCCGCTACGTGCTGTTCCACCTCGCCTACGGGAAGGTCGGCGACACGCAGCTCCTGAAGGAGGACTCGGCGAGGCTCATGCAGCTACCGCAGATGGTGATGACCGGCCCGCTCCGGGAGCGGCTGAAGGACGGCCCGGAGATCAGCGATCCCAGCTACGGGCTGGGCCTCATGGTGGGCGGCTACCGGGGCCGCAAGCACATCAGCCACGGCGGCGGCATCGACGGCTTCATCTCCGCGATGGAGTGGCTGCCCGACGAGCAGATCGGCGTCGTCGCCCTCTCCAACACGTCGCACACCGGGACGGTGCCCGCGCTCGTCGTGCGCAACGCGTTCGACCGGTTGCTCGGCCTGGAGCCCATCGACTGGGCCGCCAGGGCGCGCAAGCGCGAAGCCGAAGCGAAGGCGAAGGGCGAGGAGGCGAAGAAGGCCGATATCGAGGCGGCGGTGGCGGGTACGAGCCCCTCGCACGCGCTCGCCGACTACGCCGGCGACTACGAGCACGCCGGCTACGGCAAGGCCTCCGTGCGAGTCGAGGGGGAGGGGCTGATCCTCGACGTCGTCGGCATCGAGATTCCGCTCCGGCACTACCACTACGACGTGTTCAGCGTCCCCTACGACCTTCCGGCCGACCGGCTCGCCTCGGGATTCGGCGGGCTCAAGGTCCGCTTCGACTACGACAACGCCGGGGCGATCAACGCCGTCTCGGTGCCGCTCGAGCCGGCCATCTCGCCCATCCGCTTCAAGCGCGCGGGCGACTGACCGCCGGGACACCCGCGATGCCGGACCGGGCGCCGACCCGCTTCCACACACTCGTCCTGCCGGCGATCATCGCCCAGTCGATGATCATCGGCGGCGGCTACGCCACGGGCCGCGAAGTCGTCGAGTACGCCGGCCGCTTCGGCAACCGCGGATGGCTGTCCGTCGCGATCATCACCGTCTGCTTCGCCGTCCGCGGCTCGCCGGGGCGTACGACTACAAGACGTGGAGCCGGAACCTGGTCGGGCCGTTGTGGTGGCTCGTCGACCTGCTCATTCTGAGCATGATGATGCTGGTCATTGCGGTGATGACCGCGGCGATCGGCGAGGTGCTGCAGCAGACTGTCGGGCTTCCGAAGCTGTTGAGTTTGGCGATTGCGCTCGCGTGCGTCGGGTTTCTGTCGTGGCGCGGTTCCGGCTTCATCGAGAAGGCGAAGACCTGGGGGAGTGCGGCGCTGTATCTGGGGTACTGCGCGTTTGCGGTGCTGGTGTTGACGGCGCCGGTTGAGGGGGTGGCGGTGGAGGCGGTAGGAGCGGCGGTCGCGCAGCCGGTGGCGGCCGCGTCCACGACGGCCGCGACGGCGCCCGAAGGAGGCCTGCTGGAAGTGATCGTGGCTGCCGTGTTGTACGTCGCCTACAACGTCGCCGTCGTGCCGGCCGTGCTGTTCTGCCTGCATCGGCAGACGCGGCGTAGCGAGACCTTCTCGTCAGGCGCACTTGCCGGGGTCGCGATGACCGTGCCATTCGCGCTGACCCTGGCCTGCCTGCTCCGGTCGCCGCAGGCCTCCGTGATGGAGGCCGAGGTGCCCTGGCTGCCACTGATCGGGGCCGCCGCCGATGGCCGCGCCGGTGGGCCGGCTCTGTGGATCGCGATCTTCGGGCTCGTCGCCGGCTGGACGCTGATCGAGACCGCTGTCGGTTCGATTCACGCGCTCCTGAGGCGCGTCGAGAGCAATCTCGACGACCTGCCGCGACGGTGGAGGCCAGCTTCGGGGAAGCTGACGCGGGCGCAGAAGGCGGGCACGGCGGTTGGCGTGCTCGTGGCCGCGGCGGGGCTATCGACGTTCGGGATCATCGACCTGGTCGCCAGGGGCTACGGCACGCTGGCGTGGGGGTTCATTGCCCTGGTGGTTGTGCCGCTGTTCGTTGTGGTGCCGTATCGGGCGTTCAGGGGCGCCGAGCGCCGTACACAGGCGACGCGCCAGTTGACTTAGTCATAGACTTAGTCTATCGTCACTTGCCATGAAACAGGTCACCGTCCACGCAGCAAAGACGCACCTCTCGCGGCTCCTGCGGGAAGTTGCCGCTGGCCAGGACGTCGTGATCACGCGCTCGGGCCAACCGGTCGCGAAGCTCGTCAGCATGGAGGAAGAGCGGCCGATCTTCGGCATCGACAAAGGTCGGTTCGTCGTGCCGGACGACTTCGACGCTCCGCTCGATGAGGACCTGCTGCGTGCGTTCGAAGGCCGGGGTTGAGCGCCGGCACGTCACCAGTGGACTACCTCCTGGACACCCATTGCTGGCTGTGGATGCAGACAGAACCGGAACGCTTCGATGCACACCTGCTGGCTGCGCTGGAGTCATCCGCGTCATCGAAGTTCCTGTCTGCCGCCAGCGCATGGGAGATCGCCATCAAGTACGCAATCGGAAGGTTGCCGCTCCCGGAACCGCCCGCTGAGTACGTGCCGGAGCGTATGCGCCTGAACCAGGTGAGAGCTCTCCCCATCACGCCGGTCCATGCCTTGGCGGTCGCGGCGCTCCCTCACCATCACCGGGACCCGTTCGACCGCATCCTCGTGGCCCAGGCCCGAATCGAGGGCCTGACGCTTATCACCGCCGACAAGGTCCTCGAACGGTACGACGCGCCCATTCTTCGCGTGGGTGCAACGCGTACGTAGGCCACCGCCTTGTCGCTGCACGATCCGCAGACTCGTGCGACAAGGACTGGGTGCGCCGGCCTTCTGGCCGGCATTCGGCGCGTAGCGCCGAACTGGCTGGGCTGACAAGGCCGTCGACTACTGCCGCTAGGTGCCGGCCCTAGCGAGGGCGAACGAGCGGCCTCGGTTCACAGAGGTACCCCAACCAAAAAAGGCATAAACCGGTCGTAAGAGCCGGTCCACGGAACTCTCCCATCCCCATTCGGGGAATGACAAAGACGAAGCCGAGCAGCGCGAGCGCCGCTCCACAAAACAGGACCGAGTACGCCAGCCAGTCCGGCACACGGTCGAGCCGATCGAGGACGGTTCGTGGATGGCCGGAACCAGAACGACGAGAGCCCCACGCCGCGACACCCACACTGCCGTAAGCGAGAGTCACCAGAGCAAAGCCCAGAACAAGAGCCGATTGCTCGAGAGAGGACCGCTCGCTGGAGATCAGAAACACGCCGACCCCATAGAGCGTGTAGTACAGGACGACGCCCCAAA
>JAGWAG010000076.1:0-1753 GCA_021296535.1 Acidobacteriota bacterium | reverse complement strand
GCCGGACACTGGAAGAAGCCGGCTTCGCGCCCGGACAGGCCCGTGCCCTGCTCGACCTCATCGCCGATCGGGAGAGCAGACTGGTGACGAGCGAAAGCATGACCGCCTACGAGAAGGACGTTGCGATCCTCAAGAGCGGTCTGGGCGAGCTGGAGGTGAGGATGGCGTCGATCGAGGGACGCATCGATGGCCTCGTCATGGTCGTTGAGGGTCTCCGGCAGGAAGTCAGGGAGAGGAACGACGCGCTCCGGCTCGAGTTGACGGCCAGGTTCGAGGCCCTGGAGGCACGCGTCGACCGCCGCATCGGCAGCCTGGAGGCCAAGATGGACGGCCTGCAAGGCGAACTCCGGACGCTGAAGTGGACCTTCGGCATCATCGCCGGCGTCCTGGCGGCCGTTGGCGCGCCGGTTGCGGCCGCCCTGGTCCGGCTCGCCTTCTTCGCGTAGTTCCCCGCTTCGCGCGCCAGCCTGCGCCGCGCCCCTCCTCGAGGCCTAGACCGCGGTTGGGTCCATTCACGCGCTCCTGAGGCGGGTCGAGAGCAACCTCGACGACCTGCCGCGACGGTGGAGGCCTGCGTCCGGGAGGCTGACGCGGGCGCAGAAGGCGGGCACGGTGGTTGGCGTGCTCGTGGCCGCAGCGGGGCTGTCGACGTTCGGGATCATCGACCTGGTTACCAGAGGCTACGGGACGCTGGCTTGGGGGTTCATTGCCCTGGTAGTGGTGCCGCTGTTTGTTGTGGTGCCGTACCGGGCGTTCAGGGCGGCGGGGTAGACGCCTGGCTAGATTGGCTAACGTGACGGAGGGAAGTTGATGGTCACGATCCGGTACACGGCTACAGGCTCCCCGTGAAGCGTCGCCGGCTTGAACTTGTACCGCTTCACGGCCCTCGCCGCCTCCAGACCGAGTCCGTAACCGGGGTTCTGGAGAATGACCGGGTGCTCCACCTTTCCGCGTTCATCGGTGACGAATCCGATCACGGCAGCACCGTAGGCGCCCGCCTCACGCGCCCACGCAGTCTTTCTTGGCGTATAGGAGTAGGGGTTCTTCCTCACAGGCGGCTTCATGCCTTCCACTGGCTTGCCGCCGACATTCAGCGTGTGGATCTCTCGGTCTGGATTGGCCAGACGTACCGCCTCGAGATCGGCATCGACGACGAGTCGGAGGGCGAATCCATAGTGCTCGGCAGCGTTGCTGTTTCTCCGGTCGACATAGCGACGCGCGGATGAGACGGCCACGTCGCCCAGTCCCTCCTCCTTCGCCGCCGCCGCGTGGATGGCCCAGAAGAGCGGCGGCAGTTCCAGGTCGGGATGGAGCGCCTTGAGTTCGACGATGTGGTCCAGAGCGCTTAGCGCTGCGAGCAACTGGTCCCGTTGGACGAAGTGTGTCGCTTCCGCCCACAGGCGTTCCACCTCGGCCTCCGGAGTCGGCTCTATCTGCGCCAGGACAGGCGCCGCGGCGATCAGCGAAAGGAGAACAAGGATGTGCAACCGGCTGAGGATCGCGGCTTGGTCTCGCATAACTCGAGAGGATCCGAGAGGAACGGAATCAGTAGCGCGGCGCAACGATCTTAGTCCCAGCACCGGCGAGCGGCCGGCGATGGCGGCTGCGGCCGCATCGAAGAAACAGCCCTGAATTCCGTCCTGGTCCTCAGAAGCCGGGGATTGTCCGCCGGTTCCGGCGGACGACCCAAAGCCCGAGCGAACGGAGGAGAATCGAGTGACGGCAGAGAACGCGGAAGTACACTACCGGCATG
>JAGWAG010000075.1 GCA_021296535.1 Acidobacteriota bacterium | reverse complement strand
AGACGAAGACGCCACACCCCAAACGAGCAGGATCCCCAGTGATGCGCATCGAGTCCCGACCGGCCCGGCTCGGCCTCACGGCGGCTCTGCTTCTGCTGACGATCCTCGTCGTCGGTCTGGGGGGGTTCTCGGTCGGTCGCAAGGTGGCCTCCTTCCAGACGATCGGGGTCGTCGCGGAGGCGAGCGACAGCGGCTTGCGCGTCGTGTCGGCGGACGAAGCGTCGGACCTCTCGTCAACGGGGAGCGGGCGCTGTCGGCCGACGAGCTCGATCGGTTGCTGCGCTGCTGCAGCGAGAGCGACCTGCAGGTGCTCCGGGACGACGAACTCGTTTCGGCCAGCCACAGTCTGCCGGGCGTGACGCTGGACTGGGCGTACATCGTGCTCGCCCTGACCGGGATCGCCTACCTGCTGATCGGTCTGTACACGCTGAGCCGGCAGCGCACGAGGCCGATCCTCCTCTTCCACCTCTGGACGTTGACGTCGGCCGCCGTCTACCTGTTGACGCCGGTCGCCCCCTTCGACGGCATCGACCGCATCTTCTACCTGGCCGACAGTGTCTGCCGCCTCCTGCTGCCGCCGCTCACGCTGCACTTCTTCCTCATGTTCCCGGCGCGGCCGCGCTCCCGCTGGCTGCGCCGCGCCGCCCCCTGGCTCTACCTGCCGGCGACAGCACTCCTCGTCGTGCAGTTCGATCAGATCTTCGGCAACGGCACGCTGACCGGCGGGTTGAGCGCGGCGACCCTGGAGCGGCAGGACCGCATCGAACTCGTTCTGCTCGTCGCCTTTGCGCTGGCGGCGGCCGCGGTCCTGGGACGCAGTCTGCTGTCGCGCCACGGTTGGGAACAGGGCCGCCAGACCCAGTGGATTGCGTTCGGCGTCGCCGGCGGCTACCTGCCGTTCCTGGTGCTCTACGTGGTGCCCTTCTCCTTCGAGCTCTCGACACCCGCCTGGCTGAGCGTCGCCGCGACGGCGCCGCTGGCGCTGGTGCCGCTGAGCTTCGCCTACGCCCTGCTGCGCTACCGGCTCTGGGACGTGGCCGTGATCGCCCGCGACGTCGCGACCTACGCGCTGACCGTACTGCTGGCCGTGCTCGGGTTCTCGCTGCTCAGCCTGCTCATCCGCCGCGGCGTGCCCCAGGACATGGTCGTGGCAAGGGGCGTTCTCAACGCCAGCGCTCTCCTGCTCATCGGCACCCTCTCTATCCCGGTGCGGCACGGCATCGGAGCCAGCCTCCAGCGGCTCCAGTACCGGGCGCAGCAAAGCCGGCGCGCCCTGGAACGGCTGGGCGAGGAACTGCTCCACGAGCGGGATCTCGACCGGCTCGCCTCGAGCATGCTGAAGGAACTCGAAGAGGGGCTGGACCTGGAGCAGAGCAACCTGTTCCTGGTCGAGGGAGACCACCTCGTCGCGGTCAGGGAGGAACCGGAGGCGCCCTCGCTCGAACTCAGCGACGTGGACGCTGACGTCTGGAACGAGCCCCACTTCCTGCTCGCGCCGGCGCCACTCGCCGACACCGCGAAGAGCACCCCGATGCGGCTGTCGGTCCTCGGCTATCACTGCGTCTTCCCGCTCGCGGTGCGCGAGCGCCAGGTCGGCCTCCTGTACGTCGGGCACCACACCGGCGGCGCACCGCTGTCCAGCGACGACCTGGCCCTGATTCGCCAACTGCTGAACCAGGCATCCCTCGCGATCGAGAACGCACAACTGCTGGAGCAGAGCCGACGGCAGGTGGACCGCGTTTCCGAACTCAAGCAGTTCAGCGACGAGATCATCGAGTCCTCGCCCGCCGGCATCGCCGTCGTCGACTCGGCCGACCGCATCGTGACCGCGAACGGCGCCTTCGCAGCTCTCGTCGGGCTCACCCGGAGCGATCTCGAGGGCCGGGAGCTCGGCGACCTGATCCCTCTCGAACTCTTGCCGAAGCAGGGCGACCCGCCGGTCGAAGTCCGGTTCGAGGACTCTCGTTCCGGCCACAAAGCGCTTCCGCAGGAAGCGGCAGGAAACAAAGCGCTTCCGCAGGAAGCGGCAGGAAACAAAGCGCTTCCGCAGGAAGCGGCAGGAAAAAAGCAATTGCAGTTGTCCGTGGCCGAGTTCCTGGGCGCCGCCCACGGTCATCGGGTTGTTGTCGCACTGGACATCACGGAACGCGAGGCGCTGAAGCGGAAGCTGGCCGAGAACGAGCGGCTGGCGGCGATCGGCGCGATGGCCGCCGGCGTCGCCCACGAGGTGAACACGCCGCTGACCGGCATCTCGAGCTACGCCCAGATGCTCCTCTCCGAAACGCCCGACCGCGATCCCCGCCGGCGACTGTTGCGCAAGGTCGAACGCCAGACCTTCCGCGCCGCACGCATCGTGAACACCCTGCTCGACTTCGCGCGCCGCGGCGGGCACGAACCGGCCGCCGTCGACATGGGAGCGGTCATCCAGGAAAGCTGCGACGTGCTCGCCGAGCGGTTCGCCGGGGCGGGCGTCGAAGTCCGTGTCGACCTCGGCCCGGACGGCACGATCTGGGTGCTCGGCAACGAGACGGAGTTGGGCCAGGTCCTCGCCAACCTGCTGACGAATGCCGTCGACTCGATGACCGAGGCGGGCGGAGCACCGAATGCCGTAGACGCGGGCCAGAAGGCCCGCGCCACGGCCGGCGCACCCGGTGGCTCCGGACCCAGGCAGCTCACCCTTGCCGTGGAAAACCCAAACGGCACGATCAACGTACACATCGATGACACGGGCCCCGGGATTCGGCAACAGCACCTCGATCGTGTATTCGAGCCCTTCTTCTCCACTCGCAAGGCCAGCGGCGGGACCGGCCTCGGTCTCTCCATCAGCCAGGAGATCGTGCGCCGGCACGGCGGCGACCTCTTCGCGACCAACCTCGACCCGCGCGGCTGCCGATTCACCGTCCGGCTGCCACAGATGGTCTCCCCGCCGCTAGCTCAGGCCGAGGAACACGGACCATGAACATACTCGTCGTCGACGACGAAGAAGTCCTGCAGGACGTTCTCACGGCCCTGATCCGGCAGGAGGGGCACCATCCGATCTGCTGCGCCTCGGGCCAGGAGGCGCTGACCGTGCTCGCCCAGGAAGAGATCGACCTGGTGCTGCTCGACCTGATGCTGCCGGACATGAACGGCAAAGAGGTCATGCGCCGGATCCGGCGGAGCGAGCCGGACCAGGTCGTCGTCATCATCACCGCCTACTCCTCGATCGAAGGGGCAATCGAGGCGATGCGCGAGGGCGCCTTTCACTACCTGCCCAAGCCGTTCAAGAACGAAGAGGTCCGGCTGACCATCCGCCAGGGTCTCGAACGCCGCCGGCTGACCGCCGAGAACCGCGACCTGAAGGAGCAACTGCGGGAACGCCAGGGCTTCGACAGGATCATCGGCAAGAGCCGCTCCATCCGCCAGGTGTTCGACCTGATCCGCAGAGCCGCGCCCTCGAAGAGCAACATCCTGATCCGCGGCGAGAGCGGCACCGGCAAGGAACTCGTCGCCAAGTCGATCCACGGCAACTCGAAGCGCAAGGACGGACCGTTCGTCACCGTGAACTCGGGCTCCATGCCCAGCGAGCTCCTGGAGAGCACGCTCTTCGGCCACGTCAAGGGGGCCTTCACCGGCGCCGTCTCGCACAAGAAGGGCCTCTTCGAGGTCGCCGATGGCGGCACGATCTTCTTCGACGAGATCGGCAACATCCCGCCCGACACCCAGTCCAAGCTTCTGCGCGTGATCCAGGAGAAGGAGTTCATGCGCCTCGGCGGACTCGAAACGCTGCGGGCCGACGTCCGGCTCGTCGCAGCGACGAACGCCGACCTCGAGACGCGGGTCGCCGGCGGCGAGTTCCGCGAGGACCTCTACTACCGCCTCAACGTGATCACGATTCAACTACCGCCCCTGTCCCGCCGCGTTGAGGACATCCCGCTGATCTCCCAGCATTTCCTGCGCACCTACTCGAGCGAGAACGAGAAGCAGCCGCGACGACTGACCTCCGAGGCGATGGACCTGCTGATGGCCTACCACTGGCCCGGCAACGTGCGCGAGCTCGAAAACGTGGTCGAGCGGGCGGTCGTGCTCTCGACCGGTGAGGAGATCGGCGTCGACCTGCTTCCGGGCAACATCCGCAGGCCCGACACGACGCTGCCGCCCCCGGAGACGCTGCCGACCCGCGGCGTCTCGTTCAAGGAAGCGGTCAGCGCCTACGAACGGCAGTTGATCGTCAAGGCCCTGCAGGCCTGCGGCGGCGTCCAGAAGCGCGCCGCGGAGCGCCTCAAGGTCAAGCCCACGACGCTCCACGAAATGATGAAGCGCCTGCGCGTCACCGTCGAGAGCCGGGCGAGTTAACCCACTGGGTGCGCCGGCCTTCTGGCCGGCATCAGGCGCACTGCCGCGTAGCGGCGTGCGCGAGTCGTTCGTAGTTACAGCTTCACGAGCCCGTCGTAGGCCTCGGGTCGCCGGTCGCGGTAGAACTGCCACACGGACCGCACTTCGTCGATCATCCCGAGGTCGAGGTCGGCGACGAGCAGTTCGTCCTCGTCCCTTGACGCCTGGGCGACGATCTCGCCTCGCGGGCTGACGAAGTAGCTGCTGCCGTAGAACGAACCGAGGTCCCACGGCTTCTCCGTGCCGACCCGGTTGATGCAGCCCATGAAGTAGCCGTTCGCTACGGCGTGGGCCGGCTGCTCGATCGTCCACAGGTGGTCGGAGAGACCGGCGACGGTGGCCGACGGGTTGTAGACGATCTCCGCGCCGGCGAGGCCCAGGGCCCGCGCACCCTCCGGGAAGTGGCGGTCGTAGCAGATGTAGACGCCGATCCGGCCGTAGGCGGTGTCGAACACGGGGTAGCCCAGGTTGCCCGGGCGGAAGAAGTACTTCTCCCAGAAGCCGGCCACCTGCGGGATGTGGGTCTTGCGGTACTTGCCCAGGTAGCTGCCGTCGGCGTCGATCACGGCCGCCGTGTTGTAGAGGATGCCCGCGGTCTCCCGCTCGTAGACCGGCACGACGATGACCATGCCGAACCGGCGCGCGTACTCCGCCATCCGTTCGGTCGTCGGACCGGGAACCGACTCCGCGGCCGCGAACCAGGACGAATCCTGGCCCGGGCAGAAGTACGGCGTGTTGAACACCTCCTGCAGGCAGAGAACCTGGACGCCCTGCCGGCCCGCATCCTCGATGTACGGGATGTGCTTGGCGGTCATCGCCTCGACCGTCGCGGCGACCTCGGAGGCCGAAGCTCCGTCGCCGCAGGTGCCCTCCGGCAACGACATCTGGATCAGGCCCGATTTCAACATTCTGCTCATGTCATCTCTCTCCATATTTGTCGGTGCGCCGGCTAGAACGGGCCACCGAACAGCCCTCTCTTGATGAAGTTCCCGCCGCCGGAGCGCCCGTGCCAGATGTTGTCCTCGACAACGACCCGGCCGCGGCTGATCACGATCTCGGAGACGCCCTGGACCTCGGTGCCTTCGTAGGTGTTGTAGTCCACGGCCATGTGGTGCGTGTGCGGGTTGTTCACGCTGATCACCTCCCGCCGGTCCGGGTTGAAGACGACGATGTCCGCGTCGCTGCCGACCGCGATCGTCCCCTTCTTCGGGAACAGCCCGAACAACTTGGCGGCCGCGGTCGAGGTCAGCTCGACGAACTTGTTGACCGACAGCCGCCCGCCCGCGACGCCGCCGTTGTAGACCAGGCTCATCCGGTTCTCGACTCCCGGGGCGCCGTTCGGGATCTTGCTGAAGTCGTCTATCCCCAGCACCTTCTGGTCCTTGAAGCAGAAAGGGCAGTGGTCGGTCGAGATGCTCTGCAGGTCGCCGAAGCCGAGCCCCCGCCACAGGTGGTCCTGGTTCCACTTCTCGCGCAGCGGCGGCGTCATCACGTACTTGGCGCCCTCGAAGTCCTCGTGGTCGCCCGGAGACCGCCCGGAAGGGCGGTCGTAGTGGCTCAGGTCGAGGAACAGGTACTGCGGGCAGGTCTCCGCGAACACCTGGGCGCCGCGATTCCGCGCCAGCGTCACCTGCTCGAGGGCATCGGCGCAGCTCAGGTGGACGATGTAGACGGGCACGCCGGCCACCTCGGCGATCGCGATCGAGCGGTGGACGCCCTCCGCCTCCATCCGGGTGGGGCGGGTCAGGGCGTGGTACTTCGGCGAGGTCTTCCCCTCGGCGAGCGCGATCTTGACGATCTCGTCGATGACGATCCCGTTCTCCGCGTGCATGCAGACCAGGGTGCCGTCCTCGCCGGCCTTGCGCATCGCGCGGAACAGCGTGCCGTCGTCCACGTAGAGCACGCCCGGGTAGGCCATGAACATCTTGTAGGAGGTCACGCCCTCGTCCGCCAGGCGCCGCATCTCCCACAGGCGGTCGTCCTCCATGTCCGTGACGATCATGTGGAAGCCGTAGTCGATGCCCGCCTTCCCGGCCGCCTTCTCGTGCCAGGTCTCGAGCCCCTGGAGCGTGGACTCCCCCTTCGTCTGGATCGCGAAGTCGACGATCGTCGTCGTGCCGCCGAAGGCGGCCGCCCGGGTACCGGTCTCGAAGTCGTCCGCGCTCGTCGTGCCGCCGAACGGCATGTCCATGTGCGTGTGCGGATCGACGCCGCCCGGGATGACCAGCCTTCCCGCCGCATCGATCGTCCGGTCGGCCTCGACGTCCAGGTCGCGGCCGATCAGCGAAACCGTCTCGTCCTCGACGTAGACATCGGCGTGGTAGTCGTCCACCGCCGTCACGATGCGACCGTTTCGAATCAATAGGGACATCGTTTTCTCCTCTCCGGCAGCGGGCCCCGCGGATCCGTACACTCTAACCCCATGACCGGCGCCGCGCCCCACTCCGTCCGCCGCCATCTCCGGGTCGCGATCGAGGCCTACGACGCGACGATCCGGCAGTTCATCCCCGGCTACGAGGACATGCTACGGACCGCCGCGCGGGAACTCGCGCCGGTCGCGCCCGGCCTCGTGCTCGACCTCGGGGCCGGCACCGGCGCCCTGGCCGAGGCGATCCTCGAGTCGTCGCCTGCCGGGACCGTCGAACTCATCGACGTCGACACGGAGATGCTCGAGCAGGCCAGAACCCGGCTCGCGCGGTTCGGCGGCCGCGCGCGGTTCACGGAGGGTTCGTTCTTCGAACCGTTGCCCCCCTGCCACGGCGTGGCTGCATCCCTGGCGCTCCATCACATCCCGACCCTGGACCTGAAGAGGGCGCTCTTCCAGCGGATCCACGACGCGCTCGAACCGGGCGGCGTGTTCGTCAACGCCGACGCCACGATGCCGGCCGACCCCGCCGCGGCGGAGGCGACATGGCGCACGTGGGCCGATCACATGGTGAGTCACGGCATCGACGAGCGGCGCGCCTTCGAGCACTTCGAGGAATGGTCCGAGGAGGACACCTACTTCCCGCTCGAGAACGAGCTGGCGGCGATGGCCGCGGCGGGCTTCGAGGCCGAGTGCGTATGGCGGGAGGCCGGGATTGCGGTGGTCGTGGGGCGGAAGGGCGGCTGAAAACGGAGTCGGCCGTTGGCCGACGCCTCTCCTGGCCGCCTTCGGCGGCAGCGGACCAGAAGGTCCGCGCACCCGGAGAACGGTTGTGGATGGCACGTCCTTCTCTTCAGCATTCGCCAGGACGCCGAGCGGTGAGCCAAGGTGCCGGCATAGCCGGCCCGTTCTCCTGGCCGCCTTCGGCGGCAGCGGACCAGAAAGTCCGCGCACCCAGAGCGCCACTTTGCCCGGAGCGTGAGTCTCTACTGCAAACCCACCGCTCGCAGTGACGCCGTGACGGTTGCAGAACAGAAGCGCACCCGCGTCGCAGCCGATCTCTGGGTGCGCGGACCTTCTGGTCCGCATCCGGGCGAAGCCGCGTAGCGGCTAGCGCGAATCAGCCCCGTCGCCTCCGCCGTAGGCGCACCACCCGTGCGATCGCCGCCAGGTCGAGAACCACGGCCTCGACCTCGAACCCGCCGCGCACCGCCAGTTCCCGCACGGCGTCGAGCTGCCCCTTCCCGATCTCGACCAGCAACCGCTGACCCGCCGCGAACAACTCGCCGGCGCCGAACAACCGGCGGTAGAAGTCCAGGCCGTCGCCGGCGAACAGGGCCTCCGGCGGCTCGTGATCGCGCACCTCCGGCATCAACGAGTGCCACTCGCCGATGTCGATGTAGGGCGGGTTCGAGACGACCACGTCGAACGCCTGCAACCGCAGAGCCGACAGGAGGTCCGCGCGGACGAGGCGCACCCTGCCGTCCACATCGTGGCGGCGGCAGTTCGACGCCGCCACCGCCAGCGCGCCGAGCGAAAGGTCCGTCGCGACCACCGAGGCGTCCGGGCGCTCCAGCGCCACCGTGATCGCGATGCAGCCGGACCCCGTCCCCAGGTCGAGCATCCTGACGCCAGTGCCGGTGCCGGCGCCGACGCACTCAAGCGTCGCCTCCACCAGGTGTTCCGTCTCCGGCCGCGGAACCAGCGCCCGCGGATCGACTTCGAAGCTGCGGCCGTAGAACTCACGCCGCCCCACCAGGTAGGCCATCGGTACGCGGTCCGCCCGCCGGCGGATCAACTGCCCGTAGCTCACCTCGGCGGGCTCCGGGACGTCCTCGTCCGAGCGGGCGTACACCTGCGCCTCTTCGAGTCCCAGCACCTCGCCCAGCAGCCGCGCGGCCTCCCGGCGCGGCATCTCCACCGCACCGCTCAGGTACCCCGCACCCAGGTCGAGCAGGTCGACGATTCGGGCGGCCCCGGCTGAGGGCTTCTGGCCGTCCGGCACCGGACGACAGCCTCCTCAGATCGCTCCGCTGTCGCCGGACTGCTGCAGCCGCTCCGCTTCGAAGTGCCGGTGCAGCGGGACGATCAGCGGATCGAGGTCGCCTTCGAGGATGGAAGGCAGCTTGTGGACCGAGAGCCCCGCACGGTGGTCGGTCACCCGGTTCTGGGGGAAGTTGTAGGTCCGGATCTTCTCCGAGCGGTCGCCGCTGCCGACCATCCGCCGGCGCTCCTCGCCCATCTCGGCGCTGGCCTTCGCCTCCTCGATCTCGAGCAGGCGGCTCTTGAGCACCCGCATCGCCTTCGCCTTGTTCTTGATCTGGCTCCGTTCGTCCTGACAGGTGACGACCACGCCGGTGGGCTGGTGCGTCAGGCGCACCGCCGAGTACGTCGTGTTGACGCCCTGGCCGCCGGGGCCTGACGCGCAGTAGGTGTCCACCCGCAGTTCCGAGGGGGCAATCTCGATCTCGATGTCCTCCGCCTCGGGC
>JAGWAG010000074.1:25460-32917 GCA_021296535.1 Acidobacteriota bacterium | reverse complement strand
CGTGCGGACGAAGTAGGCGAAGTCCTCGGCGCCCATGCCGGAAGGCGGCTCGCTGTGGAACACGTCCTCCCCCATGCCGCGACCGATCGCAGCCCTCACCCTGGCGGCGAGCTCCGGGTCGTTCACCGTGACCGGCGTCGACTCCCTGGTACGCACCACCTTCGGCAGCAACGAGGCCGGAAGTCCAGCCGCCCTGCCTACCCCCTCCGCGATCCGCTCGATCGCCGAAAGCAAAAGCTCCCGCGTTTCCTCGCTGTTCGCCCGCACCGTGAGCTGCAGATCGACGCGGTCCGGGATCACGTTGTGCTTGAAGCCGCCGTGGATCGCACCGACCGTCACGACGCCGGGCTCGAGCGGGTTGAGTTCCCGGCTCACGATGCCCTGGAGCGCGACGACGAGTTGCGCCGCGATGTAGATCGGGTCCTTTCCCCGATGCGGCGACGCGCCGTGAGCGCCGACTCCGAAGACCGTGATGTCCACACTGTCCGAGGACGACGCGAGCAGGCCCGGCGGCACCTCGATCTTCCCCGCCGGCCTGCCGGCCGAAACGTGGAGCGCCAGTGCGTAGTCCGGCACGCCGAAGCGCTAGCATCTCGCGGGCGCCCATGATCCGTTCTTCCGCCGGCTGGCCGACGAACATGACCGTTCCCGCCCACTGGTCGCGCATTGCGGCGAGCCGACGCGCCACGCCGACCATCGTCGTGATGTGCATGTCGTGGCCGCAGGCGTGCATGACCGGGACTTCCTCGCCCGAGAGGTCGACCTGTCTGGCCGTCGAGGCGTACGGAAGCTCCGACTGCTCCTGCACCGGCAGGCCGTCCATGTCGGCCCGGATCTCCATCATGCCGACGATCCCGGTGCGCCCGATTCCCTCCGTCACCTCGACCCCCGACTTCCGCAGCTCCGCGGCCAGGCGCTCCGCCGTCCCATGCTCCAGGAAGGAGAGTTCCGGGTTGCGGTGGAAGTGCTCGAAGAGGGCCTTCAACTCCGTCCGGTAGTCCTCGGCGATCGCGTCGGCGAGGTCCTGGGCGAGACCGGCCGCCGGCAGGCTGACGACGGCGGCAAGCAAGAGTGCCGCGAAGCGGGGAAAGCGAGTCTTCTGCATCAGATTGCCTTTCCGACTGGACTTCCAAACTGCCGCCACGGGAACCCGCAACGACACCGCGAGACTGTACAGCAGACCTCCGGCGACGGCGGCCGGACTGGCTCGCACAGACATGTCCGGAAGGACCGCTCCGGAGACGTCGGGCAGGTCGGACTCAGGCGTCCGGGACACTCTCGACGAGCCACGAACTCGTCGGGGAGCTGCAGCGTCCGGGCCAGTATCTCGCCGTGTTCGTCGACGAGAATGTAAGTGGGATACGAACCGACATCCAGCGTACGCGCGATGTCGCTCCGCATTCCAACGTGCCAGTTCTCCCACGGCATCGGCTCGTCCTCCATGAAGCCGGTCACGGTCTCGAGGTTTGCATCGACGCTGATCGACAGGAGAGCGAATCGGTCCGCTGGGAGGTCGGCAACGAGTTGTCGTTTCTGCGGCAGCGCGGCCACGCAGGGAGCGCACCAGGTCGCCCAGAAGTCGAGGAGCACCACCCGGCCCCTGTAGTCTGAGAGGCGTTCGGCGACGCCATCCAGCCGACTGCCCACAAGGTCCGGGACCTTGCTGCCCACGGTCCCGTGGCGGATGCTGCGGATGAGGTCCGCCTCGGCATCCGCGAAGGTCCGCGCGTCACCCGGCAGCTTCTCGTCCTCTACCCCATCGCTCAAACCGGTTGCCAGGTCTAGGGCGCTTTGACGTTCGGCTGCACGATCCTCCCCGGACATTCCGGGAGCATTCGCGGCCTGCATCCGTCCGGCGGCGACGTAGTAGCGCCCGGCGCCACGCAGCACCGGATCCTCGGCACCGGAAGCCAACTCCTTGAAGAAGGCATCCGCCGCAGCCCCCCTGGCCGGCCCGATACTCCCCAACAGGTGCATTCGCTGCAGCATCATTCCCCAACCCTCGTAGTCGGGTGCGTACTCGAGCAGGGCACTGGCGCCTCTTGAGGCGTACTCCTCACCTCCCGGAGTCATCGCCGCGGAGTTGACCAGAAACTCCGCGGCCTCGACTGTCTTCTCATGCGTCCCGCCAACCTCCAGAATCGCGATTGCCGCGGCGGCCGCACGACGAACGTCGGGGGCGCGCGGCGTCGAACCATCCGTGGTCTCTTGCGAAGCCTCGTCTTCGGACCGCGGGTCCACCGATTCGGCGCCAATCTGCGCCTCGACCGCTGCTCGCAGTGCCTCGTTGACCACGGCGCTCCCAGGCGAGTCCTCGTCATCGGACCGCGGGTCCACCAATTCGGCGCCGTTCAGGTCCTCGAGCACCGCTCCCAGCCGTTGCTCCACGTCGACGCCGTTCTCCGCCTCGAGCGCCGCTCGCAGTGCCTGCTCCATTTCGGCACGCGGTGGAGCCCCACCGCCGGATGCGCGAATCACGAAGACTCGTGGCGCTACGCCAGCCGCCTCTCCGGCGCCCGGTGACGAGTCGTCCTCCGAGACCTTGCCGGACGCGAGGATCCGGGCCATCCACGTCCGTTCACGCTCGAGGTAAGACTCAACGACATCCCAGTCCGGGCCGACTTCCGCGACCAGGGTTGCCATTTCGTCCTCGGCGCTCGACTCTTCCAAGGCCATCAAGCCTCCGCACGCTCCGCTCAAGGGGACGATCGTCAGCGCCGCGCACACGACCGCGGCTCTTCCCCACCGACCAGGCTCCGTTTCCATCAAGGTCGTCATTCGCCACCTCCCGTTCCTCGTCTGCCGCCAAGAGCAGCAGGCGCTCCCGGGCGGCGTTCATCAGCCACATCGATTCACTGGGACTCACTCTTACAACCGTGAACCGCGCGATTTGTTCCAGCGACCAGACGGCCTACGGCCGTTCAGTGGCCGGACGGCGACTCATTGGCTTCTGGCCATTCAGTTCTCAAACCCGATGGGTTCGATGTTGCAGATCGAGTAGGCAAGAGGCGGCCGGCGGCCCCACGCCGGTTCCACCGTGATGGAACGCCAGTCCTCGATCACGGCTTCGAGGTTGGCGACCTCGGCTGGCCGCTCGGCGGCGAGGTCAATCTGCTCCCGGATGTCGCTCGCCAGGTCGTAGAGAAAACCGCCGGGTTCGTCCTGGTGCGGCTTGATCAGTTTCATGTCGCCGCTGCGGACAGCGACTGTCGGGTAGTTCCGCCAAACGAGCCGGTCGTGACCGGTGGCCTCTGCCGACCCGTCGAGGAGCGGCATCAGGTCGTGTCCGTCGAGTTCGAGTCCGGCGGGCGCCTCCGCTCCGGCGGCGGCCAGGGCGGTCGGCAGGATGTCGAGCGTGGAAACCGGCGCGTCGATCGTGGTGCCGGCCGCGACCGCCGCCGGCCAGCGAAGCAGGTAGGGAACCCGGACGCCGCCCTCGTAGTAGGTCAGCTTGCCGCCGGAGAGCGGCTCGCAGGAGCACAGCCCGGGGAAGTAGCCGGCGCAGCCGTTGTCCGACAGGAAGACGATGAGGGTGTTCTCGGCGATCCCTGCTTCGTCCAGCGCATCCAGGATGCGACCCACGGCGTCATCGAGAGCGGCGATCATGCCGAAGTAGATCCGGTGAAGCTCGTTCTCGACATCCGGGAAGCGGTCGTAGTACTCCTCGGTCACTTCGAACGGCGAATGGGGCGCGTTGAACGCTGAGTAGAGAAAGAACGGCTCTTCCGCGTGCCGGCGGATGAAGTCCACAGATTCGTCGCCGAACACGTCCGTGATGTAGGCCGGTTCGTCGATCACCGTCTTCTCGGGGCCGCGCAGGATCAGGTTGCCCCGCCGGCGGACGGGCGGCTCCGGTGCTTCCGTGCCTCTGATCAGCAAATCGGTACGCGGATCATCCGGAGAACGCCCCCGGAACTCCTCGTCCGTCCGCATCGAGAGAACGCCCTCGGTCCTCCGGCTGATGAACGACGTCGCCCCCGAGAGGTGCCCATAGAACTCGTCGAAACCGCGGTTCGTCGGGTAGTGCTCATCCTTGAAGCCCAGGTGCCACTTGCCGACGATTCCCGTCGCGTAGCCGGCCGCCCTCAGGTAGTCGGCGATCGTCAGCTCGCCAGCGATGAGCCCGACATCCGGCACCTCCGGCGCCTGGCGTGCGTTGTACTCGAACCCGAACCGCTGCTGGTAGCGGCCGGTGAGCAACCCCGCCCGCGACGGCGAACACACCGGCGTCGTCACGTAGCCCTGGGTGAACACGGCCCCTTCGCGGCCGATCCGGTCGATGTTCGGCGTCTGAAGGCGGTCGCCGTAGGTCGAGACGTCCGCGTAACCGAGGTCGTCCGCCAGGATGACGACGATGTTCGGCGGCGGGACGGCTGCGGCCGCTTCCTGCTCACCGACGCTCCCATCCGTAGAGCAGGCACTCGAGAGTGCCGCCAGGAGGAACCCGACTGCAACCGGGACACGATGTCGTTCGCCCATGCGAGATCTCCGCTGTTCTTTGCGTCTTGGTCTGTAGTTGGATCGGATCCTGTAGCTGGGGCAATGGTCCTCTAGCTGGATCTGGTCTGTAGTTGGATTCTACAGAAAGGACCATTTTGCTACAAAACGCTACAGTTGCTACGCTATGCCGCGTGCGAACGATCACCCAAAGACAACTCCGCAACGACTCGGCCAAGGTGCTCCGGGCCGTTCAGGAAGGCCAGTCCATGACCATTACCCGCAACGGAACTCCGGTGGCCGAACTGAGGCCGGTGGCTGCGAGACGGTTCGTCTCCCGCGCCACTCTCGAAGAAGCCTCAAGAACCGCTCCCCGGATCGATGCGCGCCGCTTCCGGAACGACATCGACGCCATCATCGATCCCTGGGTCGATGACTAGCAGCCCGACTCGCCGGACATGAGTTCCGCTGTTCACCCGCTTCATGAGACGGCGCATGAGGTTGGACTCCAGGCCAGCCAGACACTCGCTGGCGACAGCCACGGCCTGCTCGATACATCCGTCGTCATCGACTACGACCTGGTCGATGCGTCAGACCTCCCGGAACTGTCCGCCGTCTCGGCCATCACGATCGCCGAACTCACGGTCGGTCCTCTCGCGGCCGGCCAGGATGACGAAGAACGAGCCCGCCGGCAGGACCGTCTGCAGTGGGCCGCCGCCACCTGGGATCCCCTGCCATTCAACAGTGCGGCAGCTCGCGCCTACGGCCGCATCTACTCCGCACTCCTTGCCCGGGGCCCCGTTGGCCGCCGGCGACTCGCCGACCTGCTGATCGCCGCCGTCGCGCTGGCCAACGATCTGCCCCTCTACACAAGAAACGCCGCCGACCTGCGTGGCCTGGAAGAGCTGCTCACCGTCCGAGCCATGTAGCGCCTCCAAGGCGTCAGTCGACGCGTCCCGCCAGCTTCCAGGCGTAGTCGAGCGCGTGGCCAAGTGAGTCGGTGAACGCCTTCCCCTGCCAGGCGATGTCGAACGCCGTGCCGTGGTCGACGGAGGTCCGCACGATCGGCAGGCCGATCGTCACGTTGACTCCCCGCTCGAAACCGTAGAGCTTCATCGGAGCGTGGCCCTGATCGTGGTACATGCAGATGACCGCGTCGTAGCGGTCGAGCTGGATCGCCTGGCGGAAGATCGTGTCCGCCGGATGCGGGCCGGAGACATCCAGGCCGTCAGCCGCCGCCTGCTCGATCGTCGGACGGATGACGTCCTCGTCCTCGTTCCCGAACAGACCGTGCTCCCCCGCATGCGGGTTCAACCCGCAGACGGCGATACGCGGCCGCTCGATGAACCGGGACAGAGCCTCGTGGGTGAGGTCGATCACCTTGCGGATCCGTACCGGTTCCACTCGCTCGATCGCCTCGCGCAGGCTGACATGCGCGCTCACGTGGGTCACCGCCAGTTCCGGCACCGTCAACATCATCGCGAAGTCCTCCGCGCCGCACAGGCCCGCGATGAACTCGGTATGCCCCTTGAAATCCGGCCGCGAGGCTCTGGTCGCCTCCTTGTTCATCGGCAGGGTGACGATCCCCGCCACTTTGCCCGCCAGCGCGTCGCGCGTCGCGCGGTCGACATAGGCCAGCGCCGCCGCACCGGCCTCCCGACTCAGGACGCCCGGCGTCACCTGCTCCGCACCCAACAGCCCAAGATCGCGGACGTTCAGCACGCCTTCGATCGCCTCCTCCGGCCCATCGACCGGGTGAATCGGTACACCTGGGGTCAGCATCTCCCCGGCGCGGCCCAGAACGGCTGCGTCGCCGTAGATCACAGCATCGCTGCCCAGCAGCCCCTCGGCGAACCGCCGCACCCGAAGCATCCCCCATCGTCACCGCCATCCGCCGCCTGGTCATGGCCGAAATCTACTCTGCCCGTCGGGTAGATTCGCTGTTTCCGACAAGAGAACACGAGGAGCGTTATGGCCGAGTACATCCCAAGCCCCGTCAAGTGGGTCCGCGACCAGGTGGAGCTCTATGAAGGCAGTGGCGGCACCGAGGGCGTCGGCCTGCGGGACACCGGTCTGCCGTGCATCATCGTCACGCATACGGGGAACAAGACCGGTTCGATCCGCAAGACCCCCCTGATGCGGGTCAAGGACGGCGACAGCTACGTGCTCGTGGCCTCGCCGAGTGGGTGTACAACCTGCGCACGGACCCCGACGTCGAGCTTCGGGACGCCACGGAGGTCCAGGCGATGCGGGTACGGGAGGTCGCTGATGCCGATGAACGCGCCCGCGTCTGGGCGCTGGCCGTCGAGGCGTTCCCGCCTTACGAGGACTACCGGAACAAGACGACTCGCACGATCCCGGTGTTCATCGCGGAGCCCGTGTAGCGGAGCCGGCCTCTACTGGGAGGGATGCCCTCCGACCCAGACCGGGCTCGACCAGGCCATCGCGTCGTTCAACTGGCGCACCCGGACGAAGTAGTAGTCGCCCTGCCGCGGCGTATCGGTGTCCGTGTAGCTGAAGGTGAGGTCGCGCGGTCCGTCCGGACGAACGCGCCGCAGGGTCACGGAGTCGCGAGGGTAGTTCTCGATCGGCAGCAGCCGCTCCAAACGGCCGCCCCGCAACTCCGACAGCGGCAGTCGAACCCGGCCGCCCGGAACGCGCGGGCGATAGAACGGCGGCGCCGAACCGGTCTCGGCCGCCTCTTCCAGTTCGAGCACGATCGCCGCTCCGGGCTGCACATCCGTCACTGACAGCAGGAGCGAACTCGTCTCGCCGCGCGTGTTCGTCCGGAAGGTGGCGCCGTTGCCGTTCTGGTCCACGTGCTGCGTGGTCGGGTTCGCGAAGTCCGTGCCCTCGACGCTGACCAGCGTGGCGCCGGCAACGGCCAGTTCGCCCCTCCAGTGCCGCCAGCCTCGCGGAGCGTCGCCCATGTGGACCGGTGTCTCCTCGGAGTAGAAGGTCACCATGAGATCGGTCGGAGCGCCGCCATCCGTGTCGAGCGAGTAGTCCTCGCTCCATAG
>JAGWAG010000074.1:0-25353 GCA_021296535.1 Acidobacteriota bacterium | reverse complement strand
CGAGGATGATCCGGTCGCCGGTCGTCGCGTAGGTGCGCCGTGCCTTCATCCCGTCGAAGATCGCGTCGCGCGACCTCTCTGGGGCCAGCACCGCGCCCAGGCCGCCCCGCTGCGCCAGCGAGGTCCGGTTTGGCGCCGAGTAGCCGGGATGGGACAGATGGTCGTCCGAGGCCGCGACGACGCCGACCTGGTGCCCGCGCGACAGGTACGCCTGCATGAACCACTCGAAGGTCCCGTGCATCGACATCATCTCGACCAGCGGCTCCAGGCCCGGATGCGACTGGCGGAAGTCGCCCGGGTTGTGGGCATGCGGGATGACGACCACGTCGCGGCGGTCGTTGCGGGAATCGAGTTCCCGGTAGAGCTCCGACAGGGTCGGGAACTCCAGCACCGAAACCACCTCCCGGTCGTCGACCGTCCGGTAGAGGACGTTGTGGTGGCCGCCCCCCTGGCGCGTATGCCGTGTCCATTCCCAACCGAGGTACGGAATGAACCGTCCCGGCTCGTCGTACTCGGCGCTCTTCTCGCGCATCAGTTCCCACTCGCCCGCGTCGAGCCAGATGTCGTGCTCCGAGTGCGTGACGAAGTCGAGACGTGCGTCGTCGCGCGCGAACTGCATGAAGAAGTCCAGGGTGCCGATGCCCTCGGCGTAGCCCGAGTGGCCGTGGGTGTCGCCCCAGTAGATGCCGTACTCGGGGGCCTCGGCTACCAGGATGGGGTTGGCGTCGCCGCTGACCGACGGCCCCTCGCCCCGGGAGCGAATCGTGGCCCAGTAGACGCCGGGTTCATCGAGGGCGAGTTCGACGACCGTGATCGCTTCGGTTCCCGGCTCGGTCGCGGCGCGAAGCTCTCCGTTCAGGAGGACATCGAAGCCCGGAACGTCGCCGGTCGCCCGGTTGTAGAAGCGGTCCTCCGCGCGCACCGAGAACTCGAAGGTCTCGCCGGGCCGCACCACGCTCGGAGCGAAGCCGTGGACTCCGGCCACCGTCGTGCCCACCACCGCGAACGGCAGAATCGGCTGCGGGCGCCACTCGCCGGAGCCGTCGAGGTCAACGTAGAGCGGAAACGGGATCCGCGCTCCCGTCGTCTGCGTCATCAGAATTCCCGGGCCGCCGCCGGACGTGTCGCCGTAGGTGATCGTCACCGACTCACCGGCGTCGAGCCGGCCTTCCGCGAGCCGATAGGCCAGCGCCGGTTCCGGGGCGCGGAAGCCCCCGTGCGGCCCGGAGGCCATGTAGACGTCGACCTCGAAGACGGCGTCGTCGTCACTGGTCTCGAGATTCACGTAGCCCGCGCCGGCCGGATCGGAAGTCTGAAAGGCGCCGTAGTTCGCGTTGAAGTGGCGAGCGACCCAGAACCCGCCGCCGGTCTCGACCGGCCGCGTGCCGGCGGTCCAGGTCTGGCGAACCGTCGCGTACTGACTGGCCTCGAACGGTCCCGGAGTGTCCGTCTCGAGCGAACCCAGTGCGCCCTCCTCCTCCCGCAGCGTGAACTCGCGCACCAGCCGGTCGATCGTCGTGCCAGCGCTGACGGCCGCCTCGCCGGTCGGGGGCAACGTCGAGGAGAGACGCACCCGCGGCCCCTCCAGGCCCATCTCGTGCCCGGCCAGGGCCAGGGCGTCGGCCCAGTCGGCGACCACCGCCGCCCGCGCGGGAAACGTCGACTCGTCCGTCGGTTCCGCTGCGACGTCGGCCTTGAGCTGCTCGATCGCCGAGCCCAGGTCGCGGTCATAGACCGGACCCGGTCCGGCCGCGTCGCAACCTACAAGAGCAAGGGCTAAGGCGCCGCCCGCGAAGAGCGGCGCCCGCCCCCAACCGTGCCGCCTGAGCCGGATCAGAAGCTGAAGCCCACCTTCAGCCGGAACTCCCGCGGCCGCTGATACCACGCGACCTGAGCGTTGGGCCGCCCAGTCGACCGGTTGATGATGGTCGGCTCCTGGTTGTCGGTCAGGTTGGCCACCTCGAAGCCGAGCTTCGCCCGCACATCGCCCGCCATCGCCACCGAGTACATCGCCGACAGATCGATCGTCCAGGTGTCCGGCAACCGCTGCGCGTCCGACGGCTCCCGGTACGTCGACGTGGTGATCGTCTGTCCCGATAGCGGGTGACGCACCTGGGTCGAAACGTGACTTCCCCACGGCCGGCCCGCAGCGTAGTGGAAAAAGCCGCCCAGCACGAAGTCGTGCCGGCCGAAGACGAAGCGCTTCATCCCGACCACGTTCGCCAGGTGTTCCCGGTCCTCGAGCAGCCGACCGAACCACCAATCGCTCGAGGTCGCGTTGGTCAGCCCGGTGGAAACTTCGATGCCGCCCAGACCCTCGAAGAGATTGAAGTTGTCGTTGAAGGAGTTGATGTTCCCCTTGTTCGAACTCAGGGTGTAGTTCGTGCGCAGAGTCCAGTTGTCGCGGAACAGCCGGTTCGCCTCGATCTGCAGCCCCCGGTACTCACGGCGGGCGTCGGTCCAGTTACGGAGATCACGAACCACCCGGCCGGCATCGTCGAACTGGAGCGTGGCGTGGAAGATGTTGTCCGCCTCGCTCGCCACCAGGCGCGACTTGACGACCCACTTCTCGGACACCTGGAAGTCGGCGCCGAAGGAAATCTCGTCCTTGTAGTACGGGTCGATGTCCTGGATCGCCTGGTCGAACGTCGGCTCGACGCGCCGCTGGAAGCGGTCGTAGCGCTGGGTCGCCGCGTTCCACAGGAACTGGTCGTAGATGTTCTCGCCGTTGTTCTGACGCGAGAACTCCTGCAGCACGATGCCCATGCCGATCGCGTGGTAGTAGCGCCCCAGTGTGCCGCGCAGCAGGATGCTGCCGTCGGCCTTCACGTCGTAGACGCCGCTGACGCGTGGTACCCACTCGGTGTATTCGTTGACCCGCTCGCCGATGTCGTTGTCGATCGTCTGCTGATCGCCCCGGACGCCCAGGGTCCAGACCCAGTTGTCGCCGACCTCGAAGCGATCCTGGGCGAAGACGGCCAGGAAGTCGCTCGTTTCCGTGATCACGTTCGACGGCTCGAACACTCGCTTGTTGACGGGAGTCGCGAAGCCGCCGGGCAGGTTGGGGTCGTAGCCGCGGCCGCGGAACTCGGTGATGATCGAGGTCAGGTTGCTGAACTCGATCGCCTGCGCGTCGACGCCGAACTTCCACTCGTGCCGGCCCCTGAAGCTGGTCAGGGACACGTTCGCCTGGTCTCGCGGGAAGTCGTTGAAGCCCTCGGCGAGTCTTACCGCCGGCCCGTTGTGGCGCAGGCCAGTGGACAGGTCCCGATAGCGGAAGTTGTTCCCCGGCGGGTCGTCCGGCGAAGCGTTCGGATCGATCGGGTGCTGTTCCGCCGCGTGCCGGCCGACGAACTCCTCACGGTTGGCGACCTTGAACTCGAGGAAGTTCGAGCTGCCCAGACCAAGACTCCAGTTGAGCGTCTGTACGCGGCCGTTCAGCGGGAAGCTCATGATCGCCCACCGGTCACCTGGATTCCCCGAAAGGCCGATGGCCTCCGACGGAGCATCGATCGCCGTGATCGCGATCTGCTGGTTGTCCCTGGGCTGGAAGTTCACCTTGGCGATCAGCGGTCTCGCCTCGCGGCTCAGGTTCACGATCGAGCCGTCGCGCAGCGTGTCGATCCGGTTGTCCGACATCTTGCCGTAGGAGAGAAAGAACCAGGCCTTGTTGCGGGCGATCGGGCCGCCGAGCCCGGTCTCGAAGCTGTTGATCTGATCGTCCGGCCGCTCGAGTTCGAGGATGTCCGGCGCCCGCCACTTCGGGTTCTGGCCGATGTAGAGGAAGTCGCCGTGGAACTCGTTCGTCCCCGTCTTGACCGTCGAGTTGATGATGCCGGACGTCGCACGGCCGTACTCGGCGCCGAAACCGGTCGACTCGAGCTTCGTCTCGGTCAGCGCGGTGCCGGGAATGAGCAGACGCATCTCGCCGCCGCGACGGTGCATCGAGGTGTCCACGCCCTCGACGTAGACACCCACCTCGGTCGAGATGCCGCCGTTCACCGACGGCACGGAGTCCGCGTCGTTCCGGTTGACGACCGACGGCAACTGCCGCATGGCCGCGTTGTAGTTGCGTGTCCCGAAGGCGACGTTCTCCGTCACCTCTTCCGGAATCGTCGCCGCAGCCGCCGTCTCAAACCGGCTGATCAGCGGCGCCTCGCCGGTGACCGTAATCTCCTCCTCGGTCGCGGACACGAGAGTCAGGTCGATGCCCCGCCGCTGTCCCGGATCGAGATCGGTCGCCAGCTCGGCGGCGCCAAGCCCTTCGAGTTCCGCGTTCACGGTGTAGCGGCCGGCCAGCAGCAGCGCAAAGCGATAGACGCCGTCTGCGTCCGTGATCACCGTCCGCGTGCTCTGCGGACCGGTCAGGGTTACCGTGACGCCGGGCAACGGCGCACCCTGGGCGTCCAGGACGCGGCCGTCGATCGTGCCCGTCTGCGGGCCGTCCGCGAGTAGCGGAGCGACGCAGATCAGGACGACAAGCCCTCCGAGCCAAACGGAACGTCGATTCATACCTCTTCCTCCAGGTCGCGGGCCCAACCGACCGGCGCGGAGATTCCAGGACAGCGCGGCCAAACCCCATTGGCTCTTGTCGTGACCTAAACTAGCTAACGCCGTTGGACACCGCAACCCCGTTCGATTTTCAGACCGAAGGTGAGAAGGAGCTTCATGACCCGCCCCACCCGCCGCGATTTCCTGCAGCAGTCCTCACGCCTCATTGCCGGCGGGGCCCTCGCCGGCCTTTCCGGCTGCGGCGGATCCCAACCGCCTGCGGAGACTGACGACCGGCCGAACCTCCTCTTCTTTTTCCCCGACCAGCAGCGGCCCGACTGGCGCGCTGCGGACACCGAACATCGACCGTCTGGCGCGCGACGGCGTCAACTTCACTCGCGCCCTCGTGCCGTCGCCGGTCTGCGGCCCGTCCCGGGCGTGCCTCGCCTCCGGCCGCGAGTACGACCGCTGCGGCGTGCCCGGCAACGGCACCGACTACCCGCTGGACCAGCAGACCTTCTACGGCCAACTCCGGGACTCCGGCTACCACACGATGGCGGTCGGCAAGCTCGACATGTCGAAGAACAGCGGCAACTGGGGCATCGACGGAACGAACAACGCCTCTCACTGGGGCTTCTCGGCGCAGATCAACAACTGCGGCAAGGGCGACGGGATGCAGTCCTACCTCGAGGACCCCGAGGGTCCCAAGGACCCGTACTACACCTACCTCGACTCGCTGGAACCGCCGCAGGGCCGCGCCTGCGCCACGGACTTCCGTCGGCGGCGCTCCAACTTCCCCGACAGTTGGTGGGGGGACGTGATCACCTCACCGCTCGGCCCCGAGGCCTACTGCGACAACTGGATCGCCCAGAACGGCCTGGACCTGATCGAGGCCGCCCCGAAGGATCACCCATGGCACCTGGTCATCAACTTCGTCGGCCCGCATCCGCCAGTCGACATCACGGCGGAGATGGAAGCATGGGTCCGCGGCCGGGACGGCCTGGGCCAGCCCTACGCCTACCATGGGGCCCTGACCCCGGACGACCACAAGGCGACCCGCCAGAACTACGCCGCGATGATCGAGAACCTCGACGCCTGGCTGGGCCGCTACATCGACATGCTGGAAGAGACCGGCCAGCTCGACAACACGATCATCGTCTACTCGAGCGACCACGGCGAGATGCTGGGAGACCACGCGCGCTGGGGGAAGTCGCTCCCCTACCAGGCTTCCGCGGGCGTACCCCTGCTGGCGGCCGGCCCCGGCATCCGCGCGGGATACGAATGCCACCTGCCGACGACCATACTCGACCTGGCCGCCACCTTCCTCGACTACGCCAACCTGGACACCCCAGCCGACATGGACAGCCGATCCCTGCGGCCACTTCTGGAGGGGCGAACCGACAGTCACCGGGAGGTCGTCCTGTCCGGGCTTCGCGACTGGCGGCTCGCCTACGACGGCCGCTACAAGCTGGTCACCGGCTTCGGGAACGAGGACATTCTGTGGGACCTGGAGGCGGACGCGATGGAGACGGAGAACCTGGCGGCGACGCAGCCGGAGGTGGTGCGGCGGCTGCGGGAGCATCTGACCGCCTGACCTGTCGTTCGGGCTGAGCCGGCGCGGAAGACCCGCCGGTCGCCGGCTCCGCACGCCCGAAAGAGGTCGTCGCCGAGGAGGTCACGGTCAGCGAGGATGCCTACCAGACGGCCGTTACCGACGACCTCCAGCCTGTGCAAGGGGTCCGAAGGGTCAGCCTCCAGGTGGCTCGGAACGAGCGACTCCCCTAGTCACTACAACGACCGACACCGAACCGGAGCGAGTGGAGTGCAGCGAGCCCACCACCTTCCATCTTCCGACCAAGGGCGAGCGGCACCTGGAGGCGGACCCTTCGGACGCCGACCAAACAGGCGGTGACCGCACCGACCGCCGCCACGCCAGCCAGCCAGCCAGCCAGCCAGCCAGTCTGCTAGTCGATCAGGCGCCGAGGATGCGCAGCTCGCGGGGTGAGGAGGTGAGTAGTTCGCAGCCCTGCTCCGTCACCCGGATGTTGTCTTCGATGCGTACGCCGCCCCAGCCGTTGAGGTAGAGGCCTGGTTCGATCGTGAAGACGGCGCCTTCTTCGACGAGGCCGCCGTTGCCCGCCATCACCGACGGCGGCTCGTGGATCTCGAGGCCGAGACCGTGGCCGGTGCGGTGGGTCATGAACTCCTTGAACCGGGGGCCGTGGAGATTGGCCTGGCAGTTCTTGTGGACGTAGTCGTAGGTCACTCCGGGGCGAGACGCGGCGACGCCGCGGATGTTCGCCTGCAGGACGGCTTCGTAGACCTCCCGCATCCGGTCGGTGGGCGAACCGCTGACCACGAAGGTGCGCGTGATATCGCAGTGGTAGCCGTCGAAAGAGGTTCCGAAGTCGATCAGGAGGAACTCGCCTTCCTGCATCTCGCGGTCGTCCGGCACGCCGTGCGGCAAGGCCGACTTCGGGCCGCTCAGGACGATCGGGCCGAACGAGATGCCGCCTCCGCCCCGCCGCAGCAATTCGCTTGAGAGCTTGGAGGCGATCTCGACCTCCTTGCGCCCGGGCTTCACGTCGCGCAGCGTGAACTCGAGCGCCGCTTCCGCGATCTTCGACGCCCTCTTCATCAGCGCCGCTTCCTCGTCGCTCTTCTTGAGCCGGAGAGCGGCTACAACGTTTTCGGCGCTTTCGATCTTTGCTTTCGGGAGTTCCCGCTGCACGTGCCCGAACTCCATGTAGCGCAGGCTCAATGGCTCCACCGCGACCCGGGAGGCTTTGGCCAGGCACTTGAACGCATCCGCGGCGGCCTTCTCCGGGCCATCCGCATCGTCCCAGAGGTGAAGCGACTCGACGGACGGCGCCGCGCCGCGGAAGTTCGCCTCTTCCAGAGCCGGAACGACCGCCACCGCCGCGTCGGACGTCGGCACGATGAGCAGGAAGAGGCGCTCGTGGGCTTCGAACTCGTGGCCCAACAGCCACGTCATCGTGGCCGCCGGAGTCAGGACGACCGCATCGACGCCGGCCGCCGAGGCCGCCTGGCGCAACTGGTCCAGGCGCAGGGCATCACGGCTGGCCGGCGCCTGCTCGCCGGCGTCCTCTGCCTCTGCCGCCAAGTCCCCTCCAACCGTGTCGTCGCTCATTTCGCCCCCGCCGCCGCTGTTCGTTGCCCGCCCTCCAGGACCGGGGTCGCGCGGTCCACGACACCCCTCAACCGGTCCGTGCGCTCGTTGACGGACGCACGGATGGCACCCTTGGACGCGACAGCTTACTCCGAATGCTCCGAAGTGCTGGCGGAGCCCTTCAAGCGCGATAAAGTCGCGTCCATCATGGATACATCGATCGGTTCCCAGTACGACGAACTCCGCGAGGAGGTCCGCTCCTTTTTCGCCGCCAACGAGGACGTCGCGGTCCCCGCCGGGCCCGGCTTCGGCGGCGACGCCTCCGAGGTCCGCAATCGCGTCGTCAAGTGGCAGAAACGGCTCGTGGACGCCGGTTACGCCGGCCGCGAGATCCCGCAACGCTACGGCGGCGCCGGCCACGAACCCGATGCCCTCGCCAGCCTGGTGATCGAGGAAGAGTTCCAGAACGCAGGGCTCTCCCTCGGCATGGAGAACCAGGGCATCAGCATGTTCGTGCCCACTCTTCTGCACTTCGGCCGCGAAGACCAGAAGCAGGACCTGATCAGCCCGACGATCCGCGGCGAGCTGATCTGGTGCCAGGGGTACAGCGAGCCCGGATCCGGCTCCGACCTGGCGTCGCTGCGCACTTCCGCGGTGCTCGACGGCGACGAGTACGTGATCAACGGTCAGAAGATCTGGACCAGCGGCGCCCGCGAGGCCGACATGATGTTCGCCCTGATCCGCACTGAAGCGGACGCCGGAAAGCACGGCGGCATCAGCTACCTCGTCCTGTCGATGGACACGCCCGGCCTCGACGTCCGGCCGCTGATGACGATGACGGGCGACGCCTCCTTCAACGAGGTCTTCTTCACCGACGTGCGGGTGCCCGCAACGAACGTGATCGGCCGCCCCGGCCAGGGCTGGGAGGTCGGCACGTACACCCTGCGCTTCGAGCGCAACATGCTCGGCCGCTCGAACGCGACGGAGAACTACATGGCCGGCTGTGTCGACATCCTGCGCGAGAGAGGGCTGATCGACTCGCCCGTCTACCGCGACCGGCTGCTCAAGCTGGAGGGCCGGGTGCAGGCGATGAAGTACCACCAGTTGCGCCTGCTCACCGATCGGCTGAAGAAGCGCGACTCCGGGGCCGGCGGCCTGATCGTCAAGCTGAACAACTGCCAGTTGAACTACGACATCTGCGCCCTGGCGATCGACGCGATGGCCGAGCAGGGCGTCCTCAAGCGCGGCTCGAAACACGTGCGCGACTACGGCAACTGGCAGCGCAACTACATGTACGCCCTCGGCCTGATCATCGGCGGCGGCACCGCCCAGATCCAGAAGAACATCATCGGCGAGCGGGGCCTCGGACTGCCGCGAGAGCCGAAGCCGGCCGCGGCCTAGAGCCCGCGCCGCCCCTTAGACAAAGGAGTCCGACATGGACTTTGGACTGACGCAGCCGCAAGAGCTGCTCCGCGACTCGATCGCCCGTTTCCTGGCCCAGGACGTGGGTATCGAGCGCGTCCGCCGCGTGATGGACTCCGAGTCCGGGCAGGACGAGGCAATCCACGGCCAGCTCGGCGACCAGGGCATCACCGGCCTTCTGATCGACATGAACCGCGGCGGCTCGGAACTCGGGATGCAGGAGGCCGCCATCGCCGCCCAGGAGATCGGGCGCGCCGCTGCGCCCGTGAACTTCCATTCGTCCTACGTCCTGGCGCCGCTGCTGATCGCGGGCGCCGACGGCGGCGAGCGCCGGAACGGCCTGCTCGAAGGGATCGCCGAAGGCAGGACGCTGATCACGCCGATCCTCGACGCGCCGATCGAGAACGGGCGCGTCGTGCCCGACGCCGCCTGGTCAGACGCCTTCTTGCTCGAATCCGGAGGCAGCCTCCACCTGCTCGAGGCGACGACCGCGGGGATCGACATCGAGCCCCTCCAGACCGTCGACGACACGCGCCGGGTCGCCGAAGTCACCTTCTCCGGCGTCGACCTGAACGCCGCGGAAAGCCTCGGCGGCAGTGCCGAGAGCTCTCAGCGCGCCGTCTACGCGGCCCAGATCGCGATCGCCGCCGACGCCCTCGGCGCCGCCCAGAAGGGACTCCACATCGCGGTCGATTACGCGAAGGAGCGCAAGCAGTTCGAGCGCATCATCGGCTCCTTCCAGGCCGTCAAGCACATCTGCGCCGAGGTTCTCGCCGAAGTCGAGCCCGTCCAGTCCCTGCTCTGGCACACCGCCGATGCCTGGGACGACGGCTCGGACGAAATCGACCACTTCGCCCCCCTGCTCAAGGCCCACGCCACCGACGTGGCACCAGGTCTTCGGCGGCATCGGCTTCACCCACGAGTGCGACATGCACATCTTCTACAAGCGCGTCGGCCTCGACCGCCAGGTGCTGGGGAATCCGACGGCGCTCAGGGAGCAGGCGGCGGCTGTGATGTACGCCTGAGGGGAACCCTGGAACTTCGCCCCGAATGACGCCCCCCGAAGCCGCTTCCTCGTTTCCCACAGTCTGCTGCGCGACCCCACCTACGCCGACCCGATGCGGGAATGGCTGGGGCAGGCGCTGCCCGGAAGCCTGCTGATCCTGGACGAAGCGCATCACGCCGCGCCTTCGAGCGGCGGCCGCTACGGCATCGAGTCGAAGTTCACAAGGGCCGTCCGCGACTTGAGCGGCCACTTCGAGCACCGGCTGTTCCTCTCCGCGACGCCGCACAACGGCCACTCGAACAGCTTCTCCACGCTGCTCGAACTGCTCGACGGTTCCGGGCGGCGTCGAAGACGGCCCGCGCCGCATCCGGCCTGCTCGTTGTCGGCCTCCAGCAGCGGCTGCTGTCCTCCATCGAGGCGTTCGCGCGCAGCCTGAAGACCCACCGCGGCACGCTCGAACGCCGGCGCCGGAAGGCCGCGGTAGACGCCCGGCAGAAAGCCGCTGCGCCGCGGGACGTAGCCGCCGCCGACCGTGTAGGCGCACCGAAGCCAACTGTGCCTGCGTGACAACCGAGCGCCCCTCAATCGGGCACTCGGTCTCGTTCGCTGGTGGCATGAGACCACGCCTGCAGGGGTTCCGGCCCTGAGAACGCGGGCATCACCGGCCAACCGAGATCAGCGCCCAAGGTAGGAGTTCCAGATGCCGTCGACAACGCTCTTGCTGTTCCATCCTACGGTCCTTTGCGCATGGACTCCGTGCGCGTGAACGGGCGGTACACCTCGGGATAGCGCTTCAGACGTTCCGACGAAGAGCTTGTACTGGTCCAGGAGGACCGGGGCATCGTTCTCTCCGGGGTCCAGTCCGGCAAAGAGCTCGTCTTCTATGGGCTCAGTGTCCGTCATTGTCAAGCCTCAAAGCGACGGTGTCGGGGTCGAAGGGGGCCGGGTTCACGCCCAGCCCCAGGAGCGCGGGCGGAAGCCGCATGTGGCCCGGCCCAAGGGGAAACGCCACGACCCATGCTTGAACTCAACGCGCAGTGGGCCGCCGGGAGAAGACTCTGGAACTCGGAGCCGACGCCACAAGCAAGCGCGGCACCACCGACGCTTCCGATCTTCGCCACAGCGAGGCGAGACGGCGGCGTTCCGCCCACCACAGTCCTACGCGTTCCTGCATGATGCCGGCCTCCCCCCGGGCCTGGTCCGCGTCGGCAGACACGCCATCTGCAGAGACGGCAGCACCGGCCCCAGCGCCGTGGTACCGTCCCCACCCCTCGGCTGACCCGACCAAGCCGGTCAGCAGTGAGCGGATCCACCCCTTGCCGACCGCGTAACCCCTGCCGCGCCCCCGCACTTCTCGCGGGCCGAGCCCTGTCGCCGAACGCTCATGCCACGCACCGCCTACGCTCTCGTCGACTACTTCAACGTCGCCGCCCTTCCGCGAAACCGTCCTCCGACTTTCAAGGACCACAGCGAGGCGGTCGACGGAGTCGTCTCGCTACTGCTGAGGCAGTGCCGCGTCCTCCAGCCACGGCCCGAGTCCCTCCGGATCCGACTCTACGGCGGCTGGCACGACGAGCGAACACACGACTACTCTGAAGCCAGACAGGCGCTCGGCGCCATCGCCCGGCGCTACTACCCGACAGGCGGGCGTCCGTCCCGCGTGTTCCTCCACCTGGCGGACGCCCTGATGTCCTTGCCGGGCCACGACCTGAGCCACACGCTCCGCCTGTGGTCCGGCCTTCCCCCTCTCCGGGTCGAACGCCCAGATAACTGCGGCTATCCAAGCAAATGCCCCCTCGACCATCTCCGACACTGGCAGCGGAACCGGTGTCCCATGCGGCCGGGCTGCACCGTCAGATCACGCGCGGCGATCGGCACCGAACGCCAGAAGCTCGTCGACACGGCGATCGTCGCCGACACGATACACTTCGCCCGTCACTATGAGTCCGACTGGATAGCCGTCGTCTCCAACGACGACGACATCCTGCCCGGTCTCATCTCGGGAGCAGCCGACCATGGTCGACTGCTTCTCATTACCATCGACCGAACCAATCCGAGTTCCTACGCCGATCTCCTTTCCCAAGTGTCGGTTGATTACTTCGCCTTGGACCGCCGATCATGACAACGCTCAACGAACAAGTGATGGCCGAGGTCCGAGCCGACCTCGCTTCGTTCGCGGATACGCACTCGCGGCTCGACCTGGAAGCGAACGGCGCTGCGTGGACCCGGCAAGGCACTAGCTACGAAGCGGCGTTCCTGCAATCAGCAGGTACCGGATACCCGGATGTCCAACTCAACGGCGCTAAGAAGACCTGGCCAGCGTTTCTGGCCTCCGATGAGATGGCGAATCTCAAAGCGCTGGCCGAATCGATCTATTTTTCTTGTTCCGACGACAACGACAAGTACATCGAACCAAGGGCCAAGACGGAGGATTCTGACGAAGGCGGCAATCAGGCAAGAAAGGTCATCGCGGATCTTCTTTCGGACCTTCCCCACGGCGCCACCCGAGTTGTGTTCCTGCGCGGTGCCGCCGGCGCCGGGAAGACAGTAGCTCTGCGGCAAATGGCCCACCGCCAAGCCGAGGCGTACGTGAACCACAAGGCGAACTTCCTCTACCTCTACATCGATGCGCAGGCGCGTTACCTTGCACGACTCGACGACGCGGTGGCACTCGTTCTCCAGGATCTGAACGCCCGCTTCACTTACCGGGCACTAGCAACGCTCACGAAGCACCGGCTCGTCGTACCCATCATAGACGGCTTCGACGAGCTTCTCGGCGCGGGAGGAGGCGGCGAGGCTGTCGACGCTCTGACTCAATTCCTCGCACGACTTGGCGGCCGTGGCGCGACGATCGCCTCCGCGAGGTCCACCTACTTCGACTTCGGCCAAATCCGCACCAGCGCTGACCGATTCAGGGGCAGCGAAGCCAGCTTCGCGATTGTCCCTGTCGAGCTCCAACCGTGGACAAAGTGCGAGATGTGCGCCTACCTGGAGAAAGGCAACCAGTTCCAGAGGCTCGGGGCGGCTTCACCCTCCGACGCCTTGGAAGACCTGGAGCGCACCTTCTCCGGAAACGGTACAGCCAAGCTCTTTTCTACGCCGTTCTTTCTCGCGGCGGCCGTGGAAGTAGCCAGCGAACCCACCGGACCGGACGAGACTGCCCGACCTATTCGCCGCATCATCGACAGCTTCGTCCGACGCGAGGTGGGCAAGTTCCTTAACGCGAAAGACCAGCCCATCCTGACGGAGGAGAACCACTGGCGATTCTTGCGGATGGTGGCGGAAGAGATGTGGTGGCAGGAGCGGCGGGAGCTCGACAAGGCCTCCGTGGACACTATCGCCGAGCTCTTCGCTGACGAAGTTGGAATGACCGGTACCGACCTCCGCGCCTTCATCTCCCGCGCCTCGTCCTACGCCTTCCTGGCGACACAGAGCGGTTCCTCCAACGCGAACGGCCCGCGCATGCTTGCCTTCTCGCACGAGTACTACTACGCGTTCTTCGTTGCCCGGTTTCTGGCGGAAGAGCTCGCCAAGGACCGTGACGTCGCCGGACTTCTCGGACGAACGCAGGTGAGTCCCACAGTCGCCGCCGAGTTCGCCGAACATGTCGACGAAGAGGGCATGGCCTATCTGGCCTCGGTTCTGGACGCCCTTGCGGACCGCCACGTACCGGTTCCGACCCGCGAGACGAATCGAGGCAACGCCGGCGCGTTGTACGCCGCCCTTCTGTGCAGGCACGAGCGGATCCCCGATCTTCGACTGATCGATGCATCCTTCACAGGTTCGGACTTCCGCAGTACGGTGCAGCAGAACGTCCATGTCGAGAAGTGCGACTTCGTGGACACGGACTTCCGCGGCGCCAACTGGTCCTTCAAGACCGCGCGAAAGACCACCTTCGGCGGACTGATTGTCGATGTCTCCACCACGAAACTGAGCGGCCTTCGCCTCGAAATCGGAACCGACCTCTACGGACTTACACATCGGGCTGGCCGCACGGAGTACGACCCTGTCAGGATGGCTGCCATCTGCGAGGAGCTCGGAATGGCGGTACCTCCGCCAGACGGGCCGGCGCAACCCCAATACAGCGAACAGGCAGAAGAGACGATCGAGCTACTGCACAAGCTGCTCCAAGTGTCCGAGAGGATGTACTACCTGTCGGACGGCATTCTCAAGCAGCGAGGCATCTCGACCAACCCGTCCTGGTGGCATCTCGAGAACCTACTTCGTACGCACGGACTACTGGAAGATAAGAAGACCCAGAAGAGCGGACCCGAGGGTCAGCTCCGCAGACTCGCCTACCCGCCCAGGATCATCGCCGAGGGCGAAGGCAGGACGACGAATCCGGCGCTACGCGAGTTCTGGCAGGCGATCCGCGGACTCTGACGGCCGGCGCAACAGCCTCTCCTTGACCAGCGGCCAACGCCATAGCCCAACGCCCCGACGTCCGCTCGCCAACATTCCGTCTGGCACGTCGCCGGAGCTCAGCGCGGGGGCGAAGAAGACCGGGTGGACGGCGACCGTCGCCCGTGCCGGGGCGCCAAGCGGAAGTAGGGCGGAATTCAACCCGCCATGCCGCGCCCTCCGGCGCCCTGGCTAGCGAGCGACCGGGCCGATGCGCGCCGCGCTGGATCGTGAAGCACTGACTCGCGGAGCGCGGTTGACGCCCGCCGCACCCATGTGTCACATTTGTGCACATGGAACAGATCGGCATTCGCGAGCTCCATCTGAAGACCGGCGAGTGGGTGCGGCGAGCCGCCAGAGGACGGGGCGTCGTCGTCACGGAGCGTGGCCGCCCGCTGGCTTCGCTTGTACCGTTCCGCGACGACGCACTGGGGGTTTCCTTCGCCGACCGTCAACTGCTGCCCGAGTTCGAGGCCCTGCCGGAGATCCGCGGCGACTCGGCCGCAGGTATCTCGGAGGACCGGGATCGCTAGTGGCGTACTTCGACACCGCCTACCTGGTCAAGTGCTACGTGAAGGAGGAAGGGTGGGACAGCGTCCGAGCGTTGGCTGCCGAACGCGGACGTGTTGCCTGCTCGGTGTTTGGGCGCCTGGAGCTCCACGCGGCGCTGCACCGGACATTCCGTGAGGGTCGCCTCACCCGAAGGGAGCTTGAGGCCGTCCTCGATCAACTGAGCGCCGACGAGGCGGTGAGAATGTGGCACTGGCTTCCGCTCTCCGCGGCGATGATGACGGCGGTAGTTGACGTGTTCGGGCAGCTTCCACCGGGAGTCTTCCTGCGAACCGGGGACGCGGTCCACCTGATGACGGCCAGGGACAGCGGCTTTCGGGAGGTCTTCAGCAATGACCGACGCCTCCTGGCGGCGGCGCGGCACGTCGGCATCACCGGCGTGGATGTCATCGGAAGGCGCCAGTGAGCAAGTCCGGTTGAACGAATCGAACGTCGATTTCGGTCCCATCCACCATCTCTACTCGCCCCGGCCAAACAGCCGCACCATGCTCACCGTCACGCCTATTCCATCGGCCTCCACCGTCGACGGTTCGGTGACGCGGACATCCGGGAAGTCGGCGACCCAGGACTCGTCGCCGTAGTCGCTGTAGCGCGCCTCGAACCGGAGCACGATCCGGTCCAGATACTCGCCGCTGCCAGTCCTTTTCTCCAGGCCGAGGCCCCAGGTGGTGGACAGCGGATCCACATCGCGGCCGTCGGTCCCCGCCGCCTCCTGGCGCGCCTAGTCCACGATCGCCTGGTAGGTGAGCACCTCCATCGTGGGACGCAGCGGATAGGTGCCGGTAGGCAGCAACTGGGTCAGCACCATGCCAACGAGGTTCTCCTCGGGATCGACGAAGAAGTCGGTCGAGGCGGCGCCGCCCCAGCCGTACGTGCCAGGTGAAGCCGGCAGACCGGTCAGGCCGGTGTCGGTGACCGAGTACCCCCCCAAGCCGTAGCCCATGCCCTCGCTCATCCCCATGTCGAGGTTGAGGCTCGACATGGGCGACGGCCCGTAAGCCGAGCCGAGGTGGTTGTCCATCATCAGGGCCACGGTCTGCGGCCCGAGGATCCGCACGCCGCCGAGCTCGCCGCCGTTCGCCAGCATCTGGGCGAAGCGCAGGTAATCGCCGGCCGTCGCGACAAGGCCGGAGCCGCCCATCTCGACCTTGGGCGGCTCGCGGTAGGCGCTGGCCTCGGGATCGTCCACCACGACCATGCCGCCTTCCGGCGTCGGCGCGTAGTTCACGGCGAAGCGATCGAGCTTCTCGTCGGGGACGTAGAAGTCCGTGTCGACCATGCCCAGCGGGTCGAAGATCCGCTCCTTCAGGAACTCGCGACCTCGACCACCCGGCCCGCGACTTCGAGGCCGACGCTGTAGTTCCACGCGGTGCCGGGGTGAGCGAGCAGGGGCTGCTTCGCCAGCTCCCGGACATAGTGCGCCAGGTCGTCGTGGGGGACCGCGTCGGCCGAGCCTTCCAGACCGTTCGCCGCGTAGGAGGCGGCGACCGGGCTGGGGATGAAGGTGTAGGTCAGACCGGAGGTGTGGGTCATCAGGTCCCGGATGATGATGGGCCGCCGCGGCGCCTCCGTCTCCATGTCGTCGCCGTCGCCGGAGACGTAGACCTGCGTGTCCGCGAACTCGGGGAGAATCGCGGACAACGGCGTGGACAGCAGGAAGTGGCCCTCCTCCCAGAGGATCATCAACGCCGCCGAGGCGATCGGCTTGGTCATCGAGTACATGCGGAAGAGGGTGTCCTCGGTCATCGGCTCGCCGGCCTCGACGTCCTGGTTGCCGCTGGCTTCGAAGTGAACGACCTGGCCGTCTCGCGCGACGACGGTGACCACGCCGGAGAGCTTGCCGTCCGTCACGTAGCTCTCGAACGCCGGCCGGATGCGGTCGAGCCGTTCGCTCGACATGCCCGCGCTTTCGGGTGTCGTGCGGGGGAGGCCGGCGAAGGTGTCGGTGCTCGTACCGCCAGTGTCCTGAGGGGCACAGGCCGCAAGCAGGACGAAACAGGTCGCGGCGATCAAGGCAGCGATTGAGAACAGTCGATGGCGCATGGGAAACCTCCCGGTTGAACGTGTTGCCTCGCTCAGCTTTCGCCGAGCAGCCAGGCTTCGTCGAAGCTGACGTGCTTGATGCTCTTGCCCTGGCCACCGTCGTCGAGCGCGCCGGCAACGTGGTAGCTGTACGTCACGTGGATGCGGCCGTCGCGGGACTGGATCACCGACGGATAGTGATAGCGGCCGACGCCCTTCTCCTCGCGCTCGATGTAGCGCCCGTGCTTGAAGGTCCTGCCCTCGTCCTCGGAGACGGACACCGCGAGCCGGTAGCGGCCGTCGGGGATGTCGTTGTGGACCGCAATCCAGCGGCCGCTCGCGAGCTTCAGGACTTCCAGCCCGGCGCCGGTCTCGACCAGGTCTGGATGGTCGCGGGCGATGGACCAGGTGGCGCCGAGGTCCTTCGACTCGGCAACGTGGGCGCGCTTTGGCGGCGGCCCGTTGTCGCGCATGAAGGCCAAGAGCGTGCCGTCGCGGCGAAGCGCGAACGTGGGCTGAATGCTGCCCCCTCCGATGATCGGCTCGGTGAACGTCCAACTGTGGCCGCCGTCGTCGCTGTATGTCGCGGCAGCGAAGCTGAAGCCGTCCGAGTAGAGCCCCAGAAGCAGCCGCTGGCCGCCATCAGGCAGGGGGAGGACGACCGGATGCGCGCGGGTGAACCAGCCGATCCGCCGGGTCAGCTTGTCCGCGGCCTGCTCCAGGTTGCGCGCGGCCCACGCCCGGGACGACTCCGGGGCGGCCGGATCCGACGCGCCGGTAAAGCCAAGGCTGCGAAAGTACTCATCGGTCTTGCTGGCCACCAGGTCGTGAAAGCCGTCGCCGGGCTTCATGTGGAGCACGTCCTGCCAGTCCCACACCGGCGGCCCCGGACCCTCGAAGTCGGTCGACACCTTGACCTTCATCAGGGCGCTCTCCCAGAGATTCGCCTGAATCGTGGGCCAGAACAGCCACAGCCGGTGTCCGCCAGCGCTCACCGGCTCGAGCAGCAAGGTGCAGTTCGTGTCCGGGAAGCCCGGCGTGTCGGCGAGCAGGAATGGCTCGCTCCAGGTTTCTGCGCCGGCCCGCATCCGGGCGCCCAGGATGCGCACGTCGTCGGCCGTCCGCTCCCCCGAACCGTGGAACCAGGCCACGAGCAGATCGCCATTCGGCAGCTCGACGAGGGAGGACCCGTGGTTGTGCCAGTGCTCGAGCGGGAAGATCAGCTCCCCCACCGGACCCTGGGCATCCGATTCCCGCTGGGCGGTTGCGGGCATGGTGGCAAGAGCGGCGAGCGCCGCAAGGACCAGGGTCAGCCGGACTCCAGCGGTGGGTCCTCGAAGGGCGCTAGTCGGCGGCCAGGGAGACACGAATGATCTCCTCGTCGTTGCGCGCGATGATGTGGCGGTTGGCGTAGGCCGGGTGTGTCCAGTTCACCATCGCGTCGTAGAACCTCCGCGGGCCGAAGCCGGATCGCGTCGTCGGTTCGATCAGCTTGGCGCGATCGATCTCCTCGTAGCCGTCCCGCGAGAAGCGGGCGATGATCAGATCGCCGACGTCGTTGTTCACGAACCAGCGGTCGCCGTGCTTGACCATGAAGGCGGCGCCCCAGCGGCCCTGGCGGGTCATCCCGTCGCTCTCCCAGAGGCGTGAGCCGTCCGACGCGTTCAGACCGCGCAACTGGCCGTAGCTGCAGACCCCGTAGATCGTGTCGCCCTCAAGGATCGGCGTCGTGATCAGGGAATGGAGGCCCTGCGTCTCTTCCGGCATCTCGCTGCGACTCTGGCCCCGCCACAGCTCCTTGACTTCAGGCTTGTCCTCAGCGAGTTCCAGCAGCAGGGAGCCGCGGTAGAACTGGCTGAAGAGCAGCCGGTTGCCGTCGATCACGGGGGTCGTCACCGTCATACCCGACGCCACTTCCCAAGGCACCGACCAGTAGACCTCGCCAGTCGCCGGGTCGAGTGAGTTGACCGCCTTAGGTTCCCAGATGATGAGCTGCTCCACGCCGCCGGCTTCGAAGATCATCGGCTGGCCGTAGCCCATCTCCCAGTCCGAGGACAGGGACCGCCAGACCTCTTCGCCCGTGTGCTTGTTGAAGGCGATCACCTTGCCGTCCGGCTCGGCCCCCACGATCTGGATCAGCAGGTCGCCGTGCACGAGCGGTGAAGTGGCGAACCCCCAGATCGTGATGCTGGCGTTGCCCTGCTCCACCGAGTCGTAGCTCCAGATCACCTCGCCGGTCTCTGCCTCAAGCGCCATCAGATGGCCGACGGCTCCCATCACGTACAGCGTGCCGCCGTCAACCGCCGGCGTCGAGCGGGGACCGATCGCATAGCTCTGCTGCAGCGCCGAGTAGTTCACGTCCCACTCGTGGCTCCAGAGCTCCTCGCCGGTCTCCTCGTCGAGAGCCAGGATGCGTTCCTTGCCCGTGATGGCGCGAGTGCCCTCAACGCGCCGCCAGTCGGTCACGAACACGCGACCGTCCGCGACCACCGGCCCCGAGTAGCCGCCGTGGATCGGCACCCGCCAGACAGCTTCGAGGCCGCCCTCGGGAAACTGCTCCACGATGCCGTCCTCCTGCCACACGCCGGAACGGTCACCGCCCCGCCACTGCGGCCAGTCGTCGGCCAACGCCGGCACGGTCAACGTCAACCCCAGCACGATGCCAAGGGTGCGAATCGCTAAGGCTTGCACGGAAGGGACCTCCTCCTGCTGGCGGCCGCCCACTCTCCGGTCGGCGCGCGTTGTGGGATGGAGGCGTAACTTACCAGCAGCTCTGGTGGCCTACATCCCTGCAAGAAGAAAAAAGCCGGCCGCGCAGCGATGCGCGGCCGGCCAGTGTCGCGGGTCTTCCGATCCGCGATTCCGGAATCCACCGAGCGCCGCCAACGGCGCCGCCTTCCGGGTCAGATGTCGAAGTACAGCCCGACTAGATGTCGTAGTACAGCGCGAACTCGTGCGGATGCGGCCGCAGCGCCACCTCCTGACACTCGCTCTCCCGCTTGTACGCGATGTGGTTCTCGATCACGTCCTCGTCGAACACGCCGCCCGCCGTGAGGAAGTCGTGGTCGTCCTCGAGGGCATCGAGCGCCTCGTCCAGCGTCGCCGGCGTGGTCGGAACCCCTTGGCTCTCCTCCGGCGACAGGTCGTAGATGTCGACGTCAAGCGAGCTGCCCGGATCGATCTCGTTCTGGATGCCGTCGAGGGCCGCCATCAGGAGCGCCGCAAAGGCGAGATACGGGTTGCAGCTTGGGTCGGGGCAACGGAACTCGACCCGCTTCGCCTTCGGCGAGGGCGAGTACATCGGAATCCGCACCGCGGCGCTCCGGTTGCGCTGCGAGTACACCAGGTTCACCGGCGCCTCGAAGCCCGGCACGAGCCGCTTGTAGCTGTTCGTCGTCGGGTTGGTGAAGGCGAGCAGCGCCGGCGCGTGCTTGAGCAGACCGCCGATCGCGTGCATCGCCATGTCGGACAGCCCGGCGTAGCCGTCGCCCGCGAACAGGGGCACTCCGTCCTTCCAGAGCGAAAGGTGGGTGTGCATGCCGCTGCCGTTGTCCTCGAACAGGGGCTTGGGCATGAACGTGACCGTCTTGCCGTGCTTGGCGGCGGTGTTCTTGATGATGTACTTGTAGAGCATCATCGCGTCCGCCATCTCGACGAGCGGCGCGAACCGGAGGTCGATCTCAGCCTGACCACCGGTGCCGACTTCGTGGTGCTGGCACTCGGGGTTGAGACCGAGATCCTCCATCGTCAGGATCATCTCGCTGCGCATGTCCTGGTGCTTGTCGGTCGGCGGTACCGGGAAGTAGCCCTCCTTGTAGCGCGGCTTGTAGCCCAGGTTCGGCCCTTCGTCGGCGCCACTATTCCAGCGGCCCTCGATCGAGTCGACCTCGTAGAACCCGAAGTTCGGCCCACCGTCGAAGCGCACGTCGTCGAAGATGAAGAACTCCGCCTCGGGGCCGAAGTAGGCAGTGTCGGCGAGACCCGTCGACTGCACGTAGGCCTCCGCGGCCCTGGCGACGCCGCGCGGGTCGCGGCCATAGCTCTCACGCGTGATCGGGTCGACGATGTTGCACGTCATGACCAGCGTCTTGTGCTCGAAGTACGGGTCGATGAAGGCGGTGCCGGGCTCGGGCACGACCAGCATGTCCGACTCGTTGATCACCTGCCAACCGCGGATGCTCGATCCGTCGAACCCGAGCCCGTCCTCGAACGTGCTCTCGTCGACCTCGCTGGCCGGTACCGAGAAGTGCTGCCAAAGACCGGGAAAGTCCGTGAACCTGAAATCGACGATCTGGACGCCCTCGTCCCGGATCCGTCCGATGATCGACTGGGGGCTAGCCTCTGCCATGAAGTCCTCCTTTGCTGTTCCTTACCGCGGTGAAGCCGCGCTGAACCCATGTGGTCGAGCCGCCGACCCGACCGCTTTTCTGCATGCACGAAAGCGCTTTCGCCGCGTGTCTATCAGCGAGTCCATCAACTGGCAACCCACGACGCCGGCACCGTGGTTCTTCCGCTAGCAACCTGCGTGCCCGCGTGCGTTTCGGCCTGGTTCCCAGAGGGTGGAACGACCCGACTTGCCGTGCCGAAAGGGCGAACGGGAGATCCGCTCCCCGATCGTCCCCTCCCACACGGCTGTCGTACGGCAGCCAGCCGAACAACTCTGTCGCAACCAGGCCCCGGGATCCGACGTTTCTGTAGCAAGGCGATCCTGTACCGCGCGCCGGCGCGGCCTACAGGCCGCGCTCGCTCCCCGTTAGCCCGTTTCCAGCCGCCCGAGCACCGCCATGTCCTCGCGCCATCCGGGATGGGTCCGGACCTGCAACTCCAGGTAGATCCGCCGACCCAGGAACCCCTCCAGGTCCCGGCGGGCGGCGGTGCCGATCTCCTTGATCCGCTTGCCGCCACGACCGATCACGATGCCCTTGTGGCTGTCCCGGTCGACGAGGATGTGCGCGAGCAGATCGGTCCGTTTCGCGCCGTCCTCCCAGGCTTCGATCACGACCGCGGTCGTGAAGGGCAGCTCGTCGTGCGTCTGCTCGAGCACCTTCTCCCGGATGAGCTCCGCTACCAGGAACCGCTCCGTGTGGACGGTCAGGAGCTCCGGGTCGTGCCGGCGCTCGCCCGTCGGGAGGTGACGCCAGAGGATCTCCAGGACCTGTTCCACGCCGTCCCCGGTGAGCGCCGAGATCGGTACGATGTCCTTGAACACGCCGCTCCCCGCGTAGCGCTCGATCTCGGGCAGGAGCTTCGGCTTCGAGACCTGGTCGATCTTGTTCAGCAGGCACAGCACGGGGCGCTCCCGTTCGGCCGCCGCGGCAGCGCCGACGAGATCGAGGGCATAGGCCTCTCCCTTGCCGAAGGGAACCGCCACGTCGCGGATCAGACACACGACGTCGGCCTCCTTGAGCGCCGCGGAAGCCGCGTGAACCATGCGCCGGTTCAGCCGGTGCAGGGGACGGTGCAGGCCAGGGGTGTCGTGAAACACCATCTGGCCAAGCTCCGTGGTCAGGATGCCGATCAACCGGTGGCGGGTGGTCTGCGGCTTGTCCGACACGATCGCCAGCTTCTCGCCCAGCAACCGGTTCATCAGCGTCGACTTGCCCGCGTTCGGACGCCCGACGAAGGCTACCGTTCCGGCCTTGTACGGCCCGAGGAACTGCGACCTCAGCCGCTGCTCCAGTGCCTCCATCTCGCCGTCGTCCGTCTCGTGGTCGTATCCCAGGCAGTGGAGGATTCCGTGCAGTGCGAGCACCTGAAGTTCCCGCTCCAAGGCCGTGCCGCTGCGCCCGTGCGCCGTCTCCACCGAGATCACGACATCGCCAAGGTGACGCCCCTCGGGAGTCGTCTCGCCGGGAAAGGAGAGCACGTCGGTCGCTGAATCGGCCGCCCGGTAGCGGTGGTTCAGTTCCCGGATCTCGTCGTCGTCGACCAGCCGCAAGGTCAACGTCGCGGAATCCGCCGCCAGTTCAGCGACCGCGTCGTGAGCGACGCGGCGCAGGCCGGGAAGACAGGCCCGGCACGTGGCCTCCACGGAGGCCGCCACCTGGAGATCGATGGTCACCACGCTGACGAAGTCAGTCGGACCGGCCGCCGCCCGCGCCCCCCGCTGCTCCGCCCGGGAGAACCCGCAGGGAACCGCGACTTTCCCCGCCCCATTCGAAGCCCGGATACTCCACCCGGTGGTGGTGGATCGTCTTCAGGACGTTCTGCAGCGTGTAGCTCAGCCGCCGCAGGTCGGAGAGCGTCAGATCCGTCTGATCCAGTTGGCCATCCTCGACGATGTCGCCCAGGAGACGCGTCACCAGTTTCCGAATCGAATCCTCGGAGAAGTCCTCCAGGGTTCGGCTCGCGGCCTCAACCGTATCGGCGAGCATCAGCACACCCATCGTCTTGTTCTGGGGCATGGGACCCGTGTAGCGGTACTGGTGCTCGTTTGCCTTTTGCCCCGGCTCGGCCCGCTCCTGCGCGCGGGCGAGGAAGTAGCCGAGCGTGCGGGTGCCGTGGTGCTGTTCGATCGCGTCGACGATCGGCTGCGGTAGCCCCTGCTCCCGAGCGAGGACCACGCCTTCCTTCACGTGATCGACGAGGATCAGCGCCGACATCGACGGCGCGAGGCTGTCGTGCGGGTTGTCGCCATCCCGCTGGTTCTCCACGAAGTACTGGGGCCGAAGCACCTTGCCGATGTCGTGGTAGAGGCCTCCCACATACGCCAGCGTCGGGTTCCCGCCCACCGCCTCGCAACCCGCTTTGGCCAGATTGGCAACCATCAGCGAGTGCTGGAAGGTCCCGGGCGCTTCGAAGGCAACCCGCCGCAGAAGCGGACTGTTTGTGTCCGAAAGCTCCATCAACTTCATGTCAGTGGTCAGGAACAGCACCGCCTCGAAGACGGGGATCGCGAAGCCGACCGCTGCCGCGACCAGCAGACCGCCGAGGAGTCCGCAAAGCAGCTCGAAGCCCCAGCCGGCGATCGAAGCGCCGTTCTCGTCCAGCAGAGTCACCACGGTCACCGAAGCCATATTGACGAGTCCGACGAGCAGGCCCGCCCGGATCACCGCGGACCGTTGCTTCAACTGATCGAGGGCGAACACGGCGGCGAGACTGCCGGTCAGGGCATAGAGCATCGTGCCGCCCGCCAATCCAAGCGGTGATGTGCCTGCCTCCGCCAGTCCGAGACGGCCCACGAGCACGGAAAACACCAGACCGGCCAGCAACCCGGCGCCGCGTCCGTAGAGGACCGACACGAGGAGCGCGACCCCGGCGAACGGAATCGCGAAGCCGTAGCTCCGCGCTGAACTGAGCACCTCGATCTCGAACGAGGCAGCGAGCGCGTCCGCGACGACGAAGCCGAAACGGGTCGCCAGCAGGCCCAGAACCAGGAGCAGTACGACGCTGCCGAAGGCGTGCGCCTCCACCGTGACCAGCCGCTTGCGCCGGAAGGCGACCCACAGGAACGCCACCGCCAGGCCCAGCAGCAGTGCCGACGCGGCCGGCGATCGAAGCAGGGTCGACCGCCGCTCGCTGCCCGTCATCTCCCGCAGCAGTTCGATCGCCTTCTGGTCGACCTCGTCGCCCCTGCGCACGATGACCTGACCCGCCCGGATCTCGTTGAACGCCTGCCCGATCGCCTCCGCGGCCTCGTCCCGTCGCTCCCGGGTCTCGTTCAGGTTCAGGTAGACGTTCGGAGTCAGGTTGACCATCAGGAAGTCGACGACCGTCTCCCGGTCGGCGCTGCTCCAGCCGCCCCACCGGCCGACCTCCGCTTCGAGATAGCTCTGCACCTCATCCCAGCCGCGATAGCGAAAGAGGTCGAACTGGACCGCTTCCTCCCCGGTCTGGAGGATTCGCACCGTCACGCCCTCGAGCCGGTTCTGAAGCAGGGTCTCCTTGTTCTCCACGATCCCCTCCCGAAGCAGGAACCCGGCCAGGCGGCCCAGACGCTCCTCGAGCTCGGCGCCTCCGTCCTCGCCGCCTACCTGGGCGGCCAGCAGGTCCGCGTGCCCATCGTCGACTCGCAGGTTGCTGCCCTCCCGCAGCCGCCGCAGCCGTTCGGCGGCCACCTCCTGCTCCTCCCCCTCGGTCGGAAGCTCGGCCACCTCGTCTCCCCCGCGCTCGATCTCGAAGAGGCGCCGGATCCGGTCCTCCATCCCGTTGGCCTGGGCGGCGTCGAAGTCGTACAGAGGCCGAACGTCGGAACGGGCCTGCTCCTTCAGCTCCTCCGATCTCGCCTCGTCGGGGATCAGGATGTCGCGGGTCGCGTGATAGTCGCGGTTCGCGATGTCGCCCTCGCTGAGGTCCAGACCGAAGAAGAAGC
>JAGWAG010000073.1 GCA_021296535.1 Acidobacteriota bacterium | reverse complement strand
GGCGGGCAGTTCGAGGAGGCCGGCCGGCGCTTCTCGACGATGGGCCTGCTCGTCGTGCTCATCCTGGCCGGCATGTACGGCCTGCTTTACGTGGAGTTCGGCAGCCACCGCGACACGCTGGCGATGCTGGTCAACGTCCCGCTCGCCCTGGTCGGCGGGGTCGTCGCGGTGGCTCTCGGCGGCGGCGTCCTGTCGCTCGCGACCGTCGTCGGCTTCGTCACGCTGTTCGGGATCGCGACGCGCAACGGCGTCCTGCTGGTCAGCAACTACCGGCGTCTGCTCCGCGAGGGACTGTCGCTCGAAGCCGCCGTCCGGCGCGGGTCGGAAGAGCGCATGCCGCCGATCCTGATGACCGCGCTGACCGCCGGCCTGGCGCTCGTGCCGCTGGTGTTCGCCGCCGGCGCCCCGGGCAACGAGATCCTGAGTCCGATGGCCCAGGTCATTCTCGGCGGTCTGCTGACGTCGACGTTCCTCAACCTGGTCGTCGTGCCGGTGCTGTATGTGCGATCCTTGAAGCCGTGAAGTCCACAGCGTTTGGAGCTGGCGCGGCGGAGACTGGGTGCGCCGGCGTCCCCGATGGAAGGCGCGGTAGACGGCGCGTTGTCTCCGGGACTGGGTGCGCCGGCGTCCCCGCCGGCATCCGGCGCGAAGCGCCCGGCTCCGGGAGGTTTGCCACGCTGGCGGGAGTCATCCTCATCGTTCCCCTCGCCGCCTGCAGCGTCGAGATCTCCCGCGACGGCCCCACCGACGCCGACCTGATCGCCGCCGCCGGCAACGAGTACCTCGACTTCGTCGCCGACCAGGACCCGTACCTCAAATTCCGCCGCGGCGAGAAGGTTGAGCACTTCCCCGACTCGACGCTCGAGGCGGCCGAATCGAACGCGGCCTTCGCCCAGGACCTGCTCGACCGGCTGGCCGGGGTCGACGAGGAAGCGATCGACCACGAGGACTGGCTCTCGCTCGAACTCCTGCGCTGGAACCTCGGCATGCTGGTCGAGGCGCCGAAGCACTACTGGGCGGACTTCAACGTCACGCCCTATGCGGGCGGCGGCTTTGTCCTGAACATCCTCCACCAGGTGCTCGGCGCCGCCCCGGTCGGAACCGGGGAGGACCGGGCGCACTACCTCCACCTGCTCGACGAGTACGCCCAGGGGATCGGGCAGCTCGCCGACAAGGTGGCGGGGCAGAAGGAACGTGGCATCTACCTGCCGAAGGCCCAGGTCCCGGCAGTGGTCGGGATGTTCGAGGGTTACCGGGGTCGGCTCGAAGAGCTGTTCGTGCCGGCCGCCGACCGGATGGGCGACGGCGCCGACGACTTCCTAGTCCAGGTCCGCGAGGCGGTCAGGACCGGAATCGACCCGCAGTTCGGCCGCCTGATCGCCGAGCTAGGCGACGACTACCTGGAGGCCGCGCCCGAGCAGGTGGGACTCGGCACGGTACCCGGCGGCCGCGAGCTCTACGTCCACCGCGTGCGGACGCACACGACGACCGACCTCACGCCCGAGGAGATCCACCAACTCGGCCTCGACGAGGTCGCGCGGATCGAAGCGGAGCTGGCGGCGCTGCGCGAGGAGATCGGCTTCGAGGCCGGTTCCGAAGAGACCGCGATGAAGGAGTTCCTCGACCAGGTCCGCGCCGACCCGCGCTTCATCGCCGCGTCACCCGAGGAGGTCGAGGAGCGCTACATGGGGTACATCGAGAAGATCGAGCCCCACATCGCCGACTACTTCGACGTGCTGCCGGAGGCGCCCTACGGCGTCCGCCGCCTCGATCCGACCTCCGAGGCGACGATGACCTTCGGCGTCTACCAGCTTCCGACTTCCGTCAACCCGCGCGGTGAGTACCGTTACAACGGCTCTGACCTGGAGAACCGGTCCCTGTTCTCGGCCCAGGGGCTGATCTACCACGAACTGATCCCCGGCCATCACTTCCAGCTCGCGCTGGCGAACGAGCGCGAAGACCTGCCCCGGTTCCGCCGCGAGACGATCGGCTACGGCGCCTTCACCGAAGGCTGGGCCGAGTACGCCGCCAACCTGGGCAAGGAGATGGGCGTCTACGAGAACGCGTCATGGAGATGTTCATCTCCTGCCGCCTCGTGCTCGACACCGGGATGAACTACTTCGGCTGGGACCTCGAGCGCGCCCGTGAGTACCTGAGCGCCCGGGTCGTGTACTCCGACGTGGAAGTCGCGACGGAACTCCTGCGCTACTCAGCCGACATCCACGGTCAGGCCCTCGCCTACCGCATCGGCAACCTGGAGATCCTCCGCCAGCGCCGGAAGGCCGAGGAGGCACTCGGCGCCCGCTTCGACATCAAGGCCTTCCACGCCGCCGTGATCGGCAGCGGCGCCATGCCGATGGTTGTGCTGGACGAGCACATCGACGGGTGGATTGGGGAGCAGGGGTAGGACGCGAGCCGTCAAGGTTGCAGCAGGAAGCAACGCTCGCGGCACGGTGTATCTCTGGGTGCGCGGTTCTGGTCCGCTGCCGCCGCAGGCGGCCGGAAGGCCGTCGCCGACTTGGCCGGCTGCCTTGCTTTCCGGCCGGGCCGTCTTCTGCCGTTGGTCCCGAACGCACCCCGGTAAAGAACCGCATCGAGCTACGTCCCGATGCCGGAACTGTTGCCGCGGCAAAGTCGATCCTCGGCTCGGGTGCCAGAAGCTGGTTCTTGAGATTGGGCTTCGATTCTCTCGACGACTTGGCGTCCAGCATCCAAGCCACGCTCTTGGCTCGCCGTCATACCCCGCTTCCTCGGTCGGTCGGAAGGGCACCAGGTCGTCGGCCGAGCCCCAGATCTGCTTGAAACAGACATCAATGGTGTATTGTGCGGCCAATCCCAATGCAGAGTTGAGGTAGCCCATGAGCCAAGCGCTGTACTACCCGCGGATTGACGTTCGCGATGAGGCGTGGTTAAAGACCGCACTCCTCTACTGGGACTCTGTGCGCACGATCGTCCCGGCGTCGATCGAGACTCCCTACTCCACCGACACGGGTCGCGCTTTGAAGGACGCAGCGTTCCTCGTACCTCTACGCGTTCACTCGGGGATGGATGAGATCGAAGAACTCGGGGGGGATGTCCTGACGTACCTGGGGTCTGCCGAGGGTGCTGAACTTCTGATCGCTGATCATGGCGGTCGCCGGCGCGATATCCACGTGGAGAAGCTCCCATACGAGCTTGGGCGGCTTGCCGACATCCACCCGGAGAAGCTGCCCTATGAAGTACACCGCCTCCTCCTCGAACTCGCGGCCCCCTCCGACCGGGGCGGTGACTGGCTTCGCGTGGACGAGAAGTTCGCCAACTTCTACATGACTCTGCTCGCGAGCCGGCTTGCGGACCGAATTGGAGCGCGGTTGCTCACTTCTCTCGCCGCGGCCGATAGGCTCGCCGTATCAGCGCGCTTCGACGCCCAGTTGAACAGAGTAGTCCCGTGGGGCATGCACCCGGGTAGGAGGCACTGGCGCGAGTACGAGGCATTCGGCCCACGCCATCGCATGCCTCGGCATCTAGCCCTTGGGATGCTCGCCAACTTGGCGATCGAACGAGTCGCAGTGGCTCCTGATACGCCGATTGATCGGTTGATCCAGTTTCGGGAGAAGCACCGAGATGAGCTCGCTCAGTTCCGCACGCAAATTGACCAGCTCGCTTCCTCAATCGAGTCCGACCTTCCGGCGGAAGCGCTTCGCCAGCGCGTTTCGGAACTCTACACAGACGAAGTCGTTCCCGCCATCGCAAACCTCAAGGCCGCGCTGAAGAGCCTAAGGATCAGGTGGCTCCGCGATGGGCTTCTGAAGGTCGGTTTCCTGTCGGCTGCGCCGTCAACGATGCTGGTGGTGACGGGTCTGGCGGTCCCCACGGCGCTTCTGGCGGGCGCAGGGATTTCGCTCATCGCTACCGGAGCCATGTACAACGTTGAGAAACAGGAATTACTCCGGAAGAACCCGTTCGCTTACCTGCTGTCGGTAGAGCGCCAGCTTGGGTGAACAGGGCCGCATAACAACCGGCTGCAGCGGACGGTCAGCCATCTGAGGCCGAGAGGAACCTCTTTGGTTCTTGTAGATGGCAATCCGTCGTGTAAGCCAATCTTGGCATTCATAGGTTTGAAGGACGGATCCCTTAACTAAACTAGGAAAGAAGCGCATGGGCAGCAGATTTCCCCTAGCCTGCGCGCGCACCTTCAGCTACGACTCCAGGGTCCTCCTTGGACAGGCAATTCGCTTCGCTCGCCGACACAAGATCGTGAAGGCGCCACGGCGGTGACAGGGAAAAGGTGATTCCGTTCGCCCTGTACCATACGGCGGTTTCCTCCACGCAACAGACGTATGCCAGCGAACAGCGAGTAGCGGTTTTCTTCCGGCCTTCTTTCAGCCGCATTCCACCAGATGCTCTTGACTCCCGAACAGCGCGCCCGCGACGAGATCGATCGCCAACTCGCCGCCGCAGGCTGGGAGGTCCAGGACCACCGCGACATGGACATCCACGCGAGCTATGGCGTGGCCGTGCGGGAGTACCCGCTCAGGTGGAGGGAGGGTGGCGAGGCGAAAAGTGGCTTCGCCGACTACCTCCTGTACGTCGACGCACGAGCCATCGGCGTCGTCGAAGCCAAGCCCGCAGGTCACACCCTGCAAGGCGTCATCCTCCAGTCCCAGAAGTACACCGATGGACTGAATCAGTGGGTTCCTGCATGGCGGCGCCCGCTGCGGTTCGCCTACGAGTCGACGGGCGAAGTAACCCAGTTCACGAACGGTCTCGACCCAGCGCCGCGGAGCCGTGAGATCTTCACGTTCCACCGTCCGGAAGAGTTGCTTCGGCTCCAGGGCCTGGAACCCGAGCAACTGCGAGGGATGCTCCGTGGGCTACCGGAACTCGAGCAGGGCCGACTCTGGGGTGTGCAGTTCAAGGCGATCCGGAACCTGGAGAAGTCCCTCGCGCACGGTCGGCCGCGCTCTCTCATCCAGATGGCGACCGGCAGTGGCAAGACGTTCACGGCGGTCTCTGCCTGCTATCGCCTGATCAAGCACGCGAAGGCGAAGCGAATCCTGTTTCTGGTCGACCGGAACAACCTCGGACGCCAGACGCTGAACGAGTTCCAGCAGTTCCGCGATCCGTCGTCGGGCTATTCCTTCGCCGAGGAGTTCGTGGTCCAGCACCTGCGGGGGAACGCGGTCGACCCGGCGAGCAAGGTCGTCATCACCACCATTCAAAGGCTCTACTCCATCCTGAAGGGCGAGACGGAGTACGACCCGGAGAACGAGGAGGAGTCCCTGTTCGAGTCGGGCCGGCTACGCGGCGAGGAACCCGTTCCGGTGGAGTACGCGCCCGACCTTCCCATCGAGACGTTCGACTTCATCGTCATCGACGAATGCCACCGGTCGATCTACAACGTCTGGCGGCAGGTCGTGGAGTACTTCGACGCGTTCCTGATCGGGCTGACTGCCACCCCAAGCCCGCAGACGATCGGCTTCTTCAACAACAACGTCGTCCAGGACTACTCGCACACCAAGGCGGTCGCGGACGGGATCAACGTCGGCTACGAGGTCTACCGGATCAAGACGAAGATCTCCGAAAAGGGAAGCACCGTAGAGGCCGGGCGCCACGTCCCCCGGCGCGACCGCCGCACGCGCAAAGTGACCCTGGCCGAGATGGAAGACGACCTCACGTACACGGCGAATCAGCTCGACCGCGATGTGGTGGCACCGGACCAGATCCGGCTCGTCGTGCGCACCTTCAGGGACCGGCTCTTCATCGAGATCTTCCCTGGTCGCGCCGAGGTTCCGAAGACGCTCGTCTTTGCCAAGCAGGACAGCCACGCCGACGACATCGTCAAGATCGTCAAGGAGGAGTTCGGCAAGGGCAACGACTTCTGCCAGAAGATCACATCCAAGACGACCGGCGCCAAGCCGGAGGACCTGCTGAGCAGCTTCCGCAATTCTTACAACCCGCGCGTTGCGGTCACCGTGGACATGATCGCGACCGGCACGGACGTGAAGCCCCTCGAGTGCCTGCTCTTCATGCGCAACGTGAAGTCCGCTTCGTACTTTGAGCAGATGAAGGGCCGGGGCGTGCGGATCATCGACCGCGACGATCTGCAGGGTGTGACGCCGGACGCCGATGCGAAGGAGCACTTCGTGATCGTCGATGCGGTCGGCGTGTGCGAACGTGACAAGACGGACTCGAGGCCGCTGGAACGCCAGCCTTCCGTCAGCACCGAGAAACTGCTGCAGATGGCGGCGCAGGGCATGGCCCATCCCGATCTCGTTTCGAGCTTGGCATCGCGTCTGGCGCGTCTCGGCCGGCGGGTTGACGAGCAGCAGCGATCGCGAATCGCGCGGGAAGCGGACGGGGCGACGCTTGAGGGGCTGACCGGCGAGCTTCTGCACAGCATCGACCTCGACGCGACGCACGAGGCGGCGATTGCCCAGTTCGGGCTGGCGGATGGCGTAGAGCCGACGAGCGAACAGCTTGAACGGGTCGAGCGCGAGCGGATGACTGCTGCTCTCAAGCCGTTCACTCGGCCGGGGTTGCGGCGGGCGATCACTGAGATCACACAGAACCTCTACCAGATCATCGACGAGGCTGCACTCGACCAACTTCTGGGCTCCGGTTACGACGGGACGGCCGTCGAGAGGGCGCGTTCCAGGCTGGAGGACTTCAAGCGGTTTCTGGAAGACAATCGGGACCGCATCGAGGCGCTGCGGATTCTCTACAGCCGCCCCTATCGAGCGGGTCTTCGCTACCGGCACGTTAAGGAGCTGCGGGATGCGCTTCGGAACCCGCCTGTGGGGTTGCACGACCCCGCCAACGGCCTATGGCGGCTTTACGAGTTGGTCGAGCCAGAGAAGGTGAAGGGGAGGGGCGGCGGCGCGCTGGTCGATCTCGTCTCGATCGTGAAGCGTGAGATTGACCCGAGCGGCCCCTTGGTTCCCGTTGCCGATCAGGTGGAGGAGCGCTATCGGAAGTGGCTGGCCGAGAAGGCGCGTGGCGGGCAAGCGTTCACGGCGGACCAACTCCGGTGGCTGGACGCGATCAAGGACCACATTGCCAGGAGCCTGATGATCGACCGGGACGACTTCGAGTATGCGCCGTTCAGCCAGATGGGCGGACTTGGCGCCGTCTATGGCGCGTTCGGCGAGGATCTCGATGCGGTGCTGGCGGAGTTGAATGAGAGGTTGGCGGCGTGAGAGAACTGCCGGACGGGTGGGCCTGGACGACCCTTGGGGAGTGCTTTCGATGGGGGAGTGGCGGGACGCCGAGGAAGTCGAGTCCCGAGTTCTACGATGGCAACATCCCTTGGGCCGTCATCGGCGATCTGAACGATGGCGCTGTGAGGAGCACGCGGTTCTCGATATCGGAAGAAGGTCTCGCGAACAGTTCGGCAAAGTGGGTCGATCCAGGCGGGCTCCTGCTTGCGATGTACGGGTCTATCGGGAAGCTAGGCATAGCGACGACTCCGCTGACGACCAATCAGGCGATCGCCCACACACAACCAGATCCCGTTCCGCCTGGCTACTTGTTCTGGTATTTGCGCAGCATTCGCAGTGATTTGAATCGACTCGGCAAGGGTGGCACTCAGCAGAACATAAGCCAGACAGTCATAAGGTCTGTGCGGTTCCCGCTCGCTCCGCTTTCCGAGCAGCACCGCATCCTCCGCAGTCTCGCTTCCCTCTTTGCCAAGCTGGATAACGGTGTCGCCGCGCTCAAGCGGGCCGAGGCTGACCTGGACCGCTATCGGGCATCCGTCCTTAAGGCTGCTGTCGAGGGCCGTTTGACGGAGCGGTGGCGCAGCGACAATCCGCCGGACGAAACGGGCGAGGAGCTTCTCGGGCGCATCCTGGCCGAGCGCCGGAAGCGTTGGGAGGAGGAGCAGTTCGCCGCGTTCGCTGCCAAGGGCCGAAAGCCGCCGCGGAACTGGAAGTCCAGATACAAGGAGCCGGTCGCGCCGGATACGAGCGATTTGCCAGAGTTGCCGGAAGGGTGGTGTTGGGCCACCGTGGATCAGATTGGGCGCGTTGGAAGCGGCATAACGAAAGGCGGTACCAAGCGTGAAGCGGCTCGCCGGGCCGTGCCCTATCTTCGGGTCGCCAACGTCCAGAGAGGATTCCTCGACCTGGGTGCCATCAAGACGATAATGGCCTCAGAGGACGAGGTTCGCCGGTACTCGCTGGAGCCCGGAGATGTGCTCTTCAACGAAGGCGGCGACAGGGACAAACTCGGACGCGGCTGGATCTGGCAGGGCGAGATCCCGGAATGCCTGCATCAGAATCACGTCTTCCGGGTCAGGCTGTTTCTTCGCGGATGCTCGTCGGAGCTGCTCTCGCACTACGGGAACTCGATGGGGAGAGAGTGGTTCTTTCGGAAGGCGACGCAGAGCGTCAACCTGGCGTCGATCAACCAGACCACCCTCCGTTCACTTCCTGTTCCGCTCGCTCCGGTTCGAGAACAGGGGGAGGTGGTTCGTCGGTTGTCCGACGCGCTTGGAGCCCTTGAGTTCACGAGAACGGCGATTCGCGGACACCTGGCACGAGCCGCCGCCCTCCGCCAGTCCATCCTCAAGCGCGCGTTCGAGGGCCGCCTCGTCCCCCAGGACCCAAACGACGAGCCCGCAGCTGTCCTCCTCGAGCGCATCCGCGCCGTACGGGAACGTGAGTCACGCCGGCCGCGTCCGGTCGTCGACCCGCAGGCGGCCAGGAGGACGGCCGCATCCGCTCTGGGGCAGAATCAGCCTCTGTGGCCTAAGGGCCACGGACCGGATTCTCCGCGTCGCCACCCTTGAGGGCCGCGAAGCCACCACAACGCGTTTCTCGACCGCAGCTACCGCGAGGACGAGCAGTGAAGTTGCACTACTACCCCGACACCGACAGCGTCTACGTGGAACTGAGGGGCGAACCGAGCGTGGAAACCCGGGAGATCGCTGACGGTCTCAACGTGGATCTCGACGCGCGTGGCAAGGTCGTCGGCTTGGACATCGACCACGCCGCCGAACGCCTCGATCTGGCGGCCCTGGAGTCCCAAGAGAGGCGTCCGTCAGGCGCTTGCGCCGACCCCCACGGTGGTACATGATCCCTGTACCCGTCGCTGACGTCTGCGGTCGTCAGCCATGAGAGACTTTGCCGGAAGCGGGCAGGAGGCCCGCGTTCCCAGGGAACACGGAGCAGCGACATGATCAGGGAGACGACCTACACGGGTGCGAGGCAGAATCTGGCCTCGCTGATGGATCAGGTGACGGACACGCGGGAGCCGGTTTACATCAGGCGGCGCGGCAAGGAGGATGTCGCTCTCATCGCCGCTAGCGAGCTGAGCGGCTTGATGGAGACGGAGTATCTGCTTCGCTCGCCGAAGAACGCCGAGAGGCTTCGGCAGGCCGAAGAGGAGATCCGGGCTGGGAAGGGCGTCGTGATGACGGTCGAGGAGCTCCGCGAGCGGTTCGGACTCACCGAAGAGTGACGAAAACGCGGCCTCGGGAGGCCGTCTTCTCCTCTGGGTTCCTCGACGACCTCGCCTTCTGGACGCGGACTGACCGTCGCCAGGCTTTGCGAGTCCTGAAGCTTGTGGAAGCGGTCTGTCGGGATCCGTTCGCTGGCATCGGGAAGCCCGAGCCCCTCCGCCGCGATCTTGCAGGCAGGTGGTCGCGGCGGATCGACAGCGAGCATCGCCTCGTGTACCGGGTGGGGGCGAACCACGTGTACTTTCAGTCGGCGCGGCACCACTACTGAGCCGCCCGGCCGGCTCACCCCAAACCTGTGTCCGACAACCACACCCAGCGCATCGTCAACAAGGCGTGGAGCTTCGCGCACCTTCTCCGCGACGACGGCCTGTCGTACATGGAGTACACGGAGCAGATCACCTTTCTGCTCTTCCTCAAGATGGCGCACGAGCGGACGCGGCCGCCGTGGAACCAGCCTTCGATGGTGTCGGAGGGGCTGGATTGGCCGAGCTTGCTGGCGGAAGACGGCGCCGATCTCGAATCGCACTATCGCCACATCCTGACCAAGCTCTCCCGCGAAGACGGCATGCTCGGGGAGATCTTCCGGCGGGCCCGGCAGCAGATCCAGAATCCCGCGACCCTCAAGCGCCTCATCGTCGATCTGATCGATCCCGAGGATTGGAGTTCGCTTGCGGCGGACGTGAAGGGCGACATTTACGAGGGGCTGCTCGCGAGGTCTGCCCAGGAGTCGCCCAAGGGCGCCGGGCAGTACTTCACCCCGCGCGAGGTGATCCGGGCGATCGTCGACGTCATGCAGCCCGGGCCGGACGACACGGTGTGCGATCCCGCCTGCGGTACCGGGGGCTTTCTGCTCGCCGCCCACGACCATGTGCTGCGGGAGCACGGAAGCACGCTGGACCCGGACCAGAAGCGCCATCTTCGCCGGAACTTCGTCCAGGGAATGGACATTGTTCCCGCGACCGCCCGGCTCTGCATCATGAACTTGTACCTGCATGGCATCGACGCGGATCCGTGTCCCGTCCGGCCCGGCGTGGACAGCCTGGCGAGCGACCCGGGCGATCGGTTCTCGATGGTTCTGACGAATCCGCCCTTCGGCAAGAAGAGCACGGTCCGGATCGTCAACGAGGAAGGCGAGTTGGAGACGGAGTCCGACGCCTACGAACGTCAGGACTTCTGGACCAGCACGAAGAATAAGCAGCTCAACTTCCTCCAGCACGTGAAGACGTTGCTCACGATCAACGGTTCGTGCGCCATCGTGGTGCCCGACAACGTGCTCTTCGAGGGTGGCGCCGGTGAGGTCGTGCGCACGAATCTGCTCCAGCAGTTCGACGTCCACACGCTGCTTCGGCTGCCGACGGGCATTTTCTACGCCCAGGGTGTCAAGGCGAACGTCCTCTTCTTCGACGCGAAGCCGGCTCGGGAGAAGCACTGGACCGAGCGGCTCTGGGTCTACGACCTGCGGACCAACAAGCACTTCACGCTGAAGATGAAGCCGCTCCGGCGCTCCGACCTGGACGAGTTCGTCTCCTGCTACCGCCCGGGCGAGCGTCACGAGCGGACGCAGACCTGGAGCGAGGACAACCCGGACGGGCGGTGGCGGGCGTACGACTACGAGGAGCTGGTCGAGCGGGACAAGCTCAACCTGGATCTGTCCTGGCTCAGGGACCGGTCGCTGGAAGACGCGGAGAACCTGCCGGAGCCCGAGGTGCTGGCGGCGGAGATCGTGGAGGATCTGCGGACGGCGCTGGAGGCCTTCGAAGAGATCGCCGAGGAGCTGGCTGCCGACTGAAGGGTGCCGTCTACGTCCGGCACGGTCGCGGGCACGTTCGAGAACCCTGGCCGCGAGGTCGCGGTACGGTGGGACAATCGCCCATCTGGTGGGCGATTATCGCCCAGGCGGCGGGCGATCGTCAGAGAGGGAGATATAGCGTCTTCGTTGCACCGACGATCGCGAGGATCAAGACGCCGGCGCAACGAACGGATCGAGAATCTCTACGCCGAAGTGCTCAAAGTCACGGACGTTGCGCGTGACGACGGTGAGGCCGTGAATCCTGGCTACGGCCGCGATCATCGCGTCCTGGGACAGGGCAACCGACTGACGGTGCATCAGCCGTCCCCACTCCCGGAAGATCACCCCGTCCAAGGCCAGGATCGGGTATGCCTCCATGACCTGATCGAGCCAAGCCTCCAGCGCGCCGGCCTTCGCGGAGTCGTGCGCCCGTGTCTTCTCGATGCCTCCCTGAATCTCACCGACGGTCACCGCAGACAGGTGGAGTCGTTCCGATGGGACGCTCCGGATCCACTCCAGAACGGCGGGATGCGGCCGGCTGCGTCGCAACTCTGAAACGACGTTCGTGTCGAGCAGGTACATCCCCTAGTGGAATCGAGGCGCTTCGCGATAGCGGAATTGACGACGTGGCAAGGCCAGCTCCTCGGTCCTCGGTTCGGGTGCCAGGAGGAGTTCCTTGAGACCGGGCTTCGAAGCACTCGACAGCCTGTGCCACTGTTCGATGGGCACCAGCACAGCGGTCGGTACGCCACGTTTCGTGACGATCTGCGGTCCTTCGGCCACGCTCGTCTCCAGGAACTCGCTGAACCGCGCCTTCGCGTCCTGCACCTGCCACACGTTGTCCATCGATCGCCCTCCTAGCTGACTAGGCTTCAGACTAGTCTTGGGTCTCGCCACGGTCAAGCGGCCGGACTTCAGGTGCCGTGCCGCTCTCGGCGGCTGCGTAAGGCAGTATTCTCCGCTACACCAGTACCGAAACGGAGGACCAGCCATGCACCGACCCGGAATCCCCGGCACCATCCTCGCGACGGTCGTCATCGCCGTCGCCGTTCCGGCGTGTCAGACCGACCAGGTCGACGATGCCGTCGCCGACACCGAGATGGACGCCCAGCACGAAGAAGACGACGGCGACGCCGGCCACGAGATCCACTGGTCCTACGAAGGCGATACCGGCTCCGCCATGTGGGGCTCTCTCGATCCGTCCTTCGCGGCCTGCGACGACGGCGTGCGGCAGTCGCCGGTGGACATCACAGGGGCTGTGGCCGGCGGCGAGAGCGAACTCGAGATCCGCTGGCAGCCCGGCGACGCCGAGGTAGTCGACAACGGCCACACCATTGTGGTCAACGTGGCGGAGGGAAGCGCGATCAGCCTGGAGGGACGGGAGTTCGCGCTGCTGCAGTTCCACTTCCACCATCCCAGCGAGCACACCGTGGAGGGAAGCGCCGCCCCGATCGACATCCACTTCGTGCATGCAGCCGCGGAAGGCGATCTCGCGGTGATCGGAGTGTTCCTGGAGACGGGCGAAGCCGATCCGACGATCCAGAGCATCTGGGAGGCGATTCCCTCCGCCGGCGAGCCGCCCGGAGCACTGGCGGCGCTCGACCCGCGGGCGTTGCTGCCGGAGGGAGGCAGCCACTATCGCTACCCCGGTTCGCTGACCACACCTGGCTGCTCGGAGATCGTCAGTTGGGTGGTGATGACCGAATCGGTCGCCGTTTCGCAGGACCAGATCGACGCGTTCGCGGCCCTCTATCCGATGAACGCGCGGCCGGTACAGCCGCTGAACGGACGGACGATCGAACGGAAGGACTGACTCGGTCCGATCTTCGCCAGGGCGTCGACAGCGTCAACCTGCGCCCTCTTCCGCCACGTGTCGAATCGAGTCGGCCAGGTAGGGGTGCTTTCGCACCTTCTCCAGGAAGAGCGAGTCCGCGGTCACGACGGGGTGCTGTTCATGAAGCGCGAGGGCCAGGTAGAAGCAGTCGTAGGTCGGGTGATCCAGATCGACGCTTAGTCGCGCGGCGGCACTGGCGAGCTGGCGCATGGGCACCGGCATGGTCACCGGTGCTCTCCGCAACAGATAGACGGCGTCCGCCAGGGCGTCGGGGTCGATGTCGCCACGCCGACACATGGCCCAGAGGGCATTCGTCGCCTCGGCGAACAACAGTTCCGGTGCCAGCAGCGTCGTGCCGGCGGCGAGCAGATTCGATGCTTCTTTCGAGTACTTCTCGTCCACCAGCCACTTCACGGCGACGCTGGCGTCTACGACGCAGCCCTTCACCGGCCGCGAACCCGGTCGCGTTCCTCTCGAATCGTGTCGGTGCTATCGACGCTTGAACGGAGGCGTTGTCGCATCGCTGCGGCGCGGGCGCCGAAGTCGCTGCCGTCAGCCAGCAGCGCGCGCTGCAGAATGTCCCTGTGTTCGGCCTCCGCGGACCGGCCACGCGCGGCCGCCTGGGTTTTCAGTGCGGCAATGACTTGCGCGGGTACGTTGCGAACGGTCAGTTGCGGCATGATGGCGTTTCCTTGTCTTCAAGCCTTGACGTCGGTGCATGCAATGAAGGCAATCGTAGGATCCGCATGCAACGCTGTCAATGTGGCTTGACCGTTTAGGGCGGTAGCCGGCCAGAACCCGGGTGGCGCGATCCGCGCCACCCGCGAACCAGTCGGTGCGCCCGTCAGCGGGCGCACCGATGACAGGCCGGCGCACAGTCGGCGTCGTAGGCTAGGGCGACGAGGCGATGGGCAGCACGGAAACAACGGGGGGCTCGCCGCCCCGGCCAGGATGTCGCTCCACCGTCTGGCGGATCGTGAAGAACCTGCTGCTCGGCGTGACGGCCGTCGTGTACTCCTACAACTCCTTCCGCGGCGACCGCCTGGAGGAGCTCCGCTCGGGAAGCGAGGTGATCGAGACCCGGATCGGTCCCGTCGAGTACGTCCTGGAGGGAGACGGCGACCAGGTCGTGCTCTCGATTCACGGGACGCCCGGCGGGTACGACCAGCGATTCGGTTTGGCCGGGTTCCAGGTCCTGGCGCCGTCCCGGCCCGGCTACCTCCGCACACCGATCAGCGCCGGCAGGCGGATGCGTACGTCGCTTTGCTGGATGCCCTGTCGATCGATGAGGTCGTCATCATGGGCCTCTCCGGTGGCGGACCGTCGTCGATGACCTTCGCCGCGGCCTATCCGGAGCGGACGCGGGCGCTCATCGCGCTGGAAGCCGTGAGCAACAGCGATCTTCCGGACATCCCGGCCCCGGCGTTCCTGGCGGGCGACTTCACCGCCTGGCTGTCGGTGAGCATGCTCAAGCGCGCCGTCGGCACCGAGGGTCTGCTGGAGATGTTCTCGCCGGATCCCGAGAACCAGCGGCTCGTTCTCGAGAGCGAAGAGAAGACCGCGGCGTTCGAGGGTCTGATGTGGTCCTTGTGGCCGCCCTCGCAGCGCGGGGACGGTCTCGCGAACGACGAGAAACAGTTCGACGCCCTGGACTTGCCCCTCGCCGAAATTCGGGTGCCGACCCTGGCAATCCACGGCACGGCGGACGCGGCCGTTCCGGTGGAGCACGCCAGCTTCCTGGCGGATAGGGTCCCGCAGGCACAGTTGCACATCATCGAGGGAGCCGATCACCTGATGCCCGTCTCGCACCAGGAAGAGGTCGTCCGCGTGATCACCGAGTTCATCGACGGGCTCGATGACCAGGCCGACGAGGGCTCGGAGGAATCGCCGGAGGACGTCTTCGGCGTGCTATGCCTCGTCTTCTCCCCGCTCCTGCTCGTCGGTTCGATGGTGTTCGCGCTCAAGGTCCGATTCGTCAACATGCCGCGGGGCATCTCCGGCACCGCGTACGAGCCCTACATGGCCCGTCTGGCTCTCCACCTGATCGGGAGCCGGCGCGACGACGTTTCCGAGCGCATCGCGCCGCACCTGCCCGCGCTGTCGCCCCTGATCATGGGTCTACTGATGAAGCCGATGGCCCTGGCTTCGCGGTGGAGCGGTTTCCGCGGTTCGTTCTTCGCCTATCCGGGCCCGCGGCCGTCGACGTTGATCACCTTCATCAGCCACCGCACGCACTTCTTCGACACGGCCATCGCGGCCGCGACCGCCGAGGACAGCCCGATCCGCCAGTTCGTCTTCCTGGGCGCGGGGTGGGACACCCGCGGGTACGGTCCGTTGTCCGAGGGCGTCGACCTGGCCGGTGCCGGCGTGAAGGTCTTCGAGGTCGACGAGCCGCCCACGCAGCAGGTCAAGGTCGAGGCCCTTCGAGCAGCCGGCGTCGACTGCAACAACGTCACCTTCGCGCCGACCGACTTCAACCAGCAGTCCTGGCTGGAGTCCCTGAAAGAGCACGGCTTCGATCCGGACCAGCCGACGTTCATCCTCTGGGAAGGCGTCACGATGTACCTCGACGACGCGGCCGTCTCGAAGACGCTGGCCGAAGTCGGCTCGCGCATCGCGTTCGACTTCTTCAGCCGGGAACTCGTGCTCGGCCGAAAGCCCTACGCCGTGATGGGGACCTACATGAGATACGCCTTGAAGTCGTTCTACGGCGAGAGCATGCACTTCGGCATCTCGACCGCCGCGCCCGCTCGTCAGCAGGTGCTGGACTTCTTCGAAGGCCGCGGGCTGGAAGTGGAGAATTTCGAGTCGCTCGGCCGGGAGGCCGGCCGCAGCACGCCGATCGGCGGTCTGGTCCTCGCAGCCGTGCCGGACCAGTCCGTCGCCGCGCCGCCCGCATGACGCCGAAGCTCCATCCACTCAACCGGGATTTCCGCTGGGAGCCGCGAGGCGGCCCGTACCGGCGCATCTCTTCCGCGCAGGCCCGCCAATGGAGCGAGCAGGGCTTCTTCGTGCTCGAGGACGCGGTCGAGCCCTCCACGCTCGAGCGCCTGATCGCTGAGATCGACCCCTGGGAAGCCGAGCGCGAAGAGTGGCTGCGCAAGCAACCGCAGGGGCGCCGCTTCATCGCCCGCGCC
>JAGWAG010000072.1 GCA_021296535.1 Acidobacteriota bacterium | reverse complement strand
ACCTCCTCATGCTGCGCACCTTCGAGCACGGCACCGTGGTCGAGATGGCCGAGCACGCCACGGTGCCCGTGATCAACGGGTTGACCGACGAGCTGCACCCCTGCCAGGCGCTCGCGGATCTCATGACTGTCCAGCAGGAGTTCGGCGAACTGCGTGGCCGCAAGGTCGCCTACATCGGCGACGGCAACAACGTCGCCCACTCCCTGATGATCGCCTGCGCCCGCGCGGGCGTCGACTTCTCCATCGCCTCGCCGCCGGGTTACGAAGTCGCCGACAAGTACCTCGACCTCGCCGCCGGACTCGCCGCCGACACCGGCGCCGGGATCGAGACCGGCGCCGATCCGCACGCCGCCGCCGCCGGCGCGGATGCCGTCTACAGCGACGTCTGGACCTCGATGGGCCAGGAGAAGGAACAAGAGCAGCGCCTCGCCGACTTCGACGGCTACACCGTCGACGACGACCTGATGTCCAGGGCGGCCGATCACGCGATCTACCTCCACTGCCTCCCCTGCCACCGGGGCGAAGAAGTCACGGCCTCCGTCGTCGACGGTCCGAGGAGCCGCGTCTTCGACCAGGCCGAGAACCGGATGCACACCCAGAAGGCCGTCATGCTCCGCCTCCTCGACCGCGCGTAGATGAGCGCACCGTCGGTGCAGCGCACCCGGTCGGTGCGGCGCACCCGCCGGCTGGGGGCTCAGGGGGGTCAACCTCCAGGTGGCGTGAGCGCTTTCTGAGTTCTGGGGGAGTTGGCGCTCACTCCACTCCGCTCGCTCCGGTACGCCATCGGTTTCTGTGATGTCTGGGCCGTCGCTCGCTCCGAGGCACCTGGAGCTTGACCCCCCTGAGCCCCCGGGCGCCGGCTGGAAGTCGTCGATAGCCGGCGGCCGGGTGACCAGGACTTGAGACGGAACGATCTGTTTCGAGAAGCGCTTCCTTCCGCCAGGACCGCTGGGGCTACCTGGACCAGCCGGGTGAACCCCGCAATCAGCGTAGAACGATCGCGGCGATGCCGGCTTTCTCCAGCTTCTGCCGTACGAGGTCGGCGGCCTTCTGGCGCCGGCGGTCGATCTGGACGCGGTACCAGCCTTGCTCCTTGCGAATCCTGACCTTGTCCAGGCGGAGATCGCGGCGCAGGCGACGGGCCAGGTCGGCGGCGCCGCTGCGCTTCCTGAAGGCGCCGGCCTGGATCGTAAAGCCGGATTGCTTGACCTTGCCGGCCTTGGCCGCAGTCTTGCCCGTTGCCTTTGCCCGCGAGTCCTTCGGCGGGCGTCCGTTCGCCGGGTAGGAGATCGGGAGGTTGCGGCCCTCGGGCGCCATCTGCACGACGCGAATCCGGACTCTGGCGAGCCCGGCGCCGAACATGTCGAGTTGCCGCGCCGCGCCCAGGGAGAGATCGATGATCCGGCCCTTGATGAAGGGGCCGCGATCGTTGATCGGAACCCGTAGCTTGCGACCGTTGTCCTGGTTCTCGACTTCGACGACGGTGCCGAAGGGCAGTTGCTTGTGAGCCGCGGAGATCCGGTTCATGTCGTAGATCTCGCCGCTGGCCGTGGCCCGACCGTGGAACTGGGCGCCGTACCAGGACGCCAGTCCTTCCTGCGCGGTGCCGCGGCGAGGGGTCTCGAGAGCCTTCGTCGAAGCGCAGCCGGCTGCGAACAGGACGGCAAGCAGTGCGGCCAGCGACTGCGTGCCGTTCACACCCTCGGCGCCTCGAACGCCGCCGCACTGTGCCGCGCCAGCGCCGGTTCGACAGCCTCGGCCAGGAACTCGTCGACCTGCTGGGCGGAACGGCCGGTAAAGGAGTCCGCGTCGATCAGGGACTCGAGTTCATCGCGGCCGAGTCCGAACGAAGGATCGCTCGCGATCAGGTCGATCAACGGGTTCGGTTCCCCCGCGGACACCCGTGCGTACGCCTCCAAACTGTGCCGGCGGATGCGCTCGTGCAGTTCCTGCCGGTCGCCGCCGCGCAGCGACGCCTCCATCAGGAAGGTCTCGGTGGCCATGAACGGAAGCTCGCGCCTCACCCGGGCCGCCGTGGCCGCTTCATTGACGCGCAGTCCCTGGGCGATGTTCGCGGCCAGGAGCAGCACGGCATCGACGGTCAGGAAGCAGTCGGTCAGCACGAGGCGCCGGTTCGCCGAGTCGTCGAGGCTGCGCTCGAGCCACTGCGTGCCGGCGTTCAGGGCACCGTGCAGCGAGTCGCTCATGACACGCCTCGACAGCGAGCACATGCGCTCGGCCCGAACCGGGTTGCGCTTGTACGCCATCGCCGACGAACCGACCTGGTTTTCGTCGAACGGCTCGGAGAGCTCTCCCACGCCCTGCAACAGCCGCAGGTCGCTGCCGAACTTGTGGCAACTCTCCGCGGCGCCGGAAAGCGCATGCAGGACCTGGCTGTCCTGCTTGCGCGGGTAGGTCTGGCCGGTGATGCGCCAGCTCGCCTCGAAGCCGAGCGCGGAGGCCACCCGGGCGTCGAGTTCGCGGACCTTGCCGTGGTCGCCGCCGAACAGGGTGAGAAAGGAGGCCTGGGTGCCCGTCGTGCCCTTGGCGCCCCGGCAGCGCAGCCGGTCGCGGCGGTTCGCCACTTCCTCGAGGTCGGTCAGGAAGTCCTGGAGCCAGAGGCACGCGCGCTTGCCCAGAGTAGTCAACTGCGCCGACTGGAAGTGGGTGTAGGCGAGCGCGGTCGTACCGCGCTCCCTGCGGGCGAAGGCGGCCAGCTCGCCGACCGTGGCCGCCAGCCTCCCCGCGACGAGGTCGAGCGCCTCTCGAACGATCAGAGCGTCCGTATTGTCGGTGATGAACGCCGACGTCGCGCCCAGGTGCAGGATGCTGCCGGCGTCGCCGCTGACCTCGGCGAAGTGGCGCAGATGGGCCACCACGTCGTGGCGCGTTTCCCGTTCGAGTTGCGCGACCCGTTCCAGGTCGAGTTCGTCCGCGTGATCGCGCAGCGCGTCGAGTTGCGCCTCGCTGATCGGCAGTCCCAGCGCCGCCTGGTTCTCGGCCAGACAGACCCAGAGCCGTCGCCAGGTCCGAAACCGGTACCGGGCAGAGAAAAGCCACGCCATCTCCGCGCTCGCATAGCGCTCATGAAGCGGATTCTGCGGCGCTTCCCTGGCTTCGGCCATGCCGGCACTCTACCAGCGCAACTAGCCTTTTCGCTGAGGTTTAGCGCAGTACAGCAGGCCCGCTCGAGGACCCTCCCCGCCGGCCCTCAAGCAGGCCGGACGTCGTCAGTCATCCCTCGAAGACGCCGCTGCGGCGGTGCGCCCCGATCGCGTCCGCCGTGAGCCGTGTTCGCTGGAAGAAGGCGGTTCCCGAAACAACCGTCCGGAGTCCGATCGGTCGACCGCCGGTTGCACCCCTCGACGACGTCCAGCCGGCGCCCAGGGGCTCAGGGGGGTCAACCTCCAGGTGCCTCGGAGCGAGCGACGCCCCGGACGTCACAGAAACCGACAACTAACCGGAGCGAGCGGAGTGGAGTGAGCGCCAACTCCCCCAGAACTCAGAAAGCGCTCACGCCACCTGGGGGTTGACCCCCCTGAGCGCCCAGCCGGCGGGTGCGCTGCACCGGCGGGTGCGCTGCACCGGCGGGTGCGCCGCATTGGCGGGTGCGCCGCACCGCCGCTCCGGTCAGGAGAGGTCGACGAGGTCGACCGCGATCACCTCGTCGACGGCCAGCAGCGCCCGCAGGCAGGCGTCGTCCGCAGCACGGCGAGCGCGTCGCCGCCCGGTTCCCGTGACAGGTGGATGTCGGCGATGTTGATGCCGGCGTCGCCGAGCAGGGTGCCCAGCCGGCCGACGAAGCCCGGCACGTCGCGGTTGCGCAGAAACAGCAGCCTGCCACGGGGCTGGAACTCGAGCTGGAAGCCAGCGAAGGAGACGACCCGCAGGTCGCCGTGGATCTCGCCGTGCCGGTAGGTCGTGCCCGAGGCCTCGGCTACGCCGTCCGCCACCCACGCTCCGGCTGCCGGCTCGGCGCCGTGGGCGTAGGAGGCCTGGTCGCTGTGGGTGGCCTGCACGAGTTCGACACGGCGGTCGGCGGCCGTGCGCTCGGCATTGACGTAGTTCACTCCCTCGCCGCACGACGGAATCAGCGCGCCCTTGAGCGCCGCCACGGCGACCGATCTCTGCAGTTCCTCGTCGATGCCCCACAGATCGACCTGGACCCGGCGCAGGCTGCCGCCGAGCGCGACCGCAGCCAGCCGGCCAAGCTGCTCGCCCAACCGCAGGAAGGGTTCTCCGCGGGAACCCGAGGAACGGAACGGCAGGTTCACCGCGGACACCGCGAGCGAGCCGCGGAGCGCGGCGAGCACCATCCGGGCCGTTTCCGTGGCGATCCGGTCCTGTGCCTCCGTCGTCTGGGCGCCGATGTGGGGCGTGGCCACGACCTTCGGGTGGGCTGCCAGCCGGAAGTCCGTCGGCGGCTCCACCGGGAACACGTCCAGACCCGCGCCGGCAAGCTTGCCCGACTCGAGGGCCGCCAGCAGAGCCTCCGCGTCGACCACGCCGCCCCGCCCGACATTGATCACGGCCGCGCCGTCCTTCATCAGGGCGATGCGCGACTCGTCGAGCATGTTCCTGGTCTGGTCGGTCAGCGGGGTGTGGAAGGTGATGAAGTCGGACCGCGCGAGCAGATCCTCCAAGGCCACCGGCTCGACATCGAGCCGGCGCGCAACCTCCTCCTGCAGGAAGGGGTCGAAGGCTAGCGTTTCCATCTCGAAGGCCCTCGCCCGGGTGGCCACCCGCTGGCCGATCTGACCGAAGCCGATCACGCCGAGCGTCTTGCCCTGCAGCTCGCTGCCCACGTGGTTCTTCCGCTCCCAGCGCTCCGCCTTGAGCGACGCGTCGGCGGACGGAATTCGCCGCGCCAACGCGAGCAGCAGAGCGAACGTGTGCTCGGTGGCCGAAAGCGAGTTCGCGGTCGGCGCATTGATCACGAGCACGCCCCGCTGCGTGGCGGCCGCAAGGTCGATGTTGTCGACACCGACTCCCGCACGCCCCACCACCTTCAGACGGTCGCCGCCCTCCAGAACCTCGCGGGTGATCTCCGTGCCGCTTCGCACGATGACCGCGTCGTAGTCCGCGATCAGTTCGGGGAGCCGCGGTCGGTCCTTGTCTCGAAGCTGGTCTACTTCCGCGCTCTCGCGCAACAGTTCGACGCCTGCCGGCGCGAGAGAATCGGCAATCAGGATCCGCGGCATCGGCTCACCTCGGTTCAGGCTCGGGTCGGTTGGAGGCGGCCGGATCGGGAGCGTCCCGCCGCCGGCGGATTGTGGCAGTGCTTCAGGAGTACAGCAAGACCGAGTCGCGCTCCGCACGAAACTCGTCTTCGTCGTGTCGCCAACTGGCGTACCAGCTTTCGAGCGCGGCCGGCGCTTCGAGGCCGAGCCGGAAGCCATCCGTGCCCGCCAGCAGGTCGATCGCCGGTGTGTCCGAAACGAACTCGTAGGGCTCGGCGCGCCAGCCGAAGGCCCGCCCCAGGACATCGCGAAAGGCGAGCAGCAGTTCAAACCCGAGGCGCACCGGCTGAATGAGCCTGACGTCGACGACGCGAATCTCCACGCCGGCACACACCGCCCCCGCGTGTTTCTGGAACTGGGGCCGGAACATGGCGGGAACGACGGAGACACCGTTCAGCCCCGCGGCTTCGAGGCGCTCCTCGCAGCGGCCGGCGAGCGCCGGCGCATCGGCCCCGGGAGCGCCGAGGAGGTGAAACGGCCGCGTCGTGCCCCGACCCTCCGACACGGTGGTCGCTTCGAACAGACACAGCCCGGGATAGATGGCCGCGGTATCCGGCGACGGCATGTTCGGGGACGGCGCCGTCCATGGCCAGCCCACATCGGGCCAGGTCTGCACTCGACGCCAACCCTCGACCTCGAAGACGGTGAGGGAAGCGGTGTCCCAACCGCGGCGTCGAGCCTCCAGCAGGACGATCTCCGCCAGCGTCAACCCGTGCCGTTGCGGCATGCGAAAGGCGCCCACGAAGGAGGCGAAGTCGAGGTCCAGCAGGTTGCCTTCCACCTCCGCGCCGCCCAGGGGATTCGGACGGTCGAGGATCCAGACCTCACAGCCGGCGGCAAGCGCGACCTCGGCCGCCCACACCGCGGAGGCCGCGAACGTGTAGTAGCGGGCGCCCACATCCTGGAGATCGATCACCAGCAGATCGCAACCATCGAAGACCTCTGGCCGGGGTCGCAGGCTGGACGCATCGTCGCCGTAGAGCGAGACAACGGGCGAGCCCGTCCACGGATCCCGCTCGTCTCGCGAGGCAACCATGTCCTGCTCGACGCCGTAGAAGCCGTGCTCCGGCGCCAGCAGTGCCGCGGGCGGCTGCGCCGCGGCAAGGGCCAGATGCGCGTGAACGCCTTCTCGACTCAGAGACGCCTGGTGACACAGAAGCGCGTAGCAACGTCGCCTCAGACGTCCGGCGTCATCGAGCAGGCGGTCGAGACCGGAACGGATCGGCGCCACGAGGCTGCTAGGCGCCGCTGCGCCGGTACTCGCCGCGCAGGTACTCGCCACTTTGGCCGCCACTCTTCGCCTCCAACAGCAGATCGGTGATCACCGCGCCGCGTTCGACCGACTTGACCATGTCGTAGAGCGCGAGGGCTGCCGCCGCGCACGCGGTCAATGCCTCCATCTCGGCGCCGGTGCGGGCCGTGACCACGACCCGGCTACGGACCGTCACGCCTCCCTCGCCGGGTTCGATCTCCACTTCCACCTGGTCCAGCGGCAACGGATGAGCGAGCGGCACCCAGGTAGCAGTGCTCTTGGCAGCCTGGACGCCCGCCACTCGCGCCACGGTCAGGGCGTCACCCTTGGGCAGCTTCTCCAGGCGCCTGACCGTGCCGCCTGACAGCAACACCCTGCACGAAGCCTCCGCGACCCGCCGTGTTGTGTCCTTGTCCGAAACATCGACCATCGCCGCGCGCCCGCGACGGTCGAGGTGGCTGAAGGGTTCGGCGCTCATGCCAACGATCCGGGGCGCGTCCGGCGCCCTCCGCGTCGCTCGCTAACCTAGCAGCCCGGGATGCACCTCACCATTGTCATGCCCGTGCTCGAGGAAGAGGCCACTGTGAAGGCCGCGGTCGGCGCCGCCCGCAACCACTGCGACGATCTGATCGTCGTCGACGGAGGTAGCCGGGACCGCACGGTGGAACTGGCGCGGCAAGCCGGCGCGAAGGTGGCGACGGCGCCCCGACCCGGGCGCGGGCTGCAACTGCGTACCGGCGCCGCGCTGGCGCTCGACGCCGGAACCGACGTGTTGCTGTTTCTGCACGCCGACACACGCCTCCCCGTATCCGCTCGAACCGCAATCGAAGGAGCGCTGGCGGGCAACGCGGTCGGCGGCGGCTTTCTGGTCGACTTCGAACCGGCGCCGCCTCTCCTGCGTCTGGGCCGCGGCCTCGTCGACCTGCGCACCAGGAGGCTGAGGGCGCCGCTCGGCGATCAGGCGCAGTTCGCCACCGCCGCGGCCTACACCGGCAGCGGCGGTTTCGCCGACCTTCCGATCCTCGAGGACCTGGACTTCATCCGCCGTCTCCGCCGGCAAGGATCGATCTCGATCATCTCCGAACGCGCCACCACTTCGTCACGCCGTTTCATCGAACGAGGGGTCGTTCGGACGGTGGCGACTAACTGGCTGATCTGGCTGCTATTCGCGGCCGGTGTCAAGCCGACGCGTCTCGCGGGGCTCTACGCCCTCGTGCGCTGACAGCAACTCAGGTGCGCCGGCCAGCAGGACGGCGCACCCGGTTTCCCCTAAGTGCCCGTGCGGCCATTGGCCGCACGGGGTCACGCGCTTAGTTGAGCGCGTCCTTGAGGGGGCGGCTGACCTTGAAACGGACGCCGTTGCTCGCGGCGATCTGGATCGACTCGCCGGTCTTCGGGTTGCGGCCCATCCGGCCAGCCCGGTGCGAGACCGAGAAACTCCCGAGACCGGGCAGTTGCACACGATCACCGTTCTGCAGGTGCGCCGAAATGCTGTCAATCAGGGACTGGACGGCGTCCGCCGCCTGCTTCTTGCTCAAGCCCGCGCCATCGGCAACGGCTTCTACGATGTCTGCCTTTCCGGCCATCTAGTGTGCTCCTTAGAGTCTTTGATGTGAACCCAGACCGTGGGCTTTGTGAATCGGCCCGTCCGCCTTCATCCAGTGCCGGGCTGCCACGCAACGTGATCGAGCAGCACTTCGCATCTGGCGTTCGGACTCGACTTCCGGTATGCTTGGGAGTTTTTCACAAAGCCCCCAATCACTGGACCAATCTAGGCCAGAACAGCCCTCTTTGTCAACGCCGGCTTGGACTTTCGGCTGTCGCCGGTCGCGCGGCACGACGAGGACGCCGCCCCCCAGATGGTGTAGCGGCGCTTCAGTCGTCAAGTCCGTTCGAGCACCTGCACGGTGAAGCCGTCATGATCGCCGGCCGGCAGGAGGCGCCATACGCCGGGTCCCGCGACGTGTTCCGCCGCGGGCCGGCGAAGATCGCCCGCGATATCCCTTCGGCGGAAACCGGTTCGGGACTCCAGAAAAGCCGCGGCCACGGCCTCGTTCTCCTCCGGCTCGATCGAACAAGTGATGATCACGAGAAGGCCCCCTGGACGAACGCATTCAGCCGCCCCCCGAACCATGGCCAACCCCTCCTCCGCAAGCCGTTCGATCTCGCCGGCGCTGATCCGCCATTTCAGTTCAGGATGCTTGCGCAACGTGCCGGTGCCACTGCACGGCAGGTCAACGACGACCCGGTCGAAGACGGCGCCGAAGGGGAGAGCCACGCCGTCCGCGGCCAGGAGCAGGGGCCGAACACGTAGGCGGTCGGCGTTCCGCCGCATCGTGACCAGCCGCCGCAGGGACCGGTCGGCGGCCAGGCTGCGCACTTCCGGCTGCTCTGCCAGTAGAGCGAACGTCTTGCCCCCCGGCGCCGCGGCCACGTCCAACACCTTCTCTCCGGGCGCCGGCGGCGGCACGAGAGCGGCCAGTTGACTTGCCTCGTCCTGTACGTAGAAGCTGCCCTGTCGATAGGCATCCGACGTCAGCGGATTCCCCCACCGGACCGTCACGCAGTGCGGCGCCAGGACCGAGGGCTCCACTCCGACATCGTCGTCGATCAACAGCTCCGCCAGCGGAGCGCGGCCACCTCGATCCCGAAATGCCAGCAGGTGCAGAGGCTTAGGACGATTGTTGGCGGCAAGCAGGGCGATCGTCCGCTCCTCGCCGTACACCTTCAGCCAACGCTCGACCAGCAGGTCCGGGTGGGAGTAGTGGATTCCCAACCGCGTCGTCCGGTCGGCGCCATCGACCGGCCAGTCGTCGCGGCGGGGTGACCGGGCAATCCGTCGAAGCACCCCATTGACGAAGCTGGCGCCACCCGCGTGGGTGCGGCTTCCCGCCTGCTCAACCGCCTCGTTGACCGCGGCGTGGGCCGGCACGCGGTCCAGAAAGAAGAGTTGATAGGCGCCGATCCGGAGCGGCGCCAGAAGGGCCCGCTGAATGCGGTCCAACGGTCTCCGCGAAGCGGCGACCAGCACATGATCGATGAACCGCAGCCAGCGCAACGTGCCCAACACGAGTTCCCGGAGCAGCCCGTGGTCGCGCGGGTCGCAGCGCTCCAGGGCGCCGTCGAGAAACGTCGACACGGGGGCGCGCGAATCCAGAGTCCGCTCGAGGACGAAGGCCGCCGATTCCCGCACATTGGCATGCGCCGTCATCGCCGTATCCCGCCGGCGCCAGCCACCGCGGCGATCCAGATTCCGGATGGCCCGCCGGCGACTCACTCCGCCGTACCGAAGCGCTCGCCCACGCCGAGGCGCAGTCCGTTGATCAGATCGAGACCGCTGATCTGCCGGCCACCCGGTCGCTGCACCCGGCAGAGCGCCAGCGCGGACGAGCCGCCGCACCGGACCACCGGCAACCGTCCGATTCCCTCGACTTTGCGGCAGCCGAGGAATGCCCCCGGGCGATCGAGATCGCCCCGTCCCTCGACTGCGTCAAACGAAGGCAACGGCCTCGACGCCACGATCCGTACCGCCTCACCGCGAAGCCTGCTTCGCGATCCCGGCCATGGCTCGTAGGCCCGTACCCGCCAGGCGATCTCTCCAGCCTCCCGGCTCCAGTCCACGATGCCGTCCTCTGAACGCAGCATCGGAGCATGGGTCGCCGCCGCGTCGCACTGCGCCCGGGGCTCGACTGCTCCTGCTTCAAGCGCCTCGATCGTGCGGACGAGAAGCGCCGCACCGGCCGCGGCCAATCGCGGTGACAGCTCGCCGGCGGTTTCGTCCTGGCCGATCGAGACCTCTTCCTGAAGCAGGATCGGACCGCTGTCCAGACCTTCCTCCATGACCATCGTCGTCACACCGGTCGTCCCCTCTCCGGCCGCTATCGCCGCCTGAATCGGCGAAGCGCCGCGCCAGGCCGGTAGCAGGGACGCATGAATGTTCACACAGCCGCCCGCCGGCAGTTCGAGCAGGGGGCGCGGAAAAATGCGGCCGTACGCCGCTACCACGGCAAGGTCCAGATCCAGGTCGCGCAGCCGGCCGAGAAAGTCCGCGCCGCGAACACCCGCAGGCTGTAGCAGATCGACGCCCCGGTCGATCGCCCAGCGAGCTACGGGCGGTTGCGACAGACGGCCGCCGCGTCCCGCCCGGCGCGCCGGCTGGCTGACGACGAGGACCGGTCGCCGGCCAGCCGCCTCCAGGGCACAGAGAGCCGGAACCGCGAACTCGGGCGTGCCGAAGAACGCGATGCGGTTGAGTGTTCGCGGCACTGCCATGATGCCCGGGAGACTACGCGACCCGCCGGCTAGAGCGGTCCCGCTCCCGACGGGCAGCGCTTCTACTCGAGGGCGATCTGCGACTGCTCGATCTCTTCGAAGAAGTCAGGCGGCACGAGAACGTCGCGCGGCTTGCTGCCCTGCGCCGGCCCCAGGATTCCGTCCTGTTCCATCAGGTCGACCAGGCGGGAGGCACGGGAGAAACCGACCCTCATACGACGCTGCAGGAAACTCGCCGAACCCATCCGTTCCGAGACGACCAATCGCGCCGCTTCGTCGTAGAGCGCGTCTCCGCCGCCGTGCTCACCATTCGCAGCCGCCCGGTCTTCCGCCGGCGGCTCCAGCACCGCCGGATCCAGATTGGGCTGGCCCTGGCGCTTGAGCCATCGAACCAGCGCCGCGGTCTCCTGCTCGGTGACGTAGGCGCCGTGCAGTCGGATCGTGCGGCCACTGCCGGGCGGCATGAACAGCATGTCGCCCTTGCCAAGCAGCTTCTCCGCTCCGACCTGATCGAGGATCGTGCGCGAGTCGTGTCGCGTGGCGGCGGCGTACGAGAGCCGGCACGGGAAGTTCGCCTTGATCGTTCCGGTCAGCACGTCGACCGACGGGCGCTGGGTGGCGACGATCAGGTGGATTCCGACGGCCCGGGCCATCTGGGCAAGCCGCGCGATCGAGGTCTCGACCTCGGACGAAGCGACCATCATCAGGTCGGCCAGCTCATCGATCACGATCACGTAGTACGGAAGCGGCTCGAACTCGCGCGGCTCGACAGGTTCGTCCGCGTCTTCATCGCGGAGCCGCAGGCGCCGGGCCACTTCCGGATCCGCGATCGCCTGGTTGTAGAAGGCGATCGATCGGACGTGCACCTCCGCCAGCAGCCGGTAGCGCCGCTCCATCTCCGCCACCGCCCACCGAAGCGCGTTCGCGGCCTGCTTGGGCTCCACAACGACCGCGGTCTTGAGGTGCGGAATGTCGGCGTAGACCCCCAGTTCGATCCGCTTCGGATCGATCAGGATGAACTGGACCTGATCGCTTCGCGCCTTGTACAGGATCGAAGTCAGCATTCCCTGCAGGCCGACGCTCTTGCCGGCGCCGGTAGCGCCCGCGACCAGCAGGTGCGGCATCTTCGTCAGGTCCGCGTAGTACGGCTCGCCACGCAGGGTCCGACCCAGGGCCATCGTCAGCGGCGACTCGCTCTCCCGGAACTCGGGAGCGTCCACAAGGCGCCCCAGCGGGATGACCGTTCGCCGTTTGTTCGGCACTTCGATACCGAGCGTGGAGCGGCCGGGCATGCGATCGATCCGGATCGCTTCCGCCTTCAGTGAGAGAGCCAGATCGTCCTGCAGATTGACGATCTGGGCGACCTTGACGCCCGGCGCCGGCTGGAACTCGAAGACCGTGATCACCGGACCGGGACTGATCCCCTCGACCGTTCCCTCGACACCGAACTCCGCACAACGAGCGCAGATCAGTTCGCCAAGCTCGCGGACTTCGTCTTCGTCGACCTCCGAGTTGACCTCTTCGCAGTACAGCAACTCGATCGGCGGCAGTTCCGGACTCTCGGCCGTCTCCGCGCTCGCCCCGTTGCCTGTCTGGGAAACCGGCGAGTTCACCTTCGCAACCGCCACGGGAGGAGCCGACGCCGCCGGCGGACCGGACACCGCCTCGATCTGCTTCCCGGGCACCGACCTGCGAAGCGGGAGTTCCCGAAGCGGCGAGTCGGCGGCGGCCGTCTTCTTCGCCCGCCCGGGCTTTTTCGCCTTGGCGGTCCTGGGACCGCGGCTCAGTTTAGTCCGGAGGAGAACAACGAGTTCCTTCAGCCGGCTCACTGTCCCGACCAGCCACTCCTCGAGGCTGCCTCGCATGGTCAGGGCGACGCCGAACACGAGTCCGAACAGGGCGATCACCGTGGTGCCGATCACTCCCAGTTGGCTCTGAACGCCGCCGGAGATCGCGGCGCCCACGAGACCGCCGGCGATCAGCGGCTCACCGCGGATCTGCACTTCCCCGACAGCGAGATCGATCAGGGTTGGCAAGGCGACCAGCGCGACGACAATGCCGGCCCCCTGGAGCAGCGATGGAAGACCGCCCCGCGCACGGACGAGCCGGTAACCCAAAGCCAGAACCGCCAACGCGACCGCCACGATCGCAAGTCCCAGCACCCCGTAGCCGCCGGCCGCGACCTGGGCGCCGACCGGGCCGATCAGATTGCTCGTCTCGCCGGAGTCGGCGCCGCTGCGAAGAAAGCTGGGGTCGCTCGGGTGGTAGCTCAGCAGGCTGAGCAGCAGCAGCGCGCCCAGGGCGAGCAGGAGGAGCCCGAACAGTTCGACACTCTTGCCCGTCGGCAGCCCGCCCAGACCGAACCGCCGGACGCCATCATCCGAGCGGATCACCGCCGCCCTCGACCACCAGCCATGGAGGGAACATGCACGGGCACACGATTGTAGCCCATTCAGTCGAATATGGCTATATGCAGCTAGTTGGCTCGGCCAGGTCGGGCGGCGCCATCGCTCGAAACAGCCCGACGAATTCGGCAAGGCCCAGGCTCTCGGCCCGCACACTGGGCGGCAAGTCCAGCGCCGCGAGGGCCGCCTCGGCAACGGGCCGACCCACGCTCGGCCGGAAGTTGTTGACCAGGGTCTTGCGCCGCTGGCTGAACGCGGTGCGCA
>JAGWAG010000071.1 GCA_021296535.1 Acidobacteriota bacterium | reverse complement strand
GCGGAGTCAGTTCAGGCCAGAGTTCCGGGCGGACCTCGGAGTTCGGGGCCTGCTGCGCCGAGCCGGGAACGGCGAAGGCAGCTGCCAGCGCAAGAGTGAGAAGACCAGTCGTCGCGGCGCGGGGTCGTCGAACCACGTTCAGCTTCCTTTGCGTTGGCGGTGAAGGGGGCTGCATGCGACGGACCCGCCGCCGTCACGGCGGGTTAGGCGAAGCGCGGACCAGACGGGCGCGGCCGGGCCGGCCGTCTGGTCCGCGTTCCGTGGCTGTCTCTAGAACACTGAATCTGCCGCGGATCGCGGGCCGCCTGGGCTTCGCCGAAGTTGGCCGGCAGGGTGTAGCCGGTGATCGTCGTCCTCTCCGCGGCGTTTTCGCTGTCGTAGGTCACGCTGCTCGGGTTCATCACCGAGTTGATGCCCACGAAGTTGTCGCGGTTCGTCACGTTGAAGACCTCGAACCGGAACTGGCCGGTCACGCGGTCGGTGATGCGGATGTTCTTGGTCAGCGAGAAGTCGACCTGGAAGAAATCCGCGCCTTCGCACTGGCCGGGCCGGGTACCGCTGAGCGTGCCGAGCTGCCAGCCGACCAGCGTGAAGGCGTCGGGATTGATCACCTGCAGGCCGCTGCCGCTGCACGAGGCCCCCGTGAGGAGCGGTCGCATGTTCTCGGTGTACCCGGTGCCGCCGGCGCCGTTGACCCCGGTCAGGTTTCCGGTCCTTACGGTCAGGGCCTGCCCCGAGGAGTACTGGGCGATGCCGCTGAGCTGCCAGGCTCCGAACAACCCTCGGACGAGGCTGCTCTGGTTCTCGAGCCTGGGCAGGTTGTGGATCACGTTGGCGCTGAACACGTGATCCCGATGCAGGCCCGCGTTGCCGAAGTCGAGATCGGGGTTCTCGCGGTCCGTGATGGCACTGGCGGACAGGCCGGCGCCCGCGTCGTTGAGCGGATCGTTGGCCTTGAAGCTCGCCAGGGTGTACGAGGCCTGGAACTGCGAGCCGGTGCCGTACCGGTGCACGAACTGCGTCTGGAGGCTGTCGTATTCGGAGAGGCCGTTCGATTCCCAGAACAGGATGTTGGCGTCGCCGAAGACGGCGTACGGTCGTAACGCACCGCGAACGCCGGCACCGCCGTCACCCTCCGGGGCGGTCACGTACTCGAGGCGGTCGGGGATGCCGTTGCCGTTGTTGTCGCCCGAGGCCACCTGGTTGATGTCGGAGCGTCGCGTGAGGTGACGCCCGCGGCTGCCGACGTAGGCGACTTCGATCGTGCTGCTGCGGCCGAGCCGCTGCTCCCAGGCCACGTTGAACTGCAGGTTGTAGGGCGTCTGGAAATCCGGGGCGATGCCCGACATCGGCCTTCCGAGGCCGCAATCTGCACATGCCTCCGGCGGCTCGTCGAGCTTGCGGATGCCGTTGATGCTGGAGCGGAAGGGCGGGTTGCCCGCGAACTCGAGCTGGATGTTCACGCGGTCGCGCTGGAAGAACTGACCGAAGCCGGCCCGGACCACGCTCCTGCCGTTGCCGAAGAGGTCGTAGGCCATGCCGAGGCGCGGCGCGAAGTTGTCCGTGTCGCTGTCGACCAGCCCGCGGCCGGGACCGGGCGATCCGCCCAGCAGGCCCGCGTCGCCGCAGGGGTCGGTTCCCGGCACCTGGGCCAGGCCGTTGCACGGGTCGCCGCCCAGGGCCGGATCGAACAGTTCCGGTACGAACGTCGTGAGCAGGTTGTCGCTGGCGTAGGGCCACTTGTAGTTCGAGTAGCGGACCCCGTAGTCCACGCTGAGGCGGGGGTTGGCCTGCCACGTGTCGGCGATGTAGAACTCGACGTCCTCCCAGTTCAGCTCCGGATCCGGCTGGTGCGAGTTTTCCGCATAGCCGAACGTCATGTCCTGGAGCAGGAAGTCGGCGAGGAGGTTGCCGGTGTTCGCGCCCCAGCCGTTGTGGCCGGTGCTCGGACCCCAGAACTGCGGCGTCTCGGAAGCCGAACTGCCGCCGATGTACTCCTTCTTCTTGTTCTCGCTGTAGAGGGCGCCCACCTTGAGCCAGTGCTTGCCGAAGACCTGGGAGTAGTCGTCCTTGAGAACCATCAGGTCCTGCTTGTTCTCCCAGGGCGCGATGTTCCACAGCGCCCCGTAGCCGGCGGCGCCCCAGAACACCGGGTGGCTGCGGTCGGCGCCGCCCGTCTTGCCGCCGAAGGCCGCGGGAATCGCCGCGTTGATCTGGCTGTTCAGTCCGGGGTTGGTGCCGCCCCGGCTGAGGCTGATCTCATTGCCCGAGTAGGAGAAGGTCACCGTGTTGACGCTGTCGTCGCCGATCGTCTGGCTGAGCTGCGCCACCAGGGAGTGGCCGGGCTGGTCCCAGTTCGTGTCGACGGCGGGGTAGGGGTCGTCGCCCCACAGGCCGTTCGCTTCACCGGCGTTCGGTGCGCCGTTCAGCCAGGTGTCCTGGGTGTAGCGCAGCATCAACCGGGTGCGGTCCGTGGCGTCGTAGTCGAGCCGCAGGTTCGCCTGTTCCCAGTCGATCGGCGTGACGACGGCTTCGACCCAATTGTTGCAACTGCCGGCCACGGGCGTCACGTTGGGAAGCGGGTAGAGATTGAGCATGGCCTGACCGCCGGCGTTGATCCGATCCCCGGGAATCACGTTGCCGGGGAAGGGCTGGCCGGTGGTCGGATCGGTCGGGATGGCCGGGGTGCACCCCGGGATCGACGGGCCGGTGAAGTCGCCCGCGCGCTCGGCGGCGGTGGGAACGAAGCCGGAGCGGGCGATGCCGCGTTCTTCCTGGTTCCACTCGCCGGAGAGGAAGAAGTGGAGCTTGTCCTGCTTGATCGGGCCGCCGAGGGTGAAGCCGTAGTCCTGGCGGTCGAGCGGCTCGGTGTCCAGCCCGGCCTGCTCGAGGAAGTAGTTCGTCTCGTTCCAGGAGTCGTCCCGCATGAACATGAAGGCGCTGCCGCGGAGTTGATTCGTGCCGCCGCGGGTCACGATGTTGATCTGGCCGCCGCCGGCGCCGCCGAACTCGGCGCTGTAGCTGTTGCTGTGGATCTTGAACTCCTCGATCGCGTCGACCGAGGGGTAGATCAGGATCGTGCGGTTCGAGCCGACGTCGTTGTTGTTCGCGCCGTCGACGGTCCACATGTTGCCGGTCGTGCCGCTGCCGCTGATCGACAGGTCGACGCCGGCCAGCAGGCCCTTGTTCTTCGTGTCGAAGCCTTCGGGAGCGCTGACGCCCGGCTGCAGAAGGGTGAGCTGGACGAAGTTCCGTCCGTTGAGCGGCAGCTCGCGGATCTGCTCGCCGCTGACCAGGCCGGAAACCTCGCCGCTCAGCGTGTCCACGGCAATCGCCTCGGACTCGACCGTGATCGTCTCGGACACGTCACCGAGTTCGAGTGCGGCGCTGACCTCTCGCACGTCGGCGACGTGCAGGGCGATGTCGCTGACCACGGATGCCTTGAAGCCGTCCAGGGTGAACGTGATCTCGTACGCGCCGACCGGCAGATCGCCGAAGGTGTAGATGCCGGAGGCGTTGGTGAACGTCGTCCGGTTGAGACCGGTCTCGGTGCCCTCCAGGTTTACCGTGGCGCCGGGCAGGGCGTCCCCGTTCGGGTCGGTGACGGTGCCGCGGATGCTGGCCGTGAACCGTTGCGCCGCGAGCGGCGCCGCCAGCAGCGTGAGGATGAGGATGAGAGCGAGTCTTCGAGCCATGGACAGTGTTCCTCCTTGACGGGTAAACCGATTTAGCCGGTAGCCGCGCAAGACGCCCGGCGAACTCCCGCTGCAGACGGGAGGGGCGGACTAAATCGTTTTAGCATGCTAGCCTGAGTCTGCACACGACGCGTAGCCTTGTCAAGCACCCAGTGAACAGCCCCATTCCCGACCCGGCCCTGGCGCCGGGGCGGGAGGAGCGCGTGAGAGCAAGCGACGAAAGATGAGTCCTGCCAGAGGAAACAGAACTCCCGGGGGCGAGCCGAACTCCGGGAGACCCGTCCGGCTCAAGGACGTGGCGGCCCATCTCGGTCTGTCGCCGACCACCGTTTCCCTGGTGATGAACCGCTCGCCGGCCGCCAGGGGGATCCCTCCGGGGACTCAGGATCGCGTCCGTGCCGCGGCAGAGGAGCTCGGCTACCGCCCCAACTTCATCGCACGGTCGCTGCGGCGCCAGCGCACGTTCGCGGTCGGCGTCCTTCTGCCGGAGATCAGCGAGGGTTACGCGGCGGGCGTCCTGGGTGGTATCGAGGATCAGCTCCTGCAGGAGGGCTACTTCTACCTGGTGGCCGGCCACCACTCGAAGCCCGACCTTTTCGACGACTACCTGCAACTTCTCACGGAACGCTCGGTCGAGGGGCTGATCCTGGTCAACACGCCGATCGAGCAGGCCCTGGCTCTGCCGGCGGTCGCGGTCGCCGGCCACCGCGAGATCGAAGGCGTGACCAACGTGGTGATCGACCACGAGATGGCCGCTCGGCTGGCGTTGGGCCACCTCGCGACACTCGGCCATCGCCGCATCGCATTCTTCAAGGGCCACGCCCACTCGGCGGACACCGAATCGCGGTGGCAGGCGATTGTCGCGGCCTCGGCGGATCTCGGCCTCGAGATCGACCCGCGGCTGACCCTGCAGCTCTCGGGAGGGCCGGCCGGTGAGCAGTTCTCGCCGGAGGAGGGCTACCGCGAGGGACACATTTTCGGCCAGAAACTGCTCGCGGTGGGTGTGCCCTTCACCGCGCTCTTCGCCTTCAACGACATTTCGGCGATCGGCGCGATGCGCGCGATCGTCGAGAACGGTCTGCGGATTCCCGACGATGTCTCCGTCATCGGCTTCGACGACATCCTGAGCGCGGCCTTCCAGAACCCCAGCCTGACCACCGTGCGGCAGCCGTTGCACGAGATGGGGCGTCGGGCAGCCGCCGAACTGCTGCGCAAGCTGAGTGCTTCCGGCGAAGACTCGCCGGCCGCGATCACGATCGAGCCGACCATGGTGGTCCGGAACTCGACCGGCCCGCTCCCCGGCGATGGCTGACCCGGCTCCCGTATCGCCCGGACCGGCCGGCGTCACGCCGGCGCGGGTGCCGCTCTACGCGGGCTTCCTGCTGACGGGTGTGGTCACAGTACTTCTCGGCCCGCTGCTTCCCGAACTGTCCCGGGAGTGGCGTCTTCCCGTGGATCGACTGGCGCCGCTGTTCGTCGCTCAGTTCCTGGCAAGCGCGCTCGGGTCGTTCCTGTCCAGCTATCGGCAGGGTCTCAGCCTGGTGCTGGGCTATTTGCTGATCGCCGTCGGGTTGCTGTCCCTGGCGATCGCGACCTGGCCGCTCGCTCTCGGGGCGGTTGCCGCCACCGGCCTGGGGCTCGGGCTGGCGATTCCGGCCACCAACCTCCGCGTCGCCCACTCCCAGCCGACGCGGCGAGGGGCGGCGCTCTCGTCGCTCAACCTGGCGTGGGGCGCGGGCGCGGTCGCTTGCCCTCTGCTGTTCGCGGCGCGCCCGCGGGGAACCTCGAGCGATGCCGTGCTCGTCGTCCTGGCCGTCGCCGCGGGACTCGTCCTCCTGCTGTTGGTCCGAGCTCTCGGCGGTGCCCAGTATCGGGCAGACCCCGAAAGTGCTGGCGACTCGAACCAGGCGTCCACGCCCGCGGGCATAACCGTGGCGCTCGCCATCATCGCGGCAATCCTGTTCCTCTACGTGGGGATCGAGAACGCGGTCGGTGGGTGGCTGGTCAGCCTGGCCGACCAGTTCCAGCCTGCACGGGCCGCGACTTCGCTTTGGATCGGGTCGGGATTCTGGGCGGCGCTGCTCGCCAGCCGGGCGCTCGCGCCGCTGCTGCTGCGCCGGTTCTCCGAGCCTGCGCTCTACAGCGCCGGCATCGCGCTGGCGGGCGTCGGGCTGGTCGGCTTGCTGAGCGGCCGGTCGCTGGAGGTCGTGGCGGTGTCGGCCGTTGCGGTCGGAGCCGGGCTGGCCCCCCTCTTTCCGCTCACGATCTCCTTTCTCGCCGAACTCACCGCCTCCAGCCGGTCGCGCTCCACCGGTTGGGTATTCGCGCTTGCTGGAACGGGCGGAGCGGCCATGCCCTGGCTGACCGCACGGCTGGCGGGCGGCGCAGACCGGCTGGCGACCGGCTTCGTCGCGCCGATGGCGGGCCTGGTCTTCCTGGCCCTGCTCTTCGGCCTGCTGCGCCGGCTGGGCGGCACAACTCAACCACAACCTGTCTGACCGCGAAAGTAGACTGAGAACGATGACACTTGAGAGTCTTGGCAGTAGTCGCGCCCTGCTTGTGCCGGTCCTGCTCATGGGAGTGGCAGCCGCCGGGCCGGCAGTCGTCGCCGCCCAGGCGCAGGACGCCGACCGTCCCTCCTTCAGCGAGGTCGTCGACGTCCAGCTCGTCAACGTCGAGGTCTGGGTCAGCGACAACCGGGGACGTCCCGTCACCGGCCTGGGTCCGGACGACTTCGAGGTGCGCGAGGACGGCGATCCGGTCACGATTGACTTCTTCAACGAAGTGACCGACGCCGTCGCTGCCCGGCCCGTTGGCGAGCCCGGCGATCCGGAACCCGGGGCGGAACCGGCCGCGACGGAAGGTGCGGCCGAACCGGCGCATCTCGTCCTCTACTTCGACGAGCTCCACCTCGGCCCGGCCAGTCGCAAGCAGGCCATCGAGGACCTGCGAGCCTTCCTCGACGAGGAGAGGTTCCCCGCGGAGCGGGTGCTCATCTTCCGCCAGGATCGCAACCTCATCACCGAGGCCTACTTCGGGTCCAGCCGCGAGGATCTCGACGCGGCGCTCGCGCGCATCGAAGCCTCGCCGGGAATGGGCGGTCAGTCGCGGCAGGCGAAGCGGCTCGCGGTGCGGAGGTTGAACCAGCTCTGGCAGGACGCGAAGGTGCTCGCTTCCTCGGGCGCCAGCCGTCGGAACTCGGCGCCGGCGCCCTGCGGAACATTCGTGCGTCAGGCGCTTTCCGAGGTCGACATTGCCGCCCGCACCGGCCGCGATCGAATCTCCGCCACGCTCGATCACCTGACGACCGCCGCGCGTTTCCTGGCGGCGATGCCGGGCGTCAAGACGTTGCTCTACGTCAGCGACGCGCTCGAACGGACGCCGGGCAGGGACCTGCAGGACTTCATCACCGGCCTGTGTCCGGCCGGTGACCGGTTCCGTTCGCTCCAGCCCGTCGAAGAACTGTCCACCGCCTTCCACGAACTCACGCGTCACGCCAACGCGAATCGCGTGACGATCTACTCTCTCCAGACGAGCGGTCTCCGCGCCGGGTTCCTGAGCGCCGCGGAGCAGCCGTCGGTCGACTTCCTGGGCGCGAATCCCTTCAACAGTTCGATCCGCGAGGCCGAACGCGACGGCATGGCCGTGCTCGCCGACGAGACGGGTGGCCGCGCCATCTTCAACCGCAACCAGTTCGGAGGTGAGCTGGCGCAGATCGTCGACGAGATGGCCAGCTACTACTCCCTCGCCTACCGTCCGCCCCATGGCGGCGACCGCGGCGAGCACCAGATCCGCGTACGGGTCCGTGGCAGGAACCTGCAGGTTCGTCACCGCCGCGGGTATCGCGACAAGAGCTCCGATCTGCGACTGAGCGAGCAACTCGACGGCGCGCTCTATCTCGGGCTGGTCGAGAATCCGCTCGGCGTGAGGCTCGGCGCCGGCCGGGTGCGCGCGGCGGGCGGCGGCAAGCGGCGGCTGCCTCTCCACGTGATGGTTCCGGCCGCCCGGGTCGCCTTCCTGCCGGTCGAAGACAAGGAGATGGCCCAGATCAGGGTGCTGGTCGCCAGCCGCCATGCGGCCACCTCGAAGGTCGTTCGGGACGACAGGACGTTTCAGGTCGAGGCGCCGCCGGATCGCGAAACGCGCCTTCTCGACCTGGTCTTCAACGTCGACATCCCGGATGGCTTGAACATGGTCGCGGTCGGCGTGCGGGACGACGCGACCCGCGAAACCGCGTTCGTTTCGACCACCCTGGCCGTCGGCGAGGGGGCCGGGAGGGAACGCTGAGCCACACTGGGTGCGCCGGCGTGCCATCCGTGCGCCCGACAGACGGGCGCACGGACTGGTTCACGCGTGGCGCGGATCGCGCCACCCGGGTTCCCGCCGGTCTTTGCACGAGCCGTCACACTGGGTGCGCCGGCGTCCCCGCCGGCTTCCGAGGAAGATGCGCCGCGAAGCGGCGACCATGCCTGGCCCTGGCCCTGGCCCTGGCCCTGACGTTGGCCGCCGTGCTACCCGCGCCGACGCAGTCCCAGGATGAGCCGCCGCCGGACGCCGCGTTGCAACGCGCCCTGGCCGAGGCCGAGAACATGCTGCGCCGGGACGAGCCGCAGGCAGCCGAGAGCTGTTACCGGGAGGCGCTGCTCGAAGGCTGGCTGCTGCTCGGCGACCTGCATCGGGCCGCGGGCGCCCCGGCCGAGGCGGAGGCGGCCTACGAGCGGGCACTGGTCTCGGCGCTCGAAGCGCGGCGCCCTCTGCTCGCCCTGGCCGAACTCGCGCTCGAACGCGGGGAGCCCGAACGCGCGGCCGACCACCTGCGGCGCCTGCTCGCGCGCAGCTCGGGAGATGGCCGTGCCGTGCGGCTCCTGGCGCGGGCCTTCAACGCAAGCGGCGAGCCGGAGCTCGCGGTGCAGCAGTTGGAGGGAGCTGTGGCAGCGATGCCCGAAGACCTGGAATCCCGGTTTGCCCTCGCGAGCGGCTACCTCCTCCTGGAGCGTCCCGAGGCCGCCGAGAAGCTCTTGCAGGAGGTGGCCGAGGAGCGTCCGATTCCGCAGACCTGGATTCTGATCGGCAGGACCTATCGCGACTACGGGGAGTACGACAGGGCCCGCGAGGCGCTCGAACGGGCCATCGAACGAGAACCACTCGTGCCGCGGGCTCGTTTCTATCTGGGGACCGTGGAGCTCCTGGACCGCGGCCGGGACGCCGTCGAGCTGGCCATCGACCGTTTCAGGGAGGAACGCCGCATCTCGCCGGAGGATCCAGTGAACTCCCTCTACCTGGGAATGGTGCTCGTCGATGCCCGGCGTTTCGAGGAGGCGCTGCCCTCGCTGGAGATCGCCCTGGAATCGGAGTCCACCCGCCCCAACGCCCTGCATCATCTGGGCCGCGCTCTCCTCGGACTCGACCGGCCGCGGGAGGCCTCGACCGTGCTCGAGAGCGCCGTCGAGCTGGCGGAGGGTCGGTACGGCGGCTCGTTCAATGCCAACCAGATGGAGAGCCTCCACTACCAACTCGCGCTGGCTCTCCGCCGCACGGGCGACGAAGCGCGGGCCGCGCCTCACTTCGAGGCCGCCGAGCGCTTCGCGGTTGCCCTGGCCGAGAGTTCGCGAGATCGCATGTCGAACTACCTCGACGGGCATGGCAAGGATCCGTCGGCCGCGGCCGTCGGCCTGTCCGTGTTCAGCGAGACCCTTGTCTCCGGCCTTTTTCCGGAGGTTCGCGAGGAGCTCGCTCGAACGGCGCGAACGACTCTGGCCCGTGCGTCGTTCAATCTCGGCGTGATGGCGACGCAGTCCCGGCGCTTCACCCGGGCGGCCGATCACTTCGAGCAGGCGGCCTCCGTCGACCCGGGCTTTCCGCGGGTCCAGTACTCGCTGGGAGTCGCCCGCTTCAACGCCGGGCAGTTCGAGCGGGCGACGTCGCCGCTGTCCGCGGCGCTGGAGCAGCAGCCCGACGACCTGGCGCTCCGGCGGATGCTCGCGCTCGCCTGGCTGAACGCCGAGACGTACGATCGCGCGGCAGAGCTTCTCGCAACCGACCCGGGCCGTTCCTCCGACCGTTCGCTGCAGTACGCCTACG
>JAGWAG010000070.1:2082-14215 GCA_021296535.1 Acidobacteriota bacterium | reverse complement strand
GTGGAGATCGAGCGGGACACGCCGGACGAGGAGCTCCAGGAGAAGGCGGACATCCTGAACCGGGCGGAGGAGATGCAGGAGTTCAACGACTACCACGGCTCCTGGGTCTACAAGCTGGACAGCTTCACCGGTGAGAAGCTGGACCTTCGCCGCGCGGACCTGATCGAGGACGTCGGAGGCGACGAAGGGAGCTGAGCCCGGTTCGGTATCCGCCACTGGGTGCGCCGGCCCTCGGTCCACTCCGCCGGCTCAGCCGGGCTGCTATGTTCCGCCGCGCCCGCTGCGGCTGATCGCGGCGAAGCGTTCAGATACAAGGAGCTTGAGAATGCTGGGATACTGCACGATCGGTGTGAGCGACATGGACCGGGCGATGGCCTTCTACGACGCACTGCTGGGCGAACTGGGAGCGGCCCGCATGTTCGGCATGGACCGGATCCAGTTCTACGGCACGGGGCCGGGACAGGCGATGCTCGCCATCTGCATCCCCTACGACAAGCAGGCGCCGACGCCGGGCAACGGCAACATGGTCGCGATTCCTGCGGGTTCAGAGGAGAACGTCGACAAGCTGTACGCCAAGGCGATTGAGCTGGGCGGCACTGACGAGGGCGGGCCCGGAACGCGGGTGCCTACGTTCTACGGCGCCTACGTCCGGGATCTGAACGGCAACAAGCTCTGCTTCTTCAAGATGGGCTAAGGCTGACTCCCGCGCCCTTTTGTGGCGCCCCAGGTTGACTCTCGACGCGGCGCTCAGGGCTCTGTTCGCCGCGGAGTGACTGCTACGCTGACCGCCCGTGTCCGGCTTCGCCGTCTTCCTGCTGGTCGCCATCGCGGCGGTTGTTCCGGGCCAGACCGTTCCGGCCCAGCTTGAGTCGGCGTCGGACGACACGGTCGAGGCTCTGGCGCGGGCGCGTGCGGCAGTGGAGCGAGCGCCCGCGGAGTTCGGGCCGGCACTGGCGGTTGCCGGTGCACTGACGACCCTCGGCCGTACAGAGGATGCGCTGGCCGCCTTCGCCCGCTCACGGTCGCTGCTGCCGGACGACCCTGGCGTCGGCGAGACCCCGGCCATCGTCGATGCCGCGTCGGCCTACCTGGTTCCGGCGCTGCTGCTTCGCGATCTCGACCGCACCGGCGAGGCGATCCGGCTGCTGGAGGAGGCGGTGGCTCGGCGGATCGGGGACGCCGAGATCTACGAGCAGTTGGCCCTGCTTCGGCTCGCCGACGGTCTGGCCGACGACGCGCTGGCGGCGGTCGACGCCGCTCGAGCGAAGAGCCTGACGAGCCCCGGTCTCGAGCTCGCCCGCGGTCTCGCCCTGGCCCGCAACCCGGAGCGGCGCGGGGAGGCTCTGGACTATCTCCAGGGCGCCCTCCGCAGCGGAGTCGGCGACGCGGTCGTTGTCCACCTGGAAGCGGCGGATCTTCTCGTGGCCGAAGCGCGCTACCCGGAAGCGCTGGAACATCTCCGTGCCGCGGGTCAAGTCGCGCCGGAGGTACCCGAGGTGGCGTATCGCCTCGGACGCACGCTTGCCACCGCTGGCGACCGAGAGGGGGCCGAAGCCGCGCTCCAGCGCTACCGATCGCTGCAGGAGGCACGGGAACGCGCCGCGGAGGTCGAGAGCACGGCTTCCGCCGAGGCGACCTCGGCCCTGTCGGAGGCGCAACGGCTGGCGGCGGCGGGCGACCTCGAAGCCGCGTTCAAGCGTCTGGCCGGTCTGCCGGGAAGCCGGGACGATTCGCGGGCCGCGGACGTTCACTCCCTGCGGGCCAAGGTGCTGTTCTCGATGGGCCGCACAGGCGAAGCGGCGGCCAGCGTTGCCGCGGCGCGGCGGCTTGAGCCCGACCGGGTCGAGCACCACTACCTGGAGGGGATGTTCCTGCACACCGGTGGGCGCGCCCAGGACGCCGCGACCGCGCTTGAGCGGGCTGTGGCCCTTGATCCCGATCTTGGCGAGGCCCACGCCCTCCTCGGCATGATCGCCGCCGAAGGCGGCCGCAGCGAGCACTCGAGCTGGGGCTCGAGGGCAACGCCCCGCTCCGGTTCAACTACGCCCGGGTGCTCGATGCCCTGGGGCGCAGTGAAGAGGCCAAGGTCCAGATGGAGGCGTTCGACCGCCTGGGTCAGCTACCGCCACGGTAGCGCTGGTCGCTTGCTGCCTCTACTCGCAGGCAAACGCCTTGGTGTCGGCGACGGGAAGGAACGCCTCTCTGGGCGGACTCGTGTAGGCGTGGCGGGTTTGAGTGACCGGGTCGGCCACTTCCAGCTCGACCTCAAGATCGCTGAGGCCCGTGGCGTAGAGCCAGTACTTGCCGTTCGCCTCGCAGCCGTCGAGAACTTTCACCACGATCTCGACGTTCGAGGCGTCGAAGAAGCTGAAGTAGCCGGTGTCTCCGGTCAGGAGGACGCCGTTGCCGAGGCCGGTTTCGCCCTTGTCGGTGGCGTAGCGGACGCGTGCCCGGAAGCGATCACCGTTCAGGCACAAGGTCGTGGCGTCGGCGACACACTGCTCGATCGGCTCGGTCGGGCCGGTGTCGGCCTCGTCGATCGTGAGGACCATGCGGGCTTCGCCGAGGTCCGCGCCGCCGCGCGGGTCGTGAAGTTCGAGTTCGATCGTCTCCATCCGAGCAGCCGGAGCGTGAACGTCCGGGGGGCCGAATCGCCGTGGCCCCAGGCGAGGGTGCGGGCGACGGGTTCGTAGTCGGCCCGCGCCGTGGCGGAGCCGCCCGAGGTCCGCACAAGGGCGGCGACCGCGCCGTCGCTGCCGCCGACGCGAACCACGCTCAGTGTGATTTCGCCGTCTGATTCCTGGGCCGCGGCCGTCGTGATCGGGAATCCCAGGGTGCCCGGAAGTTGCTCGGGCAGGTCACTGGCCAGGGAAAGCGCAACCAATTCGGCATCGTCGCCGTTGGCGCCGATCGCGACGACGACGTATTGGCGGCCGGAGGCGGTGTAGCTCATCGGTACGCCGGAGGCCCGTCCCGGCAGCGGAATGGTCCGTAGCACGTCGCCGTTCGCCGCGTCGAGCACGGTGAGCACCGGCCGGGACCGGTTGGCGTAGAACAGGAGTTCCTGGGTCGCGAGGACAGACGCCGTGCCGGCATAGCCGTTGAACCCGTCGTTCGCGCGCTGCCAGAGGATCTCGCCGCGGTCGAGGTCGTAGGCGGTGATGTGGCCCCAGGGCGGCTTCAGCAGATAGCGGTTGCCGGAGGCGGTCAGGATGCCCGACTCGTACAGGTAGTACTCGGGGATGGCGGTCCGGTAGAGGCGGATGAGGAAGGGGACGACCCCCTGGACCGGGACGAACAGCCTCGATCGGGTCGGATCGAAGGCGGCCCCGCCCCAGTTCGCGCCGCCGCCCAGCCCGGGGGAGATCACCGCGCCGCGAGTGGACGGCGGCGTGTAGATCGGCCCCCAGTCGACGTCGGCGAGCACCGCCTCGGCACCGTCGCCCAGATCTTCCGGCTCGATTCCCAGCCGGTCGAAGGGCGGCGGCTTCGTCGGCCGCGGTTGGGTCAGCGCGGTTCGCTCGCCGGGGACGGACGACTGGGGGACCGGCACCTCATGGATCGGCCACACCGGTCTGCCGTTTCGCCGGTCGAACACGAAGACCCAACCCTGCTTGGTGACCTGCGCGACGGCCGGGATCTCCCGCCCGCCGACCGTGATGTCGACAAGATTGGGCGGCGCCGGGAGGTCGAAGTCCCAGATGTCGTGGTGGACGACCTGGTAGTGCCAGACGCGGCGACCGGTCCGGGCGTCGAGGCAGACGATGCTGTTCGCGAACAGGTTGTCGCCCTTGCGGTGGCCGCCGTAGAAGTGGTTCGACGGAGCGCTGACCGGCAGGTAGACGTAGCCGAGTTCCAGATCGGCGGTCATCGGCGCCCAGACGTTGGCGCCGCCGACCCGTTCGGCGGAGCCGTTCTCCCAGGTCGAGTAGCCGAACTGGCCGCGGCGGGGGACCGTATGGAAGGTCCACAGCAGCTTGCCCGTACGAGCGTGGTAACCGCGGACGTCGCCGGGCGGCCATTCCGGCTGCGGCGCCCAGTCCATGACCGACGAGCCGATGACGACCACGTCGCCGACCACGGTAGGCGGCGAGGTGTGTCCGTACTGGTCGGAGCGGTTGTTGAGCGAACGGATGCCGGCCGTAAGGTCGACGGTGCCCGCGTCGCCGAAGTTCCTGCGCGGTGTCCCCGTCGCCGGATCGAGCGCGATCAGGCGCGCGTCGCCGGTGGCGAGGTAGACGTTCTCGGTCCGTCCGTCTGTCCACCAGGCGAGGCCGCGATGCAGGAAGCCGTTGTTCGGGGGGCGGCCGGACAGGTAGCTCTTCGGGTCGTACACCCAGAGCTGCTCGCCGGTTTCGGCATCGATCGCTGCCGCCTGGCTGAAGGACGTGCTGGAGTAGAGGACGCCACCCTTCATCAGGGGCGTTGACTCGAATGCGACGATGCTCCGTTCCCCGCCCGGTTCCGCGATCGCGTTGTCAGGCGATTCCCAGCGCCAGCGGATCGCCAGATCCCCGACGTTGCCGCGGTGGATCTGGCCGAGCGGGGCGTACTTCGTGCCGCCGGCATCGCCGCCGTACTCCCGCCACTCGCCGCCGACGGCGCCGTGCTGAGCCGCCGCCGGCGCGCCGGCCGCGGCCGCGGCGGACAGGAGGAAGACGGGCAGCCGGCTGCACTTGTGGATCACGGCGGGTTCAGGACGTAGCGGATCAGATCCTGGACTTCGGACGGTTGAAGGGTGCTGAGCAGACCGCTCGGCATAGGGGAGAGCGAGGACTCGTCGAGACTCTCGATGTCCTCGCGCGGAATCGTCTCGATGTGGTTCGGGTCCAGGGGGTTGGAACGGATGCGAACGGAGCGGTCGTCGGCGGAGGCGAGTAGCCCGGAAATGAAGCGGCCGTCGCGTGTCTCGACCAGGAACGTGCGGTAGTCCTCTGCCACCTCGTCCGAGGGTTCGAGGATGTGCCGCAGCGTGTCGAGAGCGGTCAACCGTCCGGAGACGTCGTCCAGGGCGGGACCGATCTCGCCGCCGGCGCCGCCGAGCTGGTGGCAAGTGGCACAGCCGGTCTCGATGAAGAGACGCCGGCCGTGGTCGAGCTGCTCCTGATCGGCGGGCGGAGCCGCCATCAGATCGCGGACGTCGGTTTCCAGCATGTCGAAGCTCCAGTCGGCGACGAACGTCCGTTGTGGTACGTCGGGAGCGAGGCGCGGTGCGGCGTAGCGGGTGACCGCGGTGCCGTCGAGCCGCTCGACCACCCGCATCGTCCCCTTCATCAGGATCCAGTGGCCGGGGAAGGTGCAGACGAAGGGGTAGAGGCCGGGTGACGTCGGAGCGGTGAAGCGCAGGACCTCGGTGCCGCCCGGCTGGACCAGACCGGTCTTGAACAGGACGAGAGGCGTCTTGGGAACGTAGCCCGAGGCCTCGGCTGTGGCCGGGTTGCGCTCCGCCTCGGCATCGGCTGCACGGCCCACTTCCTCTAGCGCCCCCGGTCGCGTGACGACGACGTTGTGGGGCATCACGTCGATGTTCTCGAAGGTGATCTCGACCGGTCCGCCGGCGCGGACGGTGAACTCCTCGAGGTCGAAGAGCATCTGGTGGGGGACCGGCCGCAGGGTGACGATCGCCGCTCCGAGGTTGACGATTTCCTCGCGCAGGTCGCCAAAGCTCTCGCCGTCGGACCGCTCGATCAGCCGGTCGGCGACCCGGAGCCCCAAGTCGTGGATGCGGCGGAACCGTGGCGACACCAGTTCCCGGCGGTCGGCGTTCTCGAGTGCGTTGACGATCCGCGAGGCGAGGGCTTCCTCGCTGCCCGCCGCGGGCCATGCGTCCGGCGCCTCGGCCGTCAGTTCCCCCAACCCCTCGAGCGCGGCCAGGCCGATTGCCGGATCGGTGGCCAGGCCTGCCAGCCGCTCGAAGCTGCGTCCCGCATTCGCGGTGATGCCGGAGAGCGTGCGCACGGCCGCTTCCAGCACCCGTTGCCGGCCCGGTCCGCCGCGGTCGTCGAAGAGCGAGGCGACGGGGGCGTAGGCGTCACCGCGAAGGGCCGGAGGCAGTTGGTCGACGCCGTGGAGCCAGTCGATCAGTTGATCGGGAGTCGGTCTGCGGGGCAGGACGCCGCCCTGCAATACGTCGCCTGTGGCGGCGACCAGGGCCGCGATCGCGCCGCTCCTCACCTTGCGCCTCGTCGCACCGCTGGCGAGGTCCTGGAGTTCGCGGCGAGACGCGCGAAGCGTCGCGGCGTCCTGCTCGAGCAGGTGCAGGACGATCCGGTCCACGGTCTCCGGTTCGGGCGGGTGGACGGCGTCCAGGCGCTGCAGTTCGCCGACCAGCAGCACGGCGGGTGTGAGGGACACGAAGCGGCTCGTGCCTGCGGTGAGGTTCGCCAGGGCCTGGCGCTGGCGTTCCATGCCGGCGTCGGCGCGGTGGATCACTGCGCGGTCGGTCAACGAATGAGATGGCAGCCGCTCCAGCTTCCGGGTCGGCAGCCGGCTCAGCAAGTAGCCGGCTTGAGTTGGCGACAGGGTGTCGAGGAGCGGCGGTTCGCGCTCCGATTCGAGCGCCGGCAGCCACCAGTCCTCGAGAGTGTCCACCGTTTCGGCGAGAACGTAGTCGAGGTAGTAGTCCGTTGGGTGGTCGATCGCCTCGAGGGAGGCCAGGGCGGCGGGTTCGGATTCGAGGTAGCTCAGCCCAAGCAGGGCCTCCAGGCGAGTGCGTGGGAACGGGTCCTCGACCTGGGCGGCCAGAAGCGCCAGGGGATCGTCCAGTTCGTGCCGCCAGAAGCGGGCCACGCGGGTCGCGGCCGCCCGGGCCCGGGGTTCGGGGGAGTCCAGCATGCGGTTCAGCAGTTCCGGTTCGACGACGTTGAGGTTCTGGTAGAGCCAGAGCGCCTCGAGCCGGTGGTGTTCGAGTTCCGGGTCGGGATCGACGTCGGCGGCGCCCGAACCGCCGCGGCCGCGATCGTCGAGTTCCTCCAGCCAGGCGCCGAGTGCCGCCAGCACCTCGGCCCGCGGGCGCTCGCGGAGTTCGCGGCGGACCCGGTAGCGGGTGCGGTCCTCGTAGCTCTCCAGCAGGCGGATGAGCTCCGGCACCGTCGCGCCGGCGATCTCGGGCGGCTCCAGCAGCGGCCTGGACTTGTGGCGCACCCGCCAGACGCGGCCATGGTCGTGGTCCCGCCGCTCGTCGCGCAGCGAGTACTGCATGTGGCCGATCAACGGGTTGAACCAGTCGACCAGGTAGAGCGAGCCGTCCGGCGCGAATTGGAGGTCGACAGGCCGGAAGTTGATGTCCGTCGAGTAGAGGAGGGGTTCGACCTCCTCCGACGTGAAGCCCGAGTCCTCCTCGATCACCCGGTGCTGCTTGATGCCCTGGAAGCCGATCGTGTTGTTGACGAGGAAGTTGCCCTGGGCCTCGTCGGGAAAGTGGCGCGACCTTATGATCTCGCAGCCGGAAGTCGGCCGGACGATCGAGGTGAACACCTTCATGCGTCGCCGCTTGGTCGGATACGGAGCGTTGCCGGTGATCGGCGCGCCGAAGTAGTTCGCGCCGCCGGAGGCGTCGGCGATGAAGTTCTGTCCCCAGCGATCGAAGATGTGCCCCCACGGATTGGCGAACGGATAGGAGACGAAGACCTCGAGCTGGAACCGGTTCGGCTTGTAGCGGAAGACGCCGGCGTCGACCAGCCGCACCGGGCCGTAGGGAGTTTCGACCTGGCTGTGGTGGAAGGTGCCCTCCTGGAAGTAGAGCGCGCCGCCCGGTCCCCACGTGAAGGCCGAAATCGAGTGGTGGCTGTCCTCGGTGCCGAAGCCGTGGAGGATGACCTCGTAGCGGTCCGCCACGTCGTCGCCGTCGGTGTCTTCGATGAACATCAGGTTCGGCTGCTGGGCCACGTAGGCGCCGCCGTCGCCGAGTTCGAAGCCCGTGGGCAGGTGGAGGCCGCGCGCGAAGACCGTGTGGTGATCGGCTCGGCCGTCGCCGTCCCGATCCTCGAGGATCACGATCCTGTCGTCTGGTTCCTCGTCGGGAAGGCGCTGCGGATAGGACGGCATCGTCGCGACCCAGAGCCGGCCTCTCGAGTCGAACGTCATGGACACGGGATTGCCGATCGGAAACTCCTGCTCCGACGCGAACAGGGAGACCTCGTAACCCTCGGCGACGTGGAGGTTCTCCAGCGCGTAGGCGGGATCGAGCGCCTCGTAGCGCGCCGTGCCGCCCCGGTTCGGTTCCTCGTCGCCGACCTCCTGCGCTTCCGTCGGGCCGAGAACGAGTGCCGCGGCGAGGCCGGCAGTGAGAGCAACCCGGTTCATCGGTCGACGCGCTCCAGTCGCCAGGCTTCGTCCGAGCGCGCAAGGTCGCGGGCCTCGTCGTCGAGATCGCCGACAAGTTCATCGAAGCGAACCATCTCCGGCGGGAACGAGTGAACGCCGAAGGGTTCCTTGCGTCCGCCGTAGATGTAGTAGCCGTTCACGGCGCGGTAGCGGTCGAAGAACAGCCGGCCCTTGCGGAGCACGACCTGGCGCAGGCCGTCGCCGGCCTCCACCAGGCTGGTGATGAGCGACGACGCCTGAAGGTCGAGCCCCCGCGCCCAGTCTCCGTCGCTCGCGGAGGCCAACGTAACGTCGCCGCGCCGCAGGGCGTAGTAGCCGGGAGCCAGATCGCGGACGCTGATTCGGAGGCCTGCCGGATTCCCCCCGGGCCCCGGTGGGAGGACCGGCGGGCGGACCTCAAGTCCCGCGCCGCCCCCGGCCGAGGCGACGACCGTTCCAGGCGACGGCGCGCCGAGCGCTTTGAGCAGCGCGCGGGAGGCGTACCAGTAACCGGCTTCGTTCAGGTGCACGCCGTTGATCGTCAGGGGCGCCGACTCGCCGGCAAACGCGGCCGCGACTCCCTCGAAGATGTCGAGGAAGGGCACGCTGTTCTCCGCCGCAACGGCTTCGGCCGCTTCCGCGTAGAGCCGCAGCTCCGCGTTGCGACGTTCGACCGACGCCGCGTCGAGACCGCGACCGTCCGGGAGGGCCTCCTGGGGTATCGGCGCGACCAGGGCCACCCGCGGTGGCTCGGCGCCGTTGTAGATCTGCTTCGAGACATGCCGCAGCAGCCGTCCGAGGTCGTTCCGGAACGCCGGCAGGCCCTGGTTCCCGGCGAACGACTCGTTCGCGCCGTAGAACAGGAGGACGACGTCCGCTCCCTGAGCCTCGAGGTGGCGGTCGACGGCGCCGAAGTCCAGCGGCCGCGGGCGCAGCGCCGCCTCGTCCGCTGACCAGGCGAGGTTGCGGACGGAGAGGTCCAGCTCCGGGAAGGCGGCCAGCAGACCGCTCTCGAAGTAACCGAAGAGCTGAAAGCGCTCGGCGAAGGTGTTGCCCGCGAGGCAGACCCGATCGCCGGGCCGGAGTTCGAGGGTGGAGGCATCCGCGGCGGAGGCGCCGGCCGCGAGGAGTGCGAGCAGGAGTGCGAGCAGTTTCTTCTTCACGCGCGGGCGGGGATCGTAGCAGCCGGTTGGCTCCGCGGTCGCCTTTGGCGCTTCGATAGGGTTGCCGTTTCCGATGAGCCGAATTCGACCGAACTGGACGGCCCCCGTGCTGGCGGCACTGGCTCTGGCAGTCGCCTGCGCTCAGGCTCCGGACGCGGCTCCGGACGCCCGCGAACAGCTCTACGCCCTGTTCGACGAGGACTGGGCGGCTCGGCTCGTGGAGAGTCCGCAGTTCGCGACGAGTGTCGGCGACCACAGCCGGAACGACCAGTTGGCCGACGTCAGCCTGGAGGCGATCGAGCGCAGGGTCGAACGGCGGCGGGATCTGCTCCGGCGGTTCGAGGAGATCGACACTGGCGGGCTCACCGCGGCGGACCGGATCAACGCGCGGATGTTCGAGCGCCAGCTTCGCAGCAGCGTGCAGGGGTTCGAGTTCGGCGGCTACCAGATGCCGCTCAACGCGGACTCCGGCTTCCACATGGGGTTCGCCCGCATGTACCGCCCGATGCCGTTCCGGACGGCGGACCACTACGATGACTACATCGCCAGGATGCGGGCGATCCCGGCCTACTTCGAGCAGCAGCAGGCGCACATGCGCGCCGGGATCGACCGCGGCTTCACCCTGCCGCGGGTAACCCTGGAAGGCTACGAGGACACGATCTCCGCCCACATCGTCGAGGAGCCGCAGGACAGCGCCTTCTGGGCGCCGTTCGAGGACCTGCCGGCGTCGGTGGGAGAGATGGACCGCGAGAGGATCCTGACCGATGCCGAGGCGGCGATCACCGAGGCGGTCGTGCCGGCCTACCAGGCGTTCTACGAGTTCTTCGTCGGCGAGTACCAGCCGAACGCCAGGGAGACCATCGGAGCCTCCGACCTTCCGGACGGCCAGGCGTACTACGCGGAGCAGGTGCGGTGGTTCACGACGCTCGACGTCACGCCGCAGGAGGTCCACGAGATCGGCCTCAGCGAGGTCGCGCGGATTCGAGCCGAGATGGCGGAGGTGATCCGCGAGACCGGCTTCGAGGGGTCCTACGCCGAGTTCCTCGAGTTCCTGCGCACCGATCCGCGCTTCTACCCCAAGACCGCGCAGGAGCTGCTGGAGCGGGCCGCCTGGATCGCCAAGAAGATGGACGGCAGACTGCCGTCCCTGTTCGCGACCTTGCCGCGGGTCCCCTACACGGTCGAGCCGGTCCCGGACCACATGGCGCCGAAGTACACCGCCGGCCGGTACGTGTCCGCTCCGTACAACAGCACGCAGCCCGGCATCTACTGGGTCAACACCTACAACCTGCCGAGCCGGCCGCTCTACGCGCTGGAGGCGCTCACCTTGCACGAGGCGGTGCCGGGCCACCACCTGCAGCATGGGATCGCGGCCGAGATCGACGCCGGACCAGAGTTCCGGCGCCACGACTACCTCTCCGCCTTTGGCGAGGGCTGGGGCCTCTACTCCGAGTACCTCGGGCTCGAGGCCGGCATCTACGAAGACCCGTACAGCAACTTCGGCCGCCTGACCTACGAGATCTGGCGCGCCTGCCGGCTCGTCGTCGACACCGGGGTGCATGCTCTGGGCTGGACGCGCCAGCAGATGCTCGACTACCTGGCCGAGAACACGGCGCTCTCCCTGCACGAGGTGAGGACCGAGACCGACCGGTACATCAGTTGGCCCGGCCAGGCGCTGGCCTACAAGATGGGCGAACTGAAGATCCGGGAGCTGCGGGGGAAAGCCGAAGAGGCGCTCGGCGCCGACTTCGACGTGCGCCTGTTCCACGACGCGGTGCTGGAGAACGGCTCGGTGCCCCTGGACGTCCTGGAAGAGTTGATCGACGCCTGGATCGAAGAGCAGCAGTCGTAGGGTCTCGGGACGTTGGAAGAGTTGCTCAACGCCTGGATCGAAGAGCAGAAGCCGTAGGGCCTCGGGACGTTGGTCGACGTACTGATCTGGCTGGAAGAGACGCGCTTCTCGACCTGGATGCGGGAGTCGGGGCCCGCGTTCTTTTCGAGCCTGGTCTTTCACTCGATCGGAATGGCGTTCGTGACCGGCATTCACGTGGCGACGGACCTGCGCATCCTGGGAGTGGCTCCCGGTGTCCCGCGGTCGCTCATGCGGCGCTTCACGCCGGTGCTCTGGGCGAGCCTGGTCGTGGTCACCGTCTCGGGACTGCTGCTGCTCCTGGCGTACCCGGCGAAGGCGCTGACCAATCCGGTCTTCTACTTCAAGCTGGTCGCCATCGCGGCCGCCCTCTGGATCATGAGGGCGCTGATGCGCGGGTTGCTCGGCGATTCCCGTTACGACGCGGCGCCGGCGCCCCGGAAGGCGCGGATACTGGCCGGCGTGTCGCTCGCGCTCTGGGCGGCGGTGATCACCTCGGGTCGCTTCCTGGCCTATACCGCCAAGGTCATGCTGGCCTCGCACCTGCTGTACTGAGACGCACGTTCTACAGAGACACGAGCTACTGAGACACGAGAGCGATGGAAGGTCTGCTGAACTCGATCGGTCAGAAGAGCGGCATCTACGACTTCATGCACACGTCGTGGGGCTGGCCCACTGTCGAGTCGCTGCACTTCTTCGGCCTTTCGCTGCTCATCGGCACGATCGGTCTCTGGGATCTGCGCCTGCTGGGCGTGGCGAGGGCGATCCCGATGGCCGCGCTGCACAAGCTGGTGCC